>CAYZBM010000065.1:0-11385 GCA_964476705.1 uncultured Rickettsiales bacterium | reverse complement strand
AACCTTGCAATTTATATAAAGAAGAAAAATGAACCAGTGTTCATTTTTTAAGGTTGTCTATAATACGACGGGCCGCTCCCAAGGATTATAGACTACATATACAACTGGGAAAAAAGTGTTTTTTATAAAAAAACACTTTTTCACAACCGACTATTTAAGAAACTTATTTAATACCGCATCAATAGAAAGCTCTTGTTTTTCTCCAGTCTTCCGGCACTTAAATTCGACAACTCCATTCTGTGCGCTCCTTGGCCCTATACTAATTTGATATGGGATACCAATTAAATCCATAGAGCCAAATTTTTTGCCAGCACTTTCGTTTGTATCATCATAGAGGACTTCGATTTTGGCCGCTAATAACTTATTGTATAATTCTTCAGCTAAATTATTTACTTTTTCATCAGTATTTTTTAAGTTTATTAAACCAACTTTAAAAGGCGCAACAGATTCTGGCCAAATAATTCCATTTTCGTCATGGCTTGATTCAATAATTGCCGCAACTAATCTAGAAACTCCTATTCCATATGAACCCATATGCGGAAATATTTTTCCGCCTTTGCCATCATCTATTTGGACATTCATACTTTCGGTATATTTAGTTGCAAAATAAAATATATGCCCTACTTCAATACCACGTTTAGCTCTTAATTTATCTTGTGGCACAGTACAATTTTTTTCGTCATGTTTTTCATCAACAGCTGCATATAATTTTTGTAGCTCATTAATATCATAAACACCTTTTTTAATTAAATCTTCAAATTGCTCATCATAATAAAGGGCACTTTCACCAGTTTCAGCTAGAATATGAAATTCATGACTTAAATCACCACCAATTACTCCATTATCGGCTCTAAGTGGAATACCAATTAAGCCCATGCGTTTAAAGATTTTTAAATAAGCGCTATACATTTTATCATAAGATATTTTGGCTGACTCATAATCTAAATCAAAACTATAAGCATCTTTCATTAAAAATTCTCGGCCCCGCATTACACCAAATCTTGGTCTAATTTCATCTCTAAATTTCCACTGAATATGATATAAATTTATAGGTAACGATTTATAGCTTTTAATATTCTGGCGAAAAATATCCGTTACTACTTCTTCATTAGTTGGCCCGAACAACATATCATGCTCATGTCTATCTGTTATTCGCAACATTTCTTTGCCATAACCATTATAGCGGCCAGATTCTTGCCATAATTCTGCTGGTTGAATAGTTGGCATTAATAGCTCAACAGCTCCCGCCTTATCCATTTCATCTTGCACTATAGCTTTAACATTATTTAAGACTTTTAAACCCAAAGGCAACCAATTATAAATACCGGCGGACAATTGCCTGATCATTCCTGAACGCAACATTAACCTATGCGAAATAATGCTAGCTTCTGCAGGATTTTCTTTTAAAAGTGGTAAAAAATAACGTGATAATAACATTTTAAAATAGTCCTATAGTTAATAGTTTAGTTATCTATATATTGGGCGCCAAAAATAAAATAAAGCCCGGTTATAATTATTGCTAAAATAGTGCTAATAATCATTTTTAGCAAGATATTAGATTTCTCTGGAGCGCCTGGATCGCACCCCTCTTCTACTTTAGTTGGCTTTTTAACCCCAATAGGTAGGCTCATAAAAAATATCATCCACCAAGTCATAGAAAATACAATAATTAGCGAGGATATGTTCATATTTAAAATCGATCTTTAAATTGTCTAAATTTGGTAAATTCTTCGAGATCTTTGGCAATTAAAAAAGGATTAGTTTTTAGCTCTAATTCTAATGATCCTGGGACTGTTGGCAAATTATTATTTCTTTTTTTGCTTTCATTACTCATTCTATCTTCAATATCTTTATTTCCAGGATAAATAGTTAAGGCAAATCTACCATTAGCTAATGTATATTCGTGAGTACAAAAAATTTGCGTATCTAAAGGCAGATTTTTTATTTTATTTAGGCTGTTAAACATTTGTTTATGAGTACCTTCAAATAGCCTACCACAACCCATCATAAATAGAGTATCACCACAAAATAACCATTTTTTTTCTGGGAAATAATAAATTATATGCCCAACAGTGTGTCCTGGTGTAAAAGTAACCAAGACTTTTTGCTCTAAAATCTCAATTTCCTGCTTATCTTTTACTTTAATATTAATCCCAGGAATTCTTTTATAATCACCATTATAGCCAATAATCTTAGCGCCGGTTTTTTCTTGCAATAACTTATTACCACCTACATGATCATCATGATGATGGGTATTTAAAATAAATTTTAAATTTAAATTTTCGGCAGATAATATTTCAAGTACTGGTTCAGCTAAAGCTGGATCTACTACAAAAGCATCCAAAGTCTTTTCGTCATAACCTAAAAAAATATAATTATCCTTAAGCACAGGAATTAAAGTTATTTTCATAATATTCTAGTTTTTAATGAGATAAATTGCTTTATCAGCAACGAGGTTAGGCATAGTTAATTGCCAGATTTTATTTAGTTTTTTACCGGTTTCATCGATAAATAATTTTTTACAGATAGTAATTTTTAATTCTACACATAAATTCTCAAAATCTTTAATCGTACAAAAATGGATATTAGGAGTTTCATACCATTGATATGAAAGTGAGCTAGTTACTGGCATTTCACCTTTTATCGTTAAATATAATCTATTGCGCCAATGACCAAAATTAGGAATAGAAATAATCACATATTTACCAATTCGCAACATTTCTTTTAATACTTCTTTAGGATTATAGGTAGCCTGAAGTACTTGCGAAGAAATAACATAATCAAAAGATTTATTTGAATAATGCACTAAATCAGTCTCGACATCACCTTGAACCACAGCTAACCCAAGCTTCATACACTGACTCACTCCAGCTTGCGATATTTCTATCCCGCGAGTATCAATATTTTTCTTAGAGCTTAAATAATGCAATAGCTCACCTTCGCCACAGCCAATTTCTAGAACTTGACTATCTTCTTTTACTAGATTCGCAATACATAATAAATCTGGCCGCAAATTATTTACCTATAGTATTTTAAGTTTCAAAGTATATATTTTATAGTCAATCATTAGCAAATCAGCGATTTACTATTAATTACTATATTTTTACAGATTTTATAAACCCACCTAATGTTTCTCTAAATTCTGGCTCCTCGAGTAAAAAAGCATCATGGCCTTTATCAGTTTTTACTTCCATAAAACTTACTTTAGCCCCAGCTGCACTTAAAGCATGTACTATAAGTTTTGCCTCATTAGTTGGAAATAACCAATCGCTAGAAAAAGAAATAATACAGAATTTAGTTTTTGTCCCTAAAAATGCATCAGCTAATCTTCCCTTATATTCATTTACTAAATCAAAATAATCCATAGCTCTAGTTATATAAAGATAAGAATTTGGATCAAATCGCTCAACAAAAGTATAACCTTGATATCTTAAGTAGCTTTCAATTTGAAAATCTGCGTCAAAGCCATAAGTTACCATATCCCTATCTTGTAAGCCCCGACCAAATTTACGGTGTAAGCCACTTTCAGATAAATAAGTTACATGTGCAGTCATACGGGCGATAGCCAGACCCTTAGTTGGGAAGGTTTTTTTATCGATATAATTACCTTCTTGCCACTCTGGATCGGCCATTATAGCCTGCCTACCTATTTCATGGAAAGCAATATTTTGGGTCGTATGCTTGGCTGAGGCTGCAATAGTAACGCAAGATGCTACATTATCTTTATATCTTACCGCCCATTCTAGAGCTACCATCCCGCCCATCGAGCCCCCAATAACACTAAATAGTTTTTTAATACCCAAATATTCAATTAATAGTTTTTGGGCTCTGGCCATATCACCTATTGTTACAATAGGAAAATCTAAATTATATGGGTGACCAGTTTCAGGATTTATAGTCTTAGGGCCAAAAGAACCCATGCAACCACCTATTACATTACTGCAAATAACAAAATATTGATCAGTATCAATAATTTTACCTGGACCAATTAAATCGACCCACCAACCAGGTTTCCCGGTAACTGGATGATTATCAACTGCATATTGATCACCGGTTAGGCCATGACAAACTAAAATGGCATTATTTTTATCAGCATTAAGCTCACCATAAGTTCTATAGGCAATAGGTATATTTGATACTTCTTTTCCGCAATCAAGGACCAAAGGCTTATCTTTGGCCAAATATACTATATCGCCAATAACCACTTCTTTGTAATTTGGACCAAAAGTACCGGTACTTCTTTCTGCCATTATTATAATATTTTATTTATATTTTTTGTTTATATCGTTATAATATTAGTATATCTATAAGGATATACTTTTTGGATGATCTTAATTTAACATAATCCAAAGGGATAATTACCATATTAATTATAATCACACAATAATTTAAATTATCTTACATATTATCCAAATGAACACACCAAAGCCTAAAAATAGTATTTTAAAAATTAGCCCTTATAAAGCTGGATTAACCAAAACTGGTAATAACAAAAAAGTTATTAAGTTATCTTCCAACGAAAATCCATTTGGCGCCAGCCCTAAAGCCATCCAGGCCTATCTAAATAGCGCAAATACCTTGCACAGATATCCAGAAGCAAATCTTCTTAATCAAGTAATTGCCGACACTTATAATCTTAAAAGCAGCGGTATAGTTTGCGGTGCTGGGTCTGACGAGATAATTTCTTTAATTTGCCAGGCTTATACTAATGAAGGTGATGATGTACTTTATAGCCAATATGGTTTTTTAATGTATCCGATATCTGCTATGGCCGCAGGCGCTAACCCAATATCAGTTCCAGAAACTAATTTAAAAACTGATATTAACGCAATAATTAAAGCTGTAACTCCAAAAACTAAAATTATTTTTATTGCTAATCCTAATAATCCAACCGGCAGTTATTTAACTAAAGATGAGATTAATTATTTACAAAAAAATATTCCAGCGCATGTATTATTAGTATTAGATGGCGCCTATGCTGAATATGCCAATGTTCCTGATTATAGCGATGGTATCGAGTTAGTTAATAGCAGCAATAATACCATAGTAACTAGAACTTTTTCTAAAATTTATGGACTGGCAAGCTTAAGGATTGGTTGGTGTTATGCCTCTGATGAAATAAGTGATATTTTAAATCGAGTTAGAGGACCATTTAATGTTAGTGGCCCAGCTATAAACGCTGCAACAGCAGCCCTTGAAGACAGCGAATTTATCATAAAAGCCAAAAAACATAATGAAGAATGGAAAAAATGGTTAAGTGAAAAAATAGCTTCTTTAGGAATTAAAGTTTATCCAACTATAGCTAATTTTATTTTAACTAAATTTGAGAACGAAGAAATCGCAAAAAAGGCTCATGAGTTTTTAATGAATGAAGGTATTATTGCACGTCCAGTAGCTAATTACGGTCTTAAAGAATATATCAGATTTACCATCGGACTGCGCGAAGATAATGAAATGGTTTATGAAATATTGCAAAAATTCATGTTATCTCTAAAATAATTTCTTAAACGCTATATTGACGCTATGTATAGTATTTCTTAATTGAAATGAATGTATTTTTGGATCCTTCAATAAAACATAAAATAGTATTGTAAGTATATGTTTTTTTGGGATATGTAGCATTATAGATAGTAGATCGCTGATCTGCTAAATTTATTATATATGTATTTTACTGTCAATTCTTTCTTAATCTACTATAGAATAAGATTATAATTTTTTGCGGTTATTTTTCATACAAATAATTAAACTTATAAAAAAACGGCCAATATTTTAATAGATATTGGCCGTTAATTAATTTTAGCAGAACAATATTTAAGCTGCTTCAAACTCTTCTTCAAATACTTCAAGCTCTTCAACAACAGCTTCTTCTTTATCGGTAACTTTAATCTTTTTGTTGCTGTTTGCAGGTCTGCGAAGTTTTAATATAGTTTCAAGTTTTTTGGTTGCATCTTCAATAGCAATAGATTCAACCGCAGCCATTTCACCGGCTAGTCTACCTAAGGCTGCTTCGTAAATAATCCTTTCGCTATAAGAACGATCAGGATCATCAACATTTTTATGTAGGTCACGAACCACTTCTGCGATAGAAATCATATCACCAGAATTAATTTTAGCTTCATATTCTTGCGCTCGGCGACTCCACATACCACGACCAGGACGAGCCCTACCTTTTAGAGTAACTACCGCTTGATCAACTAATTTTGGATCACTTAATGCTCTAAGGCCAGACTCTCTAGCTCTATTTACTGGAACTCTTAAAGTCATCTTGTCTTTTAAAAAAGATATTACATATACAACTATTTGTACACCAACTATCTCTTGCTTTTCTTTACCAACTATCTCACCTACGCCATGTGCTGGATATACAACTTTATCACCAGCTTTAAATTCAATACGTCCTGACATAATCAAATCTCCTAAAAATATTTAAAACCATTTAACTTAAAAAAGAAAATTCTTATCTTACAGCACCTTTTCAAAAGGCAACTAAAAAACAACTTTGACGAATCTTAAAACCCCCTAAGCTTAAGAGACCTACAACTTTTTTACAAATTTTATAAATAACTTAGATACTGCTTTTGTAATGCAGCTAAAAACAACTGCAGGCACTATAGCACAAAAAATGTGCAAAATAAAGTAGTAAAATTAAGTTTTTTTTAAATCTATAGTTTTTGATTTACTATTGCATATATATATACTAATCTTCCACTACAGAATTGTATTTTTCATCTATAAATTTAAAGATTTTAAACTTATGGTTACTTTGCGCACAGTATTAATTCACCTTATGTTAGTTTTGAGCTTAACCGCTCAAATATCAAGTGCTAAAGCCAACAATACAGGGATAAAAGAAGCCCTGATTATTCGCTTTAACGAACCGGCAGTAGAATACCAGAATTCGCTAAAAAAGTTAGTAGCTGAGGCTTTGCGCGTAAAACCTAAGGTATTTTTTGATATAGTCTATTTAAGCCCTAAAAATGACTCTACTTCAGAATCTTTAGTAAATAACGTAGTTAGTCAGATTAAATATTATGGTGTAGCAAGCGACAGGATCAGAATTACCAATAATACATATGAAGGCAAAACTACCGAAATTCATATCTTCCTAAGATAATATTAATTAATATTATTAATATTGTGGCTAATAAACCCTTTTAATTGCAAAGCTTTCTCGTAATTAACTTTATTACTAACTAAACCACTAATATTTTTTACCGGCGTAATTATTCGGCTTATATTACTAATAAATATTTCATCGGCATCACATAAATTTTGCCGATTAAATTTTCCTATTACTATTTCACACAACTCAAGATCAATAATTTTTTGCCGCATAACTCCAGCAACTATTCCCAATTCTAAACTTGGAGTATATAGTTTATTAGATTTAAACCAAAAAATATTAGCCGAGCTAGTTTCACAAATATAACCTTCTTTATCTATAATTAAACTTTCTGTATAATTATTCTCGGTTGCTATAATTTTTGAAATAACATATGGAGCACTATTTACTGATTTATAGTTAACCCCTCCTGTTTTAGCATTTTCTAGTAAAAATAAATCTATAGCTTTATCACTATCTGCTAAAATTTCTCTAGTTTGAATTACTAGATTAGGCTTAATATTTTTTAAAGGTGCGTAACCTTCAGAACCAATGCCGCGAGTTATATTAACTCTAATTATAGCGTTAGTAATCTTGTTTAATTTTATAATCTCAGTAATAAGGTTAATCAGATGTTCTGCTAAATTAGGGATAGTAATCCTAAGCTCGCTCAAACCCAATTGTAAACGATTTAAATGCGAAGGCCATAAATAAGGTATTGAATTTACAACCCTAATAGTTTCAAAAACTCCATCACCATACAAGAAACCCCGTTCATTTATTGAAATAAAGGCTTGATCTTCTAGAACAAATTTATCATAAACATAAGCATACAGCATATACAATACCAAAGTCTCTTTAGAAATCTTTATATTAAAGAATGCTATATTAATATAATATACTGGAAAATAACATGATAATCTTAGGATTAGGCTCAAATATTGGTAATAAAGAAGATAATATAGCTAAAGCTCTTGATCAGCTTAAGGCTTTCGTCACTAATATAAAATTCTCTAAACCTTACCATTCTAAAGCTTTATTACCAGAAAATGCTCCAAAAGAATGGGATATTGATTTTATTAATATCGCAGTTTCTGGCAATACAAAATTAAACCCTTTTGAATTACTTAAGAATATTAAAGCTATTGAAAAAAATCTTGACCGAATAGATCGCGGATTTTGGTCGCCAAGAGAAATAGATATTGATATATTGGCCATTGATGATTTAATAATAGAAAGCTCAATATTAACTATACCCCATAAATATTTAACTGAACGTGACTTTGTTTTATTTCCTTTAAGCGAGATCGAACCTAATTGGCAACATCCAGTAATTAAAAAGACTGCTAGCCAATTATGGCAAGATTTTATAAAAAATTAAAAAGATATTAAATAAAATGACCAAACTTGCCGGAATATTAAATATAACCCCAGATTCTTTTTCAGATGGTGGTAAATATAGTAAAACTAAAAATGATGTTTTAACATATGCTGAAAAATTAATTGTAGATGGAGTAGATATAATTGATATTGGGGCTGAATCTACCAGGCCTGACGCCACTATGTTAACCGCAGATGAAGAATGGACAAGATTATCTCCAGTGATAAATGAGCTAATTAATCTGACTCACAAAAATAATAAACAAATTAGTCTTGATAGTTATCATACTCAAAATATAAAAAAAGCCATAGATTTAGGAATTGATTTTATTAATGATGTAAGCGGAATTAATAACAAAGAAAATATAGAGCTTTTAAAAAAGAATAGAGTTCCTTTTGTTTTAACGCATAATCTTGGGCTTCCAGCTAGCAAAGATATAACTATTCCTGACAATGAGAATATTATAGCTCACCTTAACACTTGGATATTAGAAATAAAAAAAATAACTCATGAGCATAATATAAACCTCCAGCAGATTATTATTGATCCGGGAATTGGTTTTGGTAAAACAGCAAAACAATCTATAGAGATTATTAATAATATTGAAAAGCTAAACAAGGGCGAATTTAGAATCTATATTGGTCATTCTAAAAAATCATTTCTAAATTATCTTTATCCTAAGATTTCCCAAGATCGCTCTATAGAAACCTTAGAAGTTTCAAAGCTTTTAATTAATAAGAATATTGATTTTTTACGAGTGCATGATATTGCTATCCATAGAGAATATATCTCAAATTTACAAAAAAGGTAAAGGATAAATAAAAAATGGTTTTTTTACCGCATTGGCCACAATTAATTGGTTCTAAGCCAATTGATCTAGGCTTAGAACGAGTTTTAGATTTACTTGATAAATTAGGTAATCCCCACAAAAAATTACCGCCAGTTATTCATGTTGCAGGCACTAATGGTAAAGGCTCCACAATAGCATTCTTAAGCTCTATATTTAAAGCAGCAGGATTAAAAGCCCATATTTATACCTCCCCTCATTTAGTTAATTTTAATGAAAGGATAGTTATAAATTATGAACAAATCAGCGATGAATATTTATATGAGCTTAGCGAAGAATGCAGGATAGTTGCTGAAAATAACAATATTAAAGTAACTTTTTTTGAAGGAACCACAGCTCTCGCCTTTTTAGCTTTTATGCGAAATCCAGCTGATGTTATATTACTAGAAACTGGGCTTGGTGGTAGATTAGACGCAACCAATGTAATTGAAAAACCAGCCCTCACTATCATTACTTCAATATCACTTGATCATACCGAATATCTAGGACCAAACGAAGCCTTAATAGCTAGAGAAAAAGCTGGTATCATGAAAAAAGATGTTCCTTGCGTTACCAGTTTACAAACTGAAGAAGTGGATTTTGTTTTACAGCAAGAAGCTGGAAGAATTAATTGCCCTCTTTATTCTTATTCCTATGACTGGCATAGCGCAGAGGAGAAAAAGAAATTAGTTTATTACGATTCTATAAAAGAGCAAAAAAATATTTACCCCCTACCCTCATTAATGGGCTTACATCAAATTATTAACTCAGGTAATGCTATTGCCGCTGTTAAACTGCTTAAAAATTTTAATATTAGCGATGACCATATATGCCAAGGTCTAACTAGTACTAATTGGCCAGGACGATTACAAAAAATAACTAAAGGTAGAATTATTTCTTTGTTACCAAAATTACCAAAAAAATCCGCTTGGGAAATTTGGCTAGATGGAGCCCATAATGAAGCCGGAGCCTATGTTCTATCCCAAAATTTATTAACTCTTACCAAAAAACCAATTTACATGATTTTTGGCATGACCAAAGGTCGAGATACAGAAAAATTCTTAAGTCATTTTAAAAATATTGTTAAAATGGTAGTAGGAGTTTTAATTAAAACTGAACCTTCAGCTTATAGCGCAGAACAAATTTGTTCTAGTGCTAAAAATTTAAACTTTGTAACCTATAAAGCTGAATCAATTGATGATGCTATCTTGCATATTACAAAAAATGCTAAAGAGCCTGGAATTATTTTATTTGCCGGATCTTTATATTTAGCAAGCGATGTATTAAAAACCGGAGCATTTTAAAAGATTATAGAATTTTAATATTAGGAAAATAAATGATCCCAGATGAAGTAAATAAAATATTTGAAATATTTGCTAAAGCTAATCCAGAACCTAAAACTGAATTAAATTATACCAATAATTTTACTTTACTTGTGGCGATAGTTTTATCCGCACAGGCAACTGACATCGGAGTTAATAAAGCAACAAAAGAATTGTTTAAAATAGCTGATACTCCAGAAAAAATGTTGAATCTTGGGCTTGATAAATTATCAACTTATATAAAAACCATTGGCCTCTACAAAACTAAAGGCAAAAATATTTTACTACTCTGCCAAGAATTAATTAGCAAACATAATAGTATTGTTCCTAATGATTTTGATAAACTACTTGCCCTCCCTGGCGTGGGAATAAAAACCGCAAATGTAATGCTTAATTGTGCCTTTGGCAAAGCAACTATTGCGGTCGATACTCATGTATTTAGAGTTAGTAATCGTTTAGGTTTAGTTAAAACTAAAACTCCTAATGAAACCGGAGATAAATTATTAAAAGTAATTCCTAAAAAATGGCAAATGCATGCTCATCATTGGCTCATATTACATGGCAGATATATTTGCAAAGCCAGAAAGCCTGAATGTGGTAAATGTGAGGTAATTAAATTTTGCAAATTTAAGGATAAAAATCTATAAACCAATCTTCCGCCAAAATGCACTTTTTTCTTGCAATATCTAGGCTTTTATATATAGTAGATTAAGAAAGAATTGACAGTAAAATACATATATAATAAATTTAGCAG
>CAYZBM010000064.1:0-11690 GCA_964476705.1 uncultured Rickettsiales bacterium | reverse complement strand
TACTTCAAGATACAATCCATAATATAGGTCATTTCAATCATGAAATACTATATAAAAAATCTTTTAGAATAATTCTTGTAGTTCAGAAGAATGAAGTAAAAATTTTAAGTATAAAACATACTAACCAAGATAATAAGAAATTGATTTAATGACATATGTGGAAAAATGAACGTACTGTCAATCATTCTTATAATGCTACATATCTGATAAAGCATCAGCTTAACTATATCCACGACACCGGCACAGCATCAACCTTCTGCTCCAGAGGAACCAAATTTTTAGTTAAGCAAATAACCGCCCCACGTCCTACTTTTATTTTTAATTTTTCTAAAAGAGCAAAATTTTTAAAGTCATGTTTATTTGGAGTTGCAGTTTTTTTCACTTCTATCGGATATAATTCTCCGTTTTGTTCAATTAGTAGGTCTATTTCATTTTTATTTTTATCTCTATAAAAATATAACCTAGGTTTTCTACCGCAGTGAAGATAAGATTTTATAATTTCACTTATTACAAAATTTTCTAAAATAGCTCCGTTCATGGCCCCGCGCTCAAGAACTTCAGGATTTAACCAGCCGGTTAGAAAACAACATAAGCCAGTATCCATAAAATATAATTTTGGAGTTTTAATTAGTCTTTTGGTTATATTATTAAAATATGGTGACAATAAGTAAATAATTCCAGAAGTTAGTAAGATATCTATCCAAGATTTTATAGTGACAGGGCTTAAGCCAACATCCTTAGCTATTTCATCGTAATTTACTAATTGTCCGGTACGAGCTGCTATAATTTGCATAAATTTTAGAAAAGCAGTTTTATTTTTTATCCCTAAATAATCCTGAATGTCGTGAGTGATATAAGTCGTAATATAAGAATCATAAAAATGTTCCCAATTTTTACCATTTTTAACTACAATATCGGGATAAGAACCGCGCCAAATTTTATGGTATAATTGTTTTATAGTTATGCTTTTCGCCGTTTTTTGTCTTTCTTTTAGTAGATTTAAATCTGGTAAAAATGGTAAATTGTTAGCTCTTTTTTGTTCTTCAGCGAGGCTAATTCCTTGTAAATTTAAAATGCCAATTCTTCCTGCTAAAGATTCAGTAACATTTTTCATCATAGAAAATTGTTGCGATCCGGTTAGCCAAAAAAGACCGGGCTTTTTTAAGCGATCAACTTCCATCTTAATATAAGGAAATAAATTGGGCGCATATTGTACTTCATCAATTAGGACCGGCAAATTCAAACGTTCAATAAATCCTGCAGGGTCTTGTATTGCCGCAGTTCTAACGGTAAAATCATCCAATGTTATATAAGATCTGGTCTTTTTTTGAACTTCTTGTAAGAGGAAAGTTTTGCCTACTTGTCTCGGGCCAGTTAATAATAATACTTTAAAATTATCGCTAATTTCAGTTACTATTTTTGCTAAGCTACGTTTAATATTTTTTTTCATATATTTAGGCCAATCCAAAGTATCACTTCAGATTAGCCTAAAAATGTATTTTTGTCAATCGACTATTTTTTTGTTCAATATATTGATTTATATTATTTTTATTTAGTAAGCCGTATTTATCTCTCTTTTTAGTCATCTAATATTTTTTATAACCTTATGCAAAGCCCTAATCACTTTATCAATATCTTTTTTGGTAATAATAAGTGGTGGGGCGAGGCGAATAGTTTTTTCTCTTGTTTCTTTAGCTATTATTCCTTCTTTGAGGAGCTTTAAGCATATTTCTTTAGCGGTAAAATATTCGGGGTTAATATCTACGCCAACCCAGAGTCCTAAACCATGCACGGCGGTTATAATATTATGGTCAATTTTATTAAGCTCATTGATTAAATAAGATCCGAGTTTTTGACTATTTTTAACTATCTTGCCTTTTTTTAAAATCTTTAAAGTAGCTAAGGCAATAGCTGAGGCTAAAACATTGCCGCCAAAAGTTGAGCCATGAGAGCCTGGAGTAAATAATTCCATAATTTCTGACTTACCTAAAAAAGCTGAAACAGGTAATAAACCGCCACCTAAGGCTTTGCCAACTATTAAGCCATCAGGTTTATCAATATAATGCATATAGGCAAAATTTTTACCAGTTCTGCCCATACCGCTTTGCACTTCATCAAGTATTAGTAAAATATTATGCTCTTTACAAATTTTCTGAATTTCGGTGAGATAATTTGGGGGCGGCATAATAATACCAGCTTCACCTTGAATGGGCTCTATTATACAAGCGCAAGTATTTTCAGTTATAGCGGCTTTAAAGCTTTTTATATCGCCAAAATCGACTAATTTAAAGCCGGGAGTAAGGGGCCCGAAATTATTTTTATAAGATTCATGGGAAGAAAAACTTATAATAGTTGTAGTGCGGCCATGAAAATTATTATTACAGACAACAATTTCAGCCTTATCTTCTTTAATTTTTTTGACTTTATAACCCCATAACCTAGCAGCTTTAATAGCTGTTTCTACCGCCTCAGCGCCAGTATTCATTGGCAGCATCATATCCATACCGGCAAATTCACAAAGTTCTCTAGCAAACTCGCCTAAAAGATTATGGTGCAGAGCTCTCGAAGTTACACTTAAAGTTTGCGCTTGTTTAGCCAAAACTTTGACTAATTTTTTATTGCTATGGCCTAAACTTACTGCGGAATAAGCGCTAACCATATCGATATATTTTTTATCATTTATATCATATAAATGCACGCCTTTACCTTTTTTAAAAATGATCGGTAAAGGAGTATAATTATGGGCTAGATATTGATTTTCAAGCTCAAGTAGATTTCTGGTTTTGGTCATATATTACCTATTTATAAAAATAATATTTTAATCCCTCCTGCCAAGGAAATATAGTCATATTTTTTATTTTCTTTTTTTTAGGATCGCAAGAAAAGCACACTGCCTCACATGGTCCAAAATCTTTAATCAGGTTGCTAAAACTACTTAACATACTTTCAGTTACGTTGTTAGTGCTTTTTATTTCAATAAATAAAATTGGTTTTCCTGGCCTTTCAACCACCAAGTCTATTTCTGCGTCATCTTTAGTTTTTAAGTAACTAAAGCTATATTCTTGATCAAAATAACTAGATAATTTTATTATTTCGGTGATAATAAATTGTTCAAATAATAGACCATAATAACTAGTTGAGCTTTCTGTTTCTGTCGATAAGGTTTTGGCTAAGGATCTAGCTATTCCTGTATCGCAAAAATAAAATTTAGGTTTATTATTTAGTCTTTTTCTAAACGAATTATGAAAAGTTTCCAAATGAAAACCAACTAAGGTATCTTCTAAAACCGAATAATAATTCTTGACTGTTTTGTCGTCAACTCCAACATCAGCTGCTATTTTACTATAATTAATAATTTTGCCATTCATTTGTGCGGCAACTTCAAGGAATTTACGAAAAGGATTAAGTTTTCTAATTATATGTTCGTTCCAAATTTCTTCCTTTAAATAAGTCTGGCTATATGATTGTAGAAATTTCATTTTAAGTTTTTTGGTTTTAGAATATTGTATTTTAGGCAACATCCCCCATTCTAAAGCCTTTTTAAGATCAAAATTATTTTCTATTTCAAAATAACTAAAAGGAAAAAGATTATAAACTAAAGCCCTTCCTGCCAACAAATTAACACCAGAGGCTCTTAGTTTCTTAGCACTAGAGCCAGTTAGAACGAAGATTTTCTTGGTGTTTTCTATTAAATAATGAACCGAGTCTAATAATTTAGGATTTTTTTGAATCTCATCAATTATCACATGGGTAATGTTTTTTGGCAAAGCTTCAACAATATTTATTATTTCAGCAGGGTTATTGGCAAAACGTTCTTCTACATCTGGTCTTAATAGATCAATAAATAGACTGCTTTTTTCGTTATAAGTCTGATGAATTAAGGTTGTTTTCCCACAATTCCTTGGGCCAAAAAGTAAAACATTATCATTTTTTGGTAGTTTTAATAATCTAGGTATCATAATCTTAAGGCTCCATTTTCGGACTATACTCCGAAAATGTACGCCATTTTCGGAGTATAGTCAACTTATAAAGCGTTATATTTAAGCTGTCGTGGTATTTCTACCAATTAAATTGGTTATAATAGTTAAGTTGGTATAAATATACTCGATCCATTGCTAATCTTGGTTTATAAATACATGTTCGTGGAGAATAATATGAAAAATGACCAACAAGATTTATCAAATCAGCTGCTTTTTATTAGTGAAAAATCTATAAGTGATGAAAAAAGTTTGGTTGAAGAATTAATAAAATTCTTGGGAAATAATCAATATGATCATAATCAACTAGAAGCCGTAGCTGTAAGCTATATAGAATCAGCTAGAAAAAGTAAAAATAGCAAAACTATCTCTGATTTTTTTCATGAATATAATTTTAAAAGTAAAGAGGGCTTAAGTATAATGGCTTTAGCTGAGAGTTTACTCAGGATCCCGGATAATAAAACCGCCAATGAATTAATTGAAGATAAATTACAAGGTACTAATTGGTCCAAGCATATGGGAAGAGATAAATCCTCCCTGATTAATGCTTCGGCTATGGGACTTTCTCTAGCTGAAAGATTATTTAGTTTTAGTAGTGTGCTTAAAACCTTGTCAGATCCAATAATTAGAGAAGCTATCAAAAAATCTATCATGTATTTAAGTGATCATTTTGTTTTAGCTGAGAATATAGAATCTGCTTTAAGTAAAGCTAAAGAATATGAAGATAAAGGCTATTTATTTTCATATGATATGTTAGGTGAGGGCGCTAGAAATTATATTGAAGCTGAAGAATATTTTCAAAATTATTTGGCTTTAATTAATGCCTTTAAAGATAGTACTGATAAAAGGTCTAGATATGTCTCGATTAAGTTGTCTGCCCTACATCCTAGATTTGAATGGCTTAAAAAAGAGCAAGTAATTGCTGAGTTAATTCCAGTTTTAAAAGAGCTAATTTTGGCGGCTAAAGAACTAGATGTTAGTATAACTTTTGATGCTGAAGAATCAGCTCGTTTTGATTTATATTTATTAATTTTTACCACGCTTTTAAATGATCCTGTTACGGATAATTATAATTCTTTGGGATTGGCGATTCAAGCCTATCAAAAACGAGCTTTTTCGGCGATAAAATTATTAAAAAATCTCACAAAAAAATTAGAAAAGAAAATTCATATTCGTTTAGTAAAAGGGGCTTATTTTGATTATGAAATTAAGCAAGCGCAAATAGAAGGTCTAACTAATTACCCGGTATTTACTAGTAAAGCTCATACCGATATTTCTTATTTAGCTTGCGCTCTAGCAATGCTGGCTGAAAATGAATTTATCTATCCGCAATTTGCCACCCATAATGCCCATACTATTGCTTGTATCCAGAAGTTTGGTGAAAATAAAAAATACGAACTACAATTATTATTTGGGATGGGTTTTGCAATATATGAAAAGATAGTCAAACAAAAAACTGCTAGATGTCGAATTTATGCGCCAATTGGTAAATATAAAGAATTACTCCCATATTTAATTCGTAGATTACTCGAAAATGGTAGTAGCAATAATTTTGTTAAATTATTTGCCGATAATAATATTGCAATAAACTTATTAGTTGAAGACCCAGTTAAAGCTGCGCAAAATACTTTATGGCCTAAATTTGGGCTGCCAAATAAAATTTATGATTTTTGGGATAATGCAAGCGGAATAGATCTTTCCAATAGATTTGCACTCGATAAAACCTATAATTTATTGGGTAAATTTTCAAGTAAGCAATATAATGCTTATTCAATAATTAATGGCACAAAACATATTAGCAAAACTAGTGTTTTTATTCCTATTTATAAGCCATATAACCAAAAAGAACAGGTTGGAAATTTAGTTTATATAAATCAAGATGAAGTTTTTTTAAGTATAATTAATGCTAAGCAAGGCTTTAGTGATTGGGAAGAAGTAGTTTTAAATAAGAGATGCCAGATAATTTTAAACGTTGCCAAAGAATTAGAAAATAACTTTTATGAATTAGTGAGTTTACTAATAAAAGAAGCTGGTAAAACTTTAAAAGATGCCGTAAATGAAGTAAGGGAAGCAATCGATTATTGTAGATATTATGTTCTACAGGCCAATTTAATCTTAAATAAAGAATATAATTTACCTTCAGTTACTGGCGAAACTAACCAAATGAAATTTTATGCCAAAGGTATATTTGTTTGTATAAGCCCATGGAATTTTCCTTTAGCTATTTTTACCGGGCAAATAGTGGCAGCTCTAGTAACAGGCAATAGTGTTATTGCCAAGCCTGCCAGTCAAACACCATTAATTGCAACTTATATAGTTGAATTAATGCATAAAGCAGGAGTGCCAGTAAATGCCTTAAATTTACTGCAAATAAAAGGCAAGGACTTAAATGAATATTTATTAAGTGATCCTAATATTGCAGGGGTGGTATTTACGGGTTCCACTGAAACCGCTTTGGATATTAATCGAACTTTATCTAAACGCTATTCAGCCCTACCAACTATAATTGCTGAGACTGGCGGTATTAATACGATGATTATAGATAGTACGGCTCTTATTGATCAAACTGTTGATTATATAATTACCTCAAGCTTTAATAGTGCCGGGCAACGCTGCTCTTCTTGTAGGGTTGTTTATATCCAAGAAGAAATATATGAAAAGTTAATTGCAACTTTAAGTGCAGCAATTAGTGCGTTAAGAATTAATAATCCGGAATATCTTTCTAGCGATATAGGGCCATTAATTAATAATGAGGCCAAAAATAAAATTATAACCTATATTAAAAAAATTCAAAAAACCTGTAAAATTATAGTCGGCGCTAATGAAAATGAGCAAGATGAACAATTTATAAATAATAATTTTATCCATCCTTATATTATTGATATAAATAGCATTAAAGATTTAAGCGAAGAAGTTTTTGGCCCAGTTTTACATGTAGTTAAATATAAATCTGAAGATTTGGATAAAATAATTACTGAAATTAATGAATCTAACTATGGCCTAACTTTAGGTATAATTAGCCGTATTAAATGTAAAGCTGATTATATCTCAAGCAAAGTAAAAGTAGGAAATATTTATATTAACCGTAATATGATTGGCGCGGTGGTCGGAACTCAGCCTTTTGGCGGCGAAAATCTCTCCGGAACCGGCTTTAAGGCTGGAGGCCGCAATTACCTGCTAAAATTTTTAACCGAACGAGTAATTACCGAAAATACCACTTCAATAGGTGGGGATTTGGAGTTGATTTTGTAAAATATACATAAAGACTCGAAATGCCGCATTGATTAATAAATTAATATATAGTAATATAGACCATAATTAATGTTAGAAATTGATAAAGAGATAGGATGAATTTATGGCGGCATCACATGGTTGGTTTAGTAAAAAAGACGGGGCTATAGATAAAGAAAAGGAAGCTAAAAAAAAAATTAAAGATAAAATTGAAAGCAAAATTCAAGCAATTAACGCTACTCTAAAAGAAAATCAAATAAAAAAAGAAGACCAAACTCAAATTGATATTGAAATATCGGTATTATTATCTAGAGCAGAAATAACTTCAGCATATTGTACTCTGAATTTATCAATGAAATTAAAAGATAAAAAAGCAGAATATAAGATTGAATATAAATTAGGTGAGGAGATTACAGTTAAAAAATTAACTACTATTAGCGCGGTTATTGATAATTTAAGAGAATATATTGATTCCATAACTATGCAATATAGAATAAATGCTTTCACTGGCCCTAAATCAGGGGTAGAGATAGAAAATAATTATGTAGATTCAGATAAATCTGCAGTTGATGTAGAGAATGACGATTCTGAAGAAGATGCTCCTCCACCAATAGCTAGAGGAGAGGAGATTGAACTGATGGATGATATTAATAAAATTTTACAAAATATTTATGATAATAAAGATAAAAGTATCTTGGATCCAATTGATCAAAAAATAAGATATTTTGTAAAAAAACAAGAAAAATTAGTAGAATTTAGTATTTCTAAAACACGAACATTAAATAATGGAAATCAAAGAAGAGAAATTGAATTAACTGATGAAAGTATTGATCGTAAAAAATTAGTTTCATTTTTAGAAACACTTAAAGTAGATATTACCAATTATCAAAAAAAACTAACAGAAATAGAGAGACAAGCTAAGTCTCTACTAGATGCAGACAAGGAACAGCATCCTGATAAATATAGAGAATCTGAACTAGAATCAGATTATGAAGTAAGAACAGGAATGGTCGTAAAAATCCCAAGCCTTCATGATTTTTGGCTTACTCTTTTAGTTGCGGATAGTATAGAAACTTGTGAGGTTAATGCTAAGCAAGCTGAAGTTAAAGTTCAAGGGGCGGCGGCATCTAGTGAGGAGACAGGGAGCACTTTGAGACGGCAAATAGTAGTAAGAAGAAGGGAGCATAGAAGAACGCCTTCTATAGCAGTTTCTTCTATCCAAAGAGAACAACAAGCCGTTGTTGCAGCAGCAGCATCTGATGCTCTTATTGAGAATGATGAGCGTCCTCCTCTTCCTGGAGTAAGCGATGTTTTTGATTTAGATGGCGAGCTTCCTCCTCCTCCTAATTTAAATAAGGCTTCTGCTTCTCCTCCTCCTCTTCCTGGAGGAGTAAGCGATGATTTTGATTTAGATGGACAGCTTCCTCCTCCTCCTAATTTAAATAATGCTTCTGCTTCTCTTCCTCCTCCGATTAATAGAAAAGCAAAACCTTCTTTATTTAATTTTTAGCTCTAAAGCCTAAGGGCATTTAGTTTTTTATTGTCTACGACATTAATTTATCGTATAGGCTATAATAAACATTCTTTGTTAAACTTTTAATTACAAGTAGAAAATACGGTTGTGCTTATTAACTCAGACTCAGACTCAGACTCAGACTCAGATGTTTGTCATGATATTGAAGGTCAATTAGCAAAAATAAATGCTATATTTAGTACTATTAGAGAAAGCTTATTATTAAGGGATTTTGAAGAATTTTCCAATATTGCAGAATTGGTAAAATTTGAAGACCAAACTAAAGGATTTGAAATTTCTTATATTAATGAACAAGTAATCAATATTGGTACAAGCCAGGTATCAGCAGAAATTTTAGCAAAATTAGTTACTATTGAAAAAGAAATAAATAAAGCTGTATTCTTTTTTCAGATTAAAAATGAATTTTCTTCATTATTATCTAAAGTTATAGTTACAGAATCTAATTTATCTTTAATAAATTCCGCTCTTGGAGATCAAGAAACTTTACGACCTCTTGGAGAAAAATTTGAAATAAATATAATTGATCATAAATTTGTAGTTAAAAGAAAGCCAGAAACTAGCCTACCTAATGATGAAGAAATAAAAGCACTTGCCGCGGCACTTAGAGAGTTAAAAAAATATTTATCTAATTATAAAAAAGGTGTTTTTTATAAGTCTCACGCAAGTTCTTTTCCACAAGGTTTAAGTGAAGAATTAGTTGTAAATCAATTTTCATTATTGTTATCGAAGTTTGTACCCAATGAAGATAATTTAAGAGTGATAAAGGCTGAAATTAGTGATGATAATAGTTTATATTTGTTAAAAATATTTGATATAAAATTAGTAGATAAAGTTTTTATAGTAAGTAAAGAAACTCCATCTGATTTCCCTCAATTTGACCAGCAAAACTTTGAAATAATTCTAGACCAAATAAAATTATTAGTAGAAAATCTAAGCAATTTTTCAGCAAAAAAAAATCCATCTCCAGCTTCTGCTATGACTGGAGCATCTATGTCAGATAAATCATCTCAGGCGGCAAAATAACTTAAGGAACGAGAAATTATCATCTATTTATTTGAAATATTACCTTAGATTTGCAATTTTTACGATTTTTTCTCTTGTTTAAATAATTAATCTTTGCTATTGCTGTTTCGTAGAAAAGTTATTTCTAAATTAATTAATTCAAGTTATGGAGTTTATATGTCGGCAGGTAATAAAGAAATAGGGGTTGAATTCGAGAGTTTTAACCACTTAGATAATTCAGATGATCAGTTGCCGGCACTACCAGAAAATGAATTATATACAAAATTAGAAATAGTATTAAATTTATATGAGAGAACAGAGGGAAATCTTAAAAAGATAAATCATATTATTGGAGCTAATCTAGAATTAGCTTTATTATTAAGAAATTTTGAAATTAAATTAAATGACGCTGGAGAAAAATATTTAGTTAGCTTTAAGGCTGGAGAAAAACTAGATACAAAATATAAAAAGGCATTTGAAGCTCAGATTGAAATACTAAAAAATATGCTATTATGTCTTACAGAGAAACCTAAGCCTAAAGCTGTAGTTTCTCAAGAATCCTCAGTTAAAACTCCAGCTGTAATCCAAGTTTATAGTTCAAAACTAAGTAATGAATTTGCAGAATTTTTAGTAGCTAATAAAGATACTAAAATAGGAAAAGATTTTTCCGCAATTATTAATCAACATTTTTCTAAAGAATATAAAGATTTTAAAGTAGACTATATAGAATTTTCTATTACCTCATTTGTACCTATTGGAAAAAGTAATAATATAAGAATAAGTCTTACTAATGCTAATACACATTTTCCTATAGAATCTGATGTTGCTAATAATATAAAAAAACTCTTACTTGAGGTGCCAGATGGAGGTAAGCAAAGATTATTTTCGGATATCATACTTGATGCAGAAAATTCTTTTGAAAATAAATTTAAAGATTTTATAGCTAATAAACCTAAAGGCGCTGAAGATCTAAATCAAGTAAGCGTAAGTCTAATGAGGGAAAGAGTGGCTACTTTATCTTTTTCAAACGTAAGGCAAGGGGGAATTAATACTTCCGGTCAAGAAGCTATGGTGGCGGCTGCGAAAACAGGAAATGCATCTAAACCCGTAGCAGTAGAAGAAGGGAGGGGTAGAAGTAATAGTGTTTCTGAAATAAGAAAAAAGTTTGAAAAGCCTGATGTATCCGGAGCAGCTGGTCCTTATAGTAAATTTGATGTTGCCTCTGCTGCAGGTGCTGGCCGCGGAGCTGGTGGAGCAGGACCCAAATTTTAGAGCATGTATATATTTAAAAATAATCTGATCTATCTATAAGTATTAAGCTTAGTTGATGCGATTGGCCTATGGTGATGGTAAGCTCGGCAATCCCCCGAATCCATCCATCATCAATAGTGTTTTTTATTTACGCTCAATTATTGATGGTGATCTATCAAATGCCCCACCTCCCTTCGTCATATATGGACGCCTGGTGAGTAGTCAAGAATACTTTTAAAAATTTATTATAGCATCTTTTGTTTGAAGTGATCGTAGTCGTCATCCTAAAATTTTTTATTACAAAATGTTTTTATTATAAATTATAAAAAATATTTGGGATCCATTTATCAGTTGCACTGACTTTAGCTGGAAATTTAAATATAGTAGATCAAGAAATAATTTACCTGTAATCAATAATTATTAAATTATTTCTATGATGCTACATATCCTGAAAAAACATATACTTATAATACTATTTATGTTTTATTCAGGATCCATAATATAGGTCATTTCAATCATGAAATACTATATACAATTCGTTACTCTAAAAATGGGTCCCGGGTTCCTCCTTTTTCTAACAAAATATTAAAATTTATATAAGTTATTTTTATTGATAATATTTTGATAAAAAGGGGCCCCAGGATGAGTGTGCCAAGAACAAACTCCTAAACAGAGTTTGATGCTGGGTAAAACAT
>CAYZBM010000063.1:0-11841 GCA_964476705.1 uncultured Rickettsiales bacterium | reverse complement strand
CTACATATCCCGGATTTATTCCGGGATCTATAAAAAAAATTAGGCAAGGCAAAATTTAACTGCTATAATCAGCAGCTGCAAGCTTTTTAATAATATTATTTTTTAATTCAGAAAAACTTGACTTTTATCTACTAATCAGCAACAAAGATAGCTTGCAGCAAAATTAGGCTTTAGATAGGAGATAAATTATGAAAATATTATTATTAGGCAGTGGCGGTAGAGAACACGCATTAGCATTAGCTCTTAAAAAATCAAAAGAAGTAACTAAGATTTACGCCTTACCAGGTAATGCCGGTACTGCAAAAATATGTGAAAATGTAGAAATAGATATTAATAACAATAAAGAGATTGTTAATTTTGCCAAAGAAAGACAAATAGATTTTGTAATAATTGGTCCAGAAGGGCCCCTAGTTAATGGCTTAAGTGACGATCTGGCAAAAGCCAAAATATTAGCTTTTGGTCCTAGTAAAGATGCAGCTAAGTTAGAAGGTTCAAAAGACTTCACTAAACATATTTGTATAAAAAATAAAATACCTACAGCTAAATATGCTAGTTTCACTAACGAGCTTGAAGCAAAAAAATATATAGATGATAATAACTTACCAATAGTTATTAAAGCCGATGGCCTAGCTCTTGGCAAAGGAGTAATTATTGCCCAAACTAAAGAAGAAGCATATATAGCTATTGACCAAATTTTAGTTCAAAAACAATTTGGGTCTGCTTCAGACAAAATAGTAATTGAAGAATTTTTAATTGGCGAAGAAATAAGCTATTTTGTTTTATGTGATGGTCGAAATATACTTCCCCTAGGATCAGCTCAAGATCATAAAACTGTTGGTGAAAAAGATACCGGTTTAAATACTGGTGGCATGGGTACCTACGCTCCTAATCCTTTAATGACCAAAGAACTTGAAAACCAAGTTATCAACGAAATAATTAAACCTTTAGTTAAAGGTATGGAAGAGCAAAATTGTTCTTATAGAGGAGTTATTTTTGCCGGACTTATGTTAACTAAAGATGGTCCAAAATTACTGGAAATTAATGCCAGATTTGGCGATCCGGAAACTCAAGTATTATTACCCTTATTACCTTACTAATTGCTACAGCTAAAGGTAATTTAGGCCGGCAAAAAATAGAATTTTATAACCATAATGCTTTATGCGTGGTTATGGCAGCTAAAGGTTATCCGTTAGAATATAAAAAAGGTAGCGTTATAAATAATCTCGAGCAAGCCGCTAAACTTGAGAATGTTACCATTATTCACTCCGGTACAAAACTTGGAGAAAATAATCAAGTACTGGCAAATGGCGGGAGAGTTTTATCAGTAACGGCTATAGGTGATAGCTTATTAGAAGCACAAAAGAAAGCTTACGCAGCTGTTGACACTATAAACTGGCCAGATGGCTTTTGCCGACGCGATATTGGCTGGCGGGCGGTATAGAGCATAAATTGCTTATGACTTTATAGGCAATTTAAAAGTTTCCTGGAAAAAAGTGTTTTTTCCTCAACCGACTAAAAAGTCCACAAACCACCCATACAAACAGGTGCTCCAGGGTAAGATTTAAGCTCACCTAAAGGATTTGGGGCAATAGAATTATCTTTAATACAATCGTAACTAGCTGGTGGCGGAGTAGTAGCTTTAGAGCTATCTATAAGGCCTGCTGTACCCAAAGGAATATTGATACCAGGTACTACATCACCTCCAGAACCTGAAGTTCCACCTCCTCCACTACCTCCGCCTATAGGAGCAGCTATCTCACCTTGAGTTGCAACATCTCCATGTTTAGCGGCAGGCAAATGACAATTATAATAAATATACTTCCCTTTAGAATCATCGAAATACTTTAAACGCTTGTTAATAGCAGCACAATCAGCTTGACTGCCACTATACTGTCCACCAACACAACTAATCTCTATTCTACCATCAGCACCATATCCCCAAGGTTCAGAATCATCACCATCATAACTACAGCCTCCAGCTCCAGGCCAAGCAAATGGCCAGCCCGTAGCCTTAATTTCAGCTTCAGTTGGCTCTTCTGGAATAAAATTAGTTTCTGAACGATGAGGTACATAACTTGGATATCTAATACAACCTATATAATTAGAATCACCATTAGTAAAATCGCCACCAAATCCAGGAGGAAAAGGTATATCATTATCAGCTTCGGTACAAACTAAGCCAGATCTATTGGTATTACCCCTAATCATCCATTTTTTCTCTGCACCATCACCAATAGAATAAAAACAAGAATCAGGAACATTACCTCCAGCGGTTCCTCGACCTCCTTCATCTTCTTGATAATAACCAGCTATGCCATCACGAATTCTTTTTATATAACAAGGTGATTCTGGAGTATTTAGTGCATCTCCAGGAGCCTTACAAGAAACATTATTCCATCTCCAATCAGAAATATTATTTTTTCCTTCAACTCTATATCCTGGAGAAGCCTTTGCATTAATATAGTTTTGTTGCGGATTATCAACTGAAGTAAAATAGGTATCACTACCTGGACGTCCCCGATCTCCATTACCACCACTACCCACAACATAATTAATATTTTGTCCCGATGACACTCTTAAAGTTGCATCGACATGAGCGGCCGAAGCTCCAACATAATCATCTCCATCGTCACCCTGATCAGCAGCACCAGCTGATCCACCACCCCACATTCTTACTTTTATCCGACCACAATTATCTGGAACTCTATAAACTCCACTAGCTGAACCATTTTTAATTAAAACACCATTTGATGATGGTAGATTTATACACATACCAGCCTCTTCAGGAGTTAGATCACGAATACTAACTTTTGGCTGACATGAAGTTCCTGGCGTTGTAACTACAGATCTATTAGTAGTACAATTGGGATCAATTGGTGAAGTATCAAGTTTATAATTATCAGTAACAACATTATTTACCAATGTATTTCTTACATATTGCGCACAACTACCATCTGGATTAAGATATGGACCTACAATATTTGGACAATTCTTAGCCGTAGCGCTACAACATACCCCACCATCTTTAAGATCAGCATAATTTAAACAATCCTTGGTATTTTGATCACGTTGGTAACAATGCGGAGGATTATATATCCATTGATTACCTAAAAAAGGTGCCATAATATTTGGTACGCCACTAATTACCGTATTGCTCGAAGTATTAATCGCAACTCCATAAGGTGACTCATAACCACTTATACATGATTTAGTATCGTAAGTTTTGCAAACACCTGTACTTACCTTAGTTGTAACACCATTAACTGTAGTAGATACAGTATTATACTCAGCGCAAGGCCTGGTAATACAAAATTCTATTTGTTGTAGATAACCGCAATTACTAGTCCACGCTAAAGTAGGAGTTGTAGCTGGATCACCATCGACCAGAGCAGCATCTTCCGTCAAATCCAAAGTACCACGAACTGTCCCGGCTTTATCATTATAAGTAACTCTTATTGTTTCCCCGCCATTTAAAAGCCCTACCTCTTTTATTGTTGGTTTTATCATCCAATCAGGACGAGGAAAACATCCAACTTTAATTAATTTATTTTGGCTATTAGGATTGCGAATCGAAGCACAAACTTCTTGCGGCCGTTCTGTAGTTACAGAAGCACAAAATTCTCTACTATCTGCACCATCATTAGAAGTAGCACATTCTTGGAATAAAGGCATACCTAAACCATCTACTTTTTTATGGGCATCATTAGCATTTAAAGTAAATGTTTCCTTAATTAAATCTGGTTTAACTACAGTACCTGGAACACTACAATCAGCAAGAGTATTATTAGTATCACTAACTGTACAAACACATGCTGTTACGGCATTATCTTTTGCACTTTTTTTACAAGTTGTAACTTTAATTGTTGGATCAAAAAAAGTAGCTGAAGGCAATATTTCCATTTTAGGCAAAGGTAAAAAATGAACATTCCAACAATTATTACACCATTCAGTTGGCGATGGAGCTATAGGAATATCAACACAGCCTAATGTTGAAACTACAATATGATTATAATATTTTAAAATAGTCTGAATAGCCATAGCCATAGCCATACCAATAATTGTTACCGACGTAGAAATTATAAGATTAGTATCAGATATTGCAGTTTCTCTAGATTGATGCTCATAAAAAGGACTTTTATTATCACTGCCGAAACATTTGCCATTTGCTGGATCACCAGCATCACAAGGATCTTCATAAGCACAAATTTGAGTTCTAGGATTTCCTTCGACTCCCGTACTATTTCCATAATTACTGCGGGCAAGGTTAGCATTAGGATCAGTTAGACTATAACCCTTATCACCAGGACGTTTTTCACCAATAGGTTTAACTATTCTGGCACAAACCCTTATAGCAATTATACCCATAAAACTACATTCGCCATGAGTAAGAGTACGGGTAACACTATCTAACTCTCTTTTTATCTTAACTTTAACTGAAGGAAATTTAAAATTTGAATCATCCCCTGGCGTTACATCAACACTCCAAGTTGGAGCTAAAGCATAGGAATTTTGAGGAAAAATTAGGGTAATAGCCCCAGCGGCTAAAGAAAAAGATAATAAGCT
This sequence comes from uncultured Rickettsiales bacterium, assembly GCA_964476705.1. Taxonomy (GTDB): domain Bacteria; phylum Pseudomonadota; class Alphaproteobacteria; order Rickettsiales; family UBA6187; genus CAYZBM01. The sequence goes on along the minus strand of CAYZBM010000063.1, from coordinate 7,278 downwards.
CGAATAAAAGAAAGATAAAAAGGCCTTACAACTATTGTAAAAACCAAGTTTAGAAAAAGTAAGAAATTTTAATATATCTTGCATAATTCCAATCAAACCAAAAAGCTTAAATTTCTTAACTTCAGTCACAATTTTAACATTTTATAGTATATTTTGCAATAAGCTACAGATTAAAACTTTAATTTATTAACTTTGGACGTTGTGTCTTTATATAATATTATTATATCTCATGAACTTACGGTATTGTCTCGTAAAAACCTATACTGCAATAACATAAATACAAAAGTAATAATCAATATTCCAAAAACTTTAAAATTAACCCAAATATCAGTACTAAAATTACGCCAAACTATTTCATTAAGAATCGCTAAAAAGATAAATAAGCCAATCCATCTTAAAGTAAAATTACGCCAAGCAGAATCCGACATAACCAAACTATTATTAATTATATATTTAAGAAATAATTTTTTTCTTAGAAGTCCAATTAGCAAAATAAAAGCAAAAAGTAAATTTATAATAGTGGGTTTAATTTTTATAAAAATATCATTTTTATAAAAAATAGTTAACCCGCCCATAATGGCTAAAATTATAACCGTAATAATTGGTAACCAACTAATTTTACGTTCAATATAATAAGTTATAAACGTAGTAATTATTGTCGAAATCACAATAGCAATAGTAGCTAAATATATGCCACTAATTTTATAGCAGAGAAAAAATACTACTAATGGCGAAAAATCCAGCACAGATTTTAAATTTTTTTTATTCATCAAAACCAAATAACCCTTTTAAAATTTATTTTTTTCTTCTCGTTGCCAGCTCATAAAATAGCGGCAACCAATCTTCAGGTAAACTACTTTTTCCAGCAATAGCTTCTTCCATTAGTTTTACACTATTATCACCACCAGATAAAACATGGATTTCTTTTGCTCCTTTAAGATTTAGCGAGGCAACGACCGAGTGACTAGTCTGTCTTAGCATAAATTGTCTATTTTCGGCTTTCATCGCCGAAAGCATTTCAAATTCTTGCTCTTGCAATCCCCAAACTTGCTTGTAAGCCTTACTTGATTCGATAGCATCTTGATTAGGCATAAAAATTTGCGTTACTATATTTTGCACTATAACACTAGTTATATTACTACTACTTGCATCATTAACGCTTTGGGTAGCAAATATAACAATAGTATTAAGTTTTTTTAATTTCTCAAGCCAGGCATCAAGTTTTGGCGCAAAAATACTATTATCAATCAATCTCCATGCCTCATCTAGCACAATTATGGTAGGTGAACCATCAAGCACCAACTCAATTCTAAAGAATAAATAAGCCAAAACCGGACCAAGATTTACATGATCTTCAAGAATATAACTACAACCAAAGCCGTATATTTTGCCGCTCAAAATTAAATTATCTTCTACATTATCAAATAAATGATCATATTTCCCACCAGGTAACCATGGCGAGAAAGACTTAGCTAACTCACCTTCACCCTTATTATGTAAGTAGACTCCAACATTTCTTAATATTCTTAGCTCTTTAGGCAATGATGCAATATAATCAACAATCCCAATTAACAAATTATTTATTGAACTATCTACTTTTTTATCATTAGCATCAAGTAATAAAGAAAGCCAATTTACCAAAAATTCTTTAACTTCTAGAGTTCCATAATTATCAAGTAAGGTAAAAGGATTAAATCTATATGGAGAATCAGGCTCTGCTGGTTTTACTATATTATATTCACCACCCATAGCCTTAATAAAAACTTTAGATACCCGCATTTGATCAAAAAAGAATAATCTACCATTAAATTTTCGTGACTCTGAAACTAAAAAATTTAACAATACTGTTTTACCAGAACCAAATGGACCAATTATTGTAGTATGACCGCATTTCCCCACATGAAAATTAAAAAAATAAGGAGTCCCTCCCGCAGTATAAAAAGCAGTTACTGGCGGCCCCCAATAATTACCTTTAGCTCTACCTGCTGGAAAATTATATAATGAAGCAAATCCACCTAGAAGAGTAATAGGAACCGGCTCGCTCCTTCCTGTATATAAAAAATTACCTGGTAGCTGCCCCCAAAAAGCCTCTTCTAGTCTTAAATCATTACGAATAGCAATAATTCCTAATTTATTAAAAACATCTATAACCGCACTTATATTCTTATTAAGATTCTCGATATTATCTGCAATCAGCATAATAGTGATTTTAGTTTGACAATAGTCAGTCTTCTCGCCTCTAGCACTATCCATCATATATTTTAAACCAGATAATGAAGCTAGCTCTTTAGAGTCACTCGCTAGATAAATATTATATTGCTTTTTAAAAAAATTAACCGCAGAAGTAGTATTAATAAAGTCAGCAGTCTGCGTAATTATAAATTCTTGTGGTAATTGTAAAAAATTATCTAAAATAGAAGATGGAATTTCATGATAATTTTTTATAGTAAATATTGCCCCAAATTTTTTTTCTTCTTCATTCCGTACCTCCATAGTATTAAAACCAAAGGCAATTTTATGACTCGCCAAACAATTAGAAAGATCGTTAGCCTCTACCTGGACTTGCACCTCAGCTAAATTAATAATTTTAGCAAAAAATTCTAATTGTTCTGAATAATATTCTTTATTTTCTTCAACCATAGTAAGGCGTTTAGCACCAAATTCTTGTAAAGTTAAGAGCATATTATTTACTACTCTAACCAAATTATCATGGGCATAATGCAAAAAATCTAATTGTTTTTTCTTAACATTAGTAAATATAAAAGCTGAAATAAAAGCAGCTATATCGAATTTTTTAACATAAGAACCTCGATGAAGTATAGTTATATGAAGTTCATTTACATATTTATGATCCCACTCATTTCTATCTTTCCATACTTTATTTAGTGAATATGAAAAATCATTAGAATAATGCCCGCCAGGATCGAGATTTTTAGTTTTTCTTATAGTATGAAAAGATAGAGCAAAATTTTGACTATCTACATGTGAACAAATAGATTTTCTTACTATTGATCTAAGATTAGCACAACTAGATCCAACTATCTCACTAGAAAAACCCGTAACTTTTATTACTTGGAGCAATTCTCCATTTTTGGTTAAAATAGTATCATGATCGTAATGACAAGCATAGGGTATAAAATCGACAACAGGAACATCGAGCACCACTTCAGATGCTTGCAGAAGTTTCTTTTTTGAAAGTAAATTAAGCATCGTTTTTTAAAAGTAAGAAAAAATCTTTGAAATGAGGTTGCGTGTTAAAAATATTATATGATAATCAGACTAGCATCCTAAATCCAGGATTTTTTTTTGCAATTGTTATTTTATGAAATAAGAAAACTAAGGCTAATATAATTAATCTATCGTACCAATAAGATCACCATTTTTAGCATCGAAAGAAACTTCGCTGGCTTTTAATTTATTAGCTACCAAATCTAATAAATTAGGATCTTGAGAATATAAAGCCAAGGAAATATTCTCTTGATTTAAATTAATAAAATTATTCGTAGTAATAGACTCATTAATCTTGGCAATCTCGTTAACTTCTAACGGCAAAGGACTACTATATAAAGCATCGATGTTGAGAGTCTTAATATCTGCAAAATTCTCAGAAGGCATATAGATCATTGAAATATCTTTTTCAGTTCTAGTGGTAAACCAAAGACCGTAAACAAGCACCATAACCATTAAAGAAATGATATAAACTTTAACATTTGAAATAATCGCTAAATAAAAGCCAAAATTACCGAAATTGCTATTATTACTGTTATTACTAACCTTTGAATTTACTAATGTTATATTAGATTGTGGATTGCTAACAAAATTATGCTCAGAAGCTTTATAATTAGCCATTATTTCATTTTCATTTAAGGCTAAATATTTAGCATAAGCTCTAATTAATCCAGATAGATAAATTTCTTTCTCTATAAAAGAAAAATTATCTTTTTCTAAAGCTTCTAGATAACGTTGTTTAACTTTTAGATAACTAGCTGCTTGTTTTAAAGTTTTTTTTCTTATTTTACGCGCAACATAAAACACATTATTCGCATTTATTGGATCCGTCTGATCAACTTCATGACTATGTTTTTTGCACTTTTTTGGCGGCATAAAAATACTTAAATAAAAAAACAACAATTGCATTAAAAATAACTTCACTAAATATAATATTACTTACATGTACCTAAAAATTGATTATTCTTGAGGAACTTTTAAGTATTATAAGCTTAAGAAGGAGTCATTTACAATATATTAATAAAAAAACATTAAAATCTCAACTCATTCTCAAAAATATTTAGCTATTATTGCTATTTTAGCTTAAACATATTAAAATAACGTTAATAAAAAAAATTCTTTAAATGAATAATAATTGGGCACTAAAATATGTCAAGTGAAGGCGGCGCATCATCGTTTCAGGTATCAATGCAAATGGGAGCCCACAAAGATGGTGCTGGCGGTGGCAGTATAGGCCTAATGCGTTCACTTACGGGTATGGATACCGACCAGAGTATCATGGTCAATATCCAGAGTGAAAAAGACTTAAAATTAACTGGCTTTGATACCATAGAAGAAGGCCTAGCCGCCAAGCTCTTTGCTATGCGGGGCGAAGGTTTTTTTGGCAAAATTTTTGCCGAAATATTTGATTTTCAAAATGCTTTTGAAGGAATGCAGCAAAGCCATGGCGGCGGCGAAGGCGGTGGTGGTGAAGGCGGTGGTGGCGGCTCTGATAGCGGCAGTAATAGAGCTTTTTCCAGCCTACCTGCTATGGACAGTATGGGACCAATGTCGGACGTAAACCCAGCGATGCTAGGTAGACTTACTCCAGATGTCAGCCCTAGTGCAGGACGCGGTATGGGTATGGGCGCTGATATGGGAATGGGCGGCTAAAGGCAAAGATAGCTATAGCTTTAAAGAACCTTTCCCCCTACTCTTAAATTTTGTATCTTTAGACTAACTATCTGCGTTCTCGTGCTGAACCTTTAATAGAAGGGTCGGTTAAAATTGTAGGCGCTTTATGATGTTCTTTCAATACTTTATCTTGACACTTAATCAGATAACTTAAAGCCGTTTTTCCATTATTATCTTTAGCATCAAGATCAACTCCGCTTCCTTTATTTAATAGAAGTACAATCACATCCAGCTTTTCACATTCTGCAGCAATCATTAAAGCTGTTTTACCTTTATTATCTTGCGCATTTATACCATCTACTTCATACAAGAGAACTTCAATTACATCTGCACGACCTTCCTTAGCAGCAAGCGTTAAAGCAGTACGACCTTCATTATCTTTAGCCTCTATATTAGCACCTCGATCTAGTAAAGCATTTACAGCTTCTACTTTTCCATGTTTTGCAGCATACATTAAAGCAGTTGAATCTTTAGTACCTTTTGCCTCTATATTAGCACCTCTATCTAATAGAATATGAATAACGTATGGATATCCAAATGAAGCTGCGTACATTAAAGCTGTTGAATCCTCAGCGCCTTTTGCCTCTATATCAGCACCTCTATTTAGTAGAGCTCTAAGAATTTCTATATTTTTATTATGATTAAATAAATACAACATTAAAGCAGTTTGACCTTCATTATCTTTTGCATCAATATCAGCTCCTTTATCCAATAGAGTATTGATCACATTCAAAAAACCGTTTTCCGCAGCAAGCATCAAAGCAGTTTTACGATCTGAATTTACCGCCTTTAATCTTTGTCGAATATTTTCTTTATGTTCTTGAGATCTTATTTTTAATTCTTTTCCAGAAAGATCCATATCAAATAACGATTTAACCTTTTCTAAATCCCCCGATGAAGCTGCTTCCAAAAAAGCATCATTACTTGTATTATTAGGCATAGCTAACCCTAAATAATTAATTTATTTTAATTGTTAATTTATTAACCAAGTAATTAAATAACTTATAAAATACATAAAAGTCAAATATAAAAATACAATAGATTAACAACCAATAGATAAATTTTCCTGTATTTAAAAAAAGAGTAGCGACTAATAACTACTAATGCAGCAATTTTATATTTAAGCTTGTTTATAGTATTTCTTAATTGAAATGAATGTATTTATGGATCCCGAATAAAACATAAAATAGTATTGTAAGTATATGTTTTTTCGGGATATGTAGCATTATAGATAGTAGATCGCTGATCTGCTAAATTTATTATATATGTATTTTACTGTCAATTCTTTCTTAATCTACTATATATCAAAAACGATAGGAAATAACCAACTCAAGATTATTTTAAGCTCATAAAAATAAAAGATAAAAAAGATGATTTTATCGACTTAAAGCATCTTGATTACTTTGCGCCTTGGTATAAGAACCAGAATCGGCAGAAATAGCTTTAGTTAGATAATCTCGCGCCAACGCTTTATCATTATTTAAAGCGGCATAGACTCCCAGATTATTATAGACGGCTTTTTCTGGTAAATATTTACTTAAAAGCTCTTTAGATTTAACAAAATCACCTTTCATGCCATAAACTAAAGCAAGATTTAGTTCTATTTTTTCAATTTTATTTTTTTCATTATTTTTATTAGCTAAATTAAGTGCTTTAAGTAATATTTTTAAAGATTCATCTTTACTGCCAGTAAGCGCCATAGAAAGCCCAATATTATTTAAAATAGTGCTATTTGCTGGATCTATATCTATAGCCATTTTATAATAAATTTTAGCATCATCCATATTTCCTTCTAGCGCCCTTACTACTCCTAAAGCATTAACTGTTCGCCATCTTGCCGCATCTTGATTAATAATTTGATTAAGTAGTAAGTCAGCTTGTTTTAAATCACCTTGCTGTAAAGAAGCTAACGCCTTCCCTTCTAAAGCAGGTATAAAACTTGGCTGTTTATTTAGTATATAATCATAATTTTTATTAGCCTCTAAAAAATCTGAACTTAAACGTAACGAATCAGCATAAGCAATTCTTAGCTCAACATTATCTGGCTCATCTTTAACTATCGGCTGATATAAAGAGGCGGCCCTTTTATGGTCACCGGCAGCTTTTGCCTTAAGTGCATCATCTATCATCACCTTATGCGATGAAGATAAAGAAATATTTTTACCAGTGTCTGGCAGCAAATTCTGGCATGAAGTCAGAATAACTAATAAAATTAAGCTTAGGATATTTGTATATTTATTTTGCCACATGATATTTACCAATTGTTATAACATTTTAAATTCTAAACTGCGGAGAATTAAATAACTATTTAAGTTCTAATTAAATCGAGTAGGAGGAGAGCTCTCGCTCTCCGTCCTCTCACACCACCGTACGTGC
>CAYZBM010000062.1:0-11887 GCA_964476705.1 uncultured Rickettsiales bacterium | reverse complement strand
TGATTAGAGCGGTAAAAAAAGAAAGACAGTCAGTTAAGCGTATGAGAAAAATCTCAGGATGGAGTGATTCAGCTATGCACAATATAATTTGTCAAACAAAATTTTAATGAGGTAGCCCTGTTACATTTAGCGGTAAGGCTTGAAAATGGCTAATTTTTTGTTTAATATTATAAAGAAGTGAAATTGAGGACTTATCAGGATACTTACCATCAGGATCGCTACCATGAACATAATCTACATACTGAGTCCAATTATTTACTTCTAAACATTTTTCAGCAAGCTTTTGCTCAGAATAAGTAAATACTATTATTTTGATATCTACTCCTTTAGCTTTTTGAAGAACTTTATGATCATATACCACTTTTATAAGATTATCAGCTCCTCGCATTGGCTTAGCCTTGATAACATATTCAGGGGCCACTTCTTTAAACCTCCGGCTTGTTTCTGTTGCGTCATCCGCTCCGAAGAAATCCGTAAATCCTTTAATAAGAGGATTATATAAAGTACGCTTATATAATCGTGTACGTTTAGTGGGATCTTCTTCATTAGCATATGGAATAGGCTTATTTTTCTCTCTAGCGATCTTCTCTATTGCTGCACGATGTTGTTCTGCAGTGGCCAAAAGAGTTCCATCAAGATCCAATAAAACCACATTTAACATCTTATTTTTTTGAGCATTGCTCGAAAATAATCCTACATCTTCCCTTAAAGTTGGCTTACAAAACTGAAAACTTTTTTCTGGAGAAGCCAAAGATTGTAAAAGGCTTTCTTGTTTTTGTTGATAATGTGAATTATGGATACTTAATGGAGAAAGGACCTTAGATTTTATGGTTAATAACTTTCCTGATAGAAAAGTAGAAATAATTGGTTTAATTAATGAGGGAATAGAAGGACTTGATAATACTCTTTTCACTTGCTGGACTAATGCGGTAACCATAACTTCCTCACCAAAAAATAAGTTGCTAACAAACTAGTAATTTTTCAGCAGCAGCTATGGCTTCTTTGGTTACAATTTCGCCCGATAACATTCTGGCTATCTCTTCTTTACGTTCATTTACATCAAGTACAGATATATTTGTTTCAGTACTGAGCGCAGAAAAAGACTTTGTAACCTTAATATGTAAATTACCTTTTGCTGCTACCTGTGGCTGATGAGTCACGACCAGTACCTGATAATTTTCGCTCAGCAATTTTAATCTATTGCCCACAGCATCAGCTGTAGCACCACCTATACCTACATCAATTTCGTCAAAAATAAGAGTTGGTATTAAATTAACTTTTGCTAAAACTACTTTTACCGCGAGAAGAAATCTCGACATTTCACCACCTGAAGCTATTTTAGCTAAAGGGGCAAGTGGCGTAGATTTATTCATACTCACCAAAAAACCCACTCTATCTATACCATAACTTAAATAATTAACTTCGTCAAGTTGATTTATTAAAATATTAAGATTAAATTCGGGCATTTTTAATAATTTTAGCTCATTCTTGATCATCACCTCTAATTCTTGAGCTACTTCTTTACGTTTATCACTCAAAATTAAACTAGCTGTCAGATACTCATTTTTAGCATTTTCTAGCTCTTTTTTAGCATCCTCTAATTTAAAAGGATAATTATCTAAAAGTAATAATTTTTCAGCTATTTCATTAAAATAATTTTTAAGATCTTTTATTTCACAATTATATTTGCGGGCTAGGCCTTTTAAATTAAATAAAGTTTCTTCAATTTTATCCAGATTATTATCTTCAGAATTATATTTATGGAGTAAATTATTTAAAGCTATTTCAGCTTCATTAATTTCAATTAAAGCTCGATTTAACCCAGCAATTATTTCATCTAAATTTGGCTCTATTAGGGAAAATTTTGCGAGTTCATTTAATGCCGAAGAAATTAATTTATCACTGTTATTTTTAGCGTCTGCAAATAAAAAATTTATTGAATTATTTATAGCAGTTGCAATTTTAGTTTTATTTAACAATAAACTACGTTTATTAGCTAACTCTTCTTCATCTAAGGTCAGATCATAATTTTTAAGCTCAGCATAAACAAATTTAAGATAATCTTGTTCCCTAATAATTTTATCTTTAGCTAATAAAATTTCATTTAGATTTTCTTTAGCTAATATATATTTACTATAAGCTTCTTTAGTAACCATTAGTTCGGGGGACAAACCACCATATTGATCTAATATAGCAAGATGATTACGTTGATCTAGGAGCATTGTCTGCTCGCCTTGACCATTTATTTCAACTAAATATTCCCCTAAAGATTTAAGTGTGCTTATAGCAACCTGAACATCATTAATAAAGGCTTTGCTTTTACCATTTATATCTATAGTCCGGCGTAAAATTATTTCATCAGAATTTTCAAGATCTTGCTCTTGTAAAAAAAATTGAACCTGCTCATTATTTATAATAGAAAAAACTGCAGTAACACTGCCCTTCTCTTCGCCACTTTTAAGTAGGCGAGCAGTGCTTCTCTTGCCTATAACAAAACCTAACGAATCAAGTAAAATCGATTTACCAGCGCCAGTTTCACCAGTTAAAACACACATACCATCTGTAAATTCTAAATACAGATCTTTAATTAAAACAATATTTTTGATTGTAATATTTAGCAACATAGAATTTCTAAACAGAAACTACTCTTGTGGTGGAGAAGTAATCTTTTTACCCCTTTGACCAAAGAAAGGTATATTAACTTTTGGCATGTTAACATTCCACCAATGACTTTCATTACCTACTTTACCACCTGGCTTATCTAAATCTGAATTAGAAAATTTAGTTAAAATTAGATTATAAGCGTAACTATACCATTTACTACCTGGATAATTATAACCTAAAACTGCAGCATATTTTTTAGCTTCATTTTCAATACCAAGCGCCGTATAAGATTCAACTAAACGATATAAAGCTTCTGGTGTATGACTAGTTGTTTGATAATCAGCCAATGCTTTATTAAAACGATTAATTGCTGCTATATAACGTTGTCTTTTTAAATAGAATCTACCTATATCTAATTCTTTGCCTGCTAAATGATCTAAAGATAAATCAAGTTTAACTTTTGCATCTTTACCATATTCAGTATCTGGAAAACGTAAAGTTACTTCTTTTAAAGCATCATAAGCTTCACCAGTTGCCAACTGGTCACGAGTTACTGTTGAAATTTGGTCATAATAACACATTGCTTTTAAGTAATAAGCATAAGCAATATCTTTATTTCCTGGATGTAATTTTATAAAACTTTCAAGAGCGGTAACAGCCTCATCATATTGTTCGTCTTGATAATAAGAATAAGCTGTAAGCAGCTGCGCTCTGGTTGCCCATATCGAATAAGGATAATTTTGTTCTAATTCTTCAAAGGATTTAACGGCAGCTTTATATTTTTTGTTATTTAAATCATCAAGACCTTGATTATATAGCTCACCTACTTGCGTGTCAGATAAATCTTTTTTGCTACTTGAGCATGAACTTAAAATAAAAATTATAGCAAAAATTACTGCAAAAAAATATCTAGACATCTATTTGTTTCTCCTTGAAAGACAGAAGCCAATATATATTATGAGCAAAACTTAATCAAGCCCGACTAAAGACAAAGCAAATATTTTTGCATCAAACTTTTCTAAATCGTCAATTGTCTCACCAACGCCAATATAATGGATCGGCAAAGCAAAATCTTCAGCAAGACTTACCGCAATTCCACCTTTAGCTGTTCCATCTAATTTAGTAATAATTATACCGCTTAAATTAACCATCTCTTTAAATATTTTTACTTGTGAGGTTGCATTCTGTCCAGTTGTCGCATCAAGTACTATCAAGGTTTCTTGTGGAGTATCGTCGGAGATTTTTTTTAAAGTATTGGTGATTTTTAGCAATTGTTCCATTAAATTTTTTTTATTTTGTAGACGCCCAGCTGTATCTATAAATAATATATCTATATTTTCGGCTTTGGCTTTTGTATAGGCCAAATAAGCAACTGAAGCAGGGTCCGCATTCTCCGCGCCAGTTATAATAGGAACATTTGCTCTCTCTGCCCAAACCTTCATTTGCTCTACAGCCGCCGCTCTAAATGTATCACAAGCTGCGATCATAACTTTTTTACCTTCTTTGGCATATTTACAAGCAAGCTTCCCGATAGTTGTAGTTTTGCCCGAGCCATTAACTCCACAAACTAAAATTACATGAGGCGTATTGATAAAATTTTGCAATAAGGGAGCGGCAAATGGCTCAAGAATTTTTTCTATTTTTTCACTTAAAGCGAGTTTAATATCGGTAATAGTTGCTTCTTTAACAAATTTATCGTCTTTTAAAACACTCACAACTTTTGCTGCTGTTTTCACTCCAAAATCAGCGGTAATTAATAATTCTTCTAATTCTTCAATAGTCTCTTTATCAATTTTTCTTTTTAAGAAAATATCTTTTAAACCATCATTTATTTTGCTTGAACTTTTACTTAAGCCCTGCTTAATTTTTTGAAACCAAGAATTTTTATTATTTTGATTATCTTCTTCTGTTTTAACTACTGCTATTGTTTCAGATACGGCTTGCTCTTTAACTTCTTCAGCTTTTTTAGTATCTTTTTTTACTTCTAGATTTTTATTTTTCTTACTCCAACTAAACAAACTCATTAAGCCACCTCTCCCAACCAATTATATTCATCTTTACCTAAAATATTTATCTCTATAATTTCACCAATCTCTCTAGGAGATTTAAGTTTTATACCGACAAAGTTTTCGGATCTGGCAAATAAAGGCTGCTCTATTATTGCTTTTTGTTTAGTTCCTATACCATTATCTAAAAACAAATTTAGGTTTTCATGTCCTGCTTTCCTTAGTTTTTCAGCTCGCTCTTTACGAATATTTTTTGCCACCTGGGGCATTTTAGCTGAAGGAGTTTTATCATGCGCTGAATAAGGAAATACATGAAGATATTGTAAGTTTGCTTCTTTCACTAAATTTAAACTATTTAAAAACATCTCGTCGGTTTCAGTTGGAAAGCCTGCAATAATATCCGCACCAAAAGCTACATCAGGACGGACTTTTCTAACTTTATTACAAAAATCAATTACATTTTGCCTACTATGCCGACGTTTCATTCTTTTTAAAATCATATCATCACCAGATTGTAAAGAGATATGCAAATGCGGCATGAATCTAGGTTCATTTGCAATTAACTCGAATAAAGTCTCATCTATTTCAGCAACATCAATTGAAGATAATCTAAGTCTTGGCAAATCTTTAACTAGAGTTAAAACTCTTTTAATCATTTCACCTAAAGTTGGAGTCCCTGGTAAATCTTTACCATAATCAGTAATATCAACTCCGGTAAAAACCACTTCTTTATAACCATCATCAACTAATTTTTGAACATGTGTAACTATCTGACCAACTGAAAGTGAGCGGCTATTTCCTCGTCCATAAGGGATAATACAAAAAGTACAACGATGATTACAACCATTTTGTACTTGAACAAAAGCCCTAGTATTACCTTCAAAACTATCGACCATATGTAAAGCAGTTTCTTTAACTGCCATAATATCATTAACTATAAGTTTTTCTTTCGAAGTATAATTTTTAACTTCTAATTTTTCTTCATTACCTAATATCTGATCAACTTCCGGCATAGAATTATAAAATTCAGCGTTAATTTGCGCGGCACAACCGGTAACTATTATTTTAGCTTCAGGATTTTCTCTTCTAGCTTTTCTAATTGCTTGCCTTGCTTGTCTTTCTGCTTCTTTAGTTACTGCACAGGTATTAAAGACAATAACATTGTCATCAGCCACCGAATCAAGCTGCGCTTTAATCACTTGGCTTTCAAAATTATTAAGTCTGCAACCAAAAGTAACTACCTGTCTTTTCATAAGAAATTCTTTAATTTAAATTTCCCAGAAAAAACATAATTAGCGGTTCCCGTCATAAAAATTACATCATCATCCATTATCTCAATAAATAATTCTCCGCCAGGTAAAATAACTTTTACTTTATGCTCAGTAAGATTTTTTTTATACGCAGCAAATGCCGTAGCACAGGCACCAGTACCACAAGCAAGAGTGGCTCCAGCTCCACGCTCCCAAACTTTTAAACTAATTTCATTTTTTGAAATAATTTTAGCTATGTTAACATTTACCCGTTCTGGAAATAATTCATTATTTTCAATTTTGAAACCAACTTGCAGAAGGTCAACCGTATTTAAATCAGCAACAAAAAATACTATATGTGGATTACCAACATTAACTGCAAAACCAGCTTTAAAAGTATCTATCTCTATATTATTAGTATCCAGTTGATATTTTAAAGGAATTTCTTTCCACGCGGTTTTAGCAATACCCATATTAACTCTAATTAGATTATTATAATCTTTATTACAATATAATAAGTTACCGGCACTATTTAAGACCACTTCTGCTTTTTTAGTTTCCTGCATAATCAAATCAGCCAAACACCTGGTCGCATTACCGCAAGCGCCTGATTTACTACCATCTTCGTTATAAAAACTAACTAAAACAATTCCATTCTTATCAATAGCATCAATAGTAACTAACTGATCACAACCAACACCTGTTCGGCGGTTAGCAATTTTTCTGATAAGCTCACTATTTGGCAAGAAATCATTATTGCGTAAATCAATAATGACAAAATCATTGCCCAAACCATGCATTTTTATAAAATTTATTTCAGTCACGTGAAAATATCCTAGTCTTTAAATGCGTATATAATAGCCTTGTATATAGAGGAGAATTCATGATTTGGAAAGCGATATAAGCAAATCTTACACTCAAATTAGCGCAGCAATAATTCTATTTTATTACCTATATCTATCTGAATCTTATTAGCATTAGATCCGACATCCTCAAGGTTTTGCGCGAAATAAACATCTTTTTTCGGCTTAATTACTGTTTTTGTCCCAGAAATTAAGCGTTTCTCTAAAAGATTACCTTCTTTTGAATATATTTTTATTGCCATATCTGGCACCAATTTTTCAGCGTTAGAGTTATTAGTTATATAACCTTTAATGATAAAATTATTTGAATATTCACCATTTTTTCTTTCAAAAGATACTGCATCGAGTACCAAATCTTTATTATCCGAAAATCCAATATAATTATATATATTTTGCGCAAATGGGATAAAATTAACCACATAATTTTGTGCCATCAACAAAAATGCTAAAATTCCAATAGTAATTAAGATAACTGAAACTGGCCGCAAAGCTTTTAAAATAGCCTGCCAGAAAATACTATGCCCTTTAATAATAGCCGGAACATTACTCCCTTCTGGAAGTGGCTCCAATCTATCAGGAGCTGGCAAAAAATTATCCTGATCATACGCGCTAGTATTATGATTTCCTTCTTGAAACCATTCATAGCGACAAACTCCACAACGTACAGTTCGACCAAGGCCTATCTTACTATCTTGGATAACAAATCTGGTTGAACATTCACAGCATTGTAAATACATTTTTTTATCCTTTAAATATGCTCTCTAATAAATTGTTATCTAACGAATAAAGACAAATTGCAATTTAATTTTGCAACTAAAAGAAATTTACCAATCCTTTTCTAGACTAATGTTTTAAGATAATCTATATAACGTCAAGCTTAAAACATATTTTAGGATTAAACACATGGAAGATTTACAACATATAGTAGAACAGGCTTGGAATAATAGACAAGAAATAACTCCTGATTTAAATGGCTCAATTAGAGATGCCGTAGTTAAGACCTTAAATTATCTGGATTCTGGAAAATTAAGAGTTGCAGAAAAAGTAAATAATGAGTGGCAAGTTCACCAATGGATAAAAAAAGCAATTTTATTATCTTTTCGTCTAAATAATATGCAATTAATGTCTGGTGGTCCAACTATCGAACAAGATCAATGTTTTTGGTATGATAAAGTTAATTCAAAATTTTTAGGTTGGTCAGAGGCTGATTTTAAAAAAGCTGGATTTAGAGCGGTACCTGGATGCTTTGTTCGCCACGGCGCTTATATCGCCCCAGATGTAGTTTTAATGCCAAGTTTTGTTAATTTAGGAGCTTATGTTGGTCAAGGTACTATGGTTGATACTTGGGCTACAGTTGGAAGTTGCGCGCAAATTGGCAAAAATTGTCATATTTCAGGCGGCGCTGGAATTGGTGGAGTATTAGAGCCATTACAAGCAAACCCTGTAATAATTGAAAATAATTGTTTTATTGGTGCCAGAAGTGAAATTGCTGAAGGCGTAATTATTGAAGAAGGTTCGGTAATTTCAATGGGCGTTTATATTAGCGCTTCAACTAAAATAATTGACCGTGAAACTGGCGAAATCTTCCAAGGTAGAGTTCCAGCTTATTCAGTAGTAGTGCCAGGTGGCATTAGCGGCAAAAATGACGATAATAAAATTTCGTTATATGCTGCAGTTATAGTAAAAAGAGTTGATGAAAAAACTAGAAGCAAAACTTCGATTAATGAATTATTACGCTCTATCTAAATGGATAAGTTATGCAATATGACGCTTTAGAACTTTCAAAAATTTTATTAACTGAAAAAACAGTAACTCCGGTAAAGGAAGAAGGTTTTAAACGCTTAAAATTATTGCTGGAAGATTTAGGATTTAACTGTCAGATTATGAACTTCTCAGACAGCACCAATACTCCTGACGTAGCTAATCTTTTTGCCAAAATAGGCAACTCAGAGCCAAATATTTGTTTCGCCGGGCACTTAGACGTAGTATCTCCTGGCGATTTAAATAGTTGGGACAATGATCCATTTTTGCCAATTATTAAAGATAACATGCTAATTGCCCGCGGTACTTCTGACATGAAATGTGCCATAGCTGCTTTTATCTCAGCTTTTGCCACATATAAATCTAAACATGGCTTTAATCAAGGCTCTGTCAGCCTACTTATAACTGGCGATGAAGAAGGTCCTTCAATAAATGGAACTAAAAAAATGTTAGAAAAATTGAGTGAGCAAAAAGAAAAATTTTCAGCCTGTATAGTTGGGGAACCAACTGCAGTTACTAATGTAGGAGATACCATTAAAATTGGTAGACGCGGTTCTATAAGTTTTTATATTAAAATAACTGGCAAACAAGGTCATGTTGCCTATCCGCAACTGGCCAAGAATCCTATTCCGGCATTAAATGAACTTTTAAAATCATTATCTAGTCTAACTCTCGATCAAGGCAACCAATTTTTTCAAGCTTCAAATCTTGAGATAGTTAGTTTAAAATCAGGTGGTAATGGCGATAATATAATACCAGAAACTGCTGAAGCTACCGTAAATATTAGATTTAACAATATCCATAGTTCAATTACACTTATGGAACTTGTGGCCAGCTATGCAGAAAATATCAAAGAAAAATTTGCAGTTAATTGCCATATATCTCACCATATATCCGGCGAAGCTTTTATTAGTAATCCAGGAAATTTTAGTGATTTAGTAATCGATGCAATAACTGAAGTCACTAAAAAGAAACCTGATATTAGCACTTCAGGGGGCACTTCAGATGCAAGATTTATTAAAGATTATTGTCCAGTAATTGAGCTGGGACTACAAAATGCCACTGCCCATAAAATAAATGAGCAAGTAGCTATAGATGATATTTATACTTTAAGCAAAATTTATGAGAATATTCTGCTTAAGTTTTTTGCTTAAAATATTTTTATCTATTAGGATGTAATTCTTTATATGCTCTTAAAGGATTTTTTGAAATAAGCTGTAAATAGGCGATACAATATTCTGGCGGCTGACGTTCGCCGGATTCCCAATTACGCACACTATATTTATTAAATCTAAAAGCTTCAGCAAATTGCGAACGATTCATCTCAAGCGAATCCCGAATTCCTTTTAATAATACTGGAATTTCTAAATTATCTTTATTTTTCTTTAGGCGTGGATATGTATAGGTAGTCCATTTAGATTCATCACCATTAGCAAGTTCTAGCATAGCTTCCATAGCTCGAAGAATCCTTTGTCCAGCCGTATTTGATTTTTTTAGTTTCTTAGTTGCCATTTTTACTTCCTTTTATATTCTAGCTTAACTAAAGCAGCTAGCTCACTTAATTTTTTTAAATTAGATTTACTTAAATCAGCTTTATCATTTTTAGCAAATACATCAAACAAACATAACGGTACTTCTATGCTATAAAAGTAATAAATTATCCGCACACCACCACGTTTTCCCATTCCAGGCCGAGACCATCTTAATTTTCTAAGTCCTCCAGATCCTGGTATTAAATCACCAATTTCCGGTGAGTCATTTAACTTATTATGTAGAACTTCACGTTCTTTACTACCTACTAATTTATTAAAATTCCTTGTAAAATTCTTATACTCAGAAATTTTTATAGCATATCTACCCATCTTAATTCTACTAAATATTAGAAATTATGTCAACATCTACATACTCATTGAGTATGTATTCTTATATGGGCATAATACTCAAATCTCTAGTTGTCATTAGAAAAATAAAATTTAACATCTTAAATGCAAAAATGTCTAAAAAAATAAGGAAGGGTATAATTTTAATAACTCTATTAAATAGCCCGACCTTTATTAGCAGATTCCTCTTCTTCTTTAATATCCTCTATAGCCCCATCAGCATCATTACATAAACTCTTTGCCACAATTCTTTCTCGACATTTTTGGAAAAATAGCTGAGTTGTAGCAACAGAAACATATGTACGTGGAGGCTGCGCATATCTCATTAATATGCTTAAAGAATTACTTTCTAAAGGATAAGCAGCTCTATTATCAAGAATTTTAATTGGGTAAATACCACTAGTTTGAAGTAACTTAATATCGCCTAACTCTACCTCTCTAGGTTGCCCTTTTGAATCTACTTCATAAAATTTTATATTTCTCATTAGAGCTCTTAACGTAGGTAACTCAATATTCCAGGCTAAAGTTCCTATATGCAAAGGAATTAGGTCTTTTCCAATATTATTTTGAGATTGGTCATGACTAAAATAAAAATGAACATTATTACTATTAGATTTTATTTCTTCTATAAATATTATAGATAATATAGCAGCCATTTTTCCGGATAAATCTAAATTTTCATTCGATAGCCTAGAGCCAAAAAATTCGCGAGATATTTCTTTGGCAATATTATTATTAGAATGGCCATCTTCTTTTAATGTTATACTTCTTATTAAGATTCTTTCTTTTAATTCTTTTACTTTTGAGTCCTTCGCTATATCTTTAGGCTCTTTGATTTTGAGATTTTTCAATAATTCTCTAAAATCTTTATCATCTGGTATTTCACTACAGAAAAATATTCTTGCCCACAGAGTATATAATAATTGGAATATTGGGACATCTAAGATAGAAACTACATCTGAATTTTTTAAGGCAAATTCCGCGGCTTTTCTTCCAGTCCAAATTGCTAAAGATTTTTTGGTTGGATATTGTAAATTAGGAATTTCTGATTCAGGAGTAATATTAAATACATAACTTTCAATTATTTCTATTAATAAAGAAATTGTTTTATATTTAGAAATAGATTCAGCACTAACATTAGACCTATCTAACGTTCCTAAAGGATCAAACTTAGCTACTGGTTTTATAGCGCTAGGATCATTCTGACTATTACCACTAGTCAAAAAGTTTATATTTTCTATCGTTAAGTTAGAAATTAATTCTAGCAAGTCTTCGAAGTCTTTCGTTAGTCTATCTATTTTATTTTTATCTAATTCAGAAGAAAAAACTATCTCAGGACCAAGCTCTGGTTTAAATCTAGATTGACCTTTGATAGATTCAACGAGAGAAGAAATTCCATTATTTACCAGCTCTTCACTCTCTGGCAGCTTCTTAATATCTGGAAATTTTTCTTGCAAGGATATATCTCTTATCATAGTACCCCACACTTTTATGTAAACGCCTGAGAAATCCGCCAATTTAGC
>CAYZBM010000061.1:0-12689 GCA_964476705.1 uncultured Rickettsiales bacterium | reverse complement strand
CTTTATAAGTTACATTTCGATCTACTAATTTTGGATCGCCACTATTATTAAAGAAGCCTAATTTTTTGATTACTTCTTCATATTGCTGGATTGTAGCTAAGCCATTTAATCCACTTAAAGTAACATTATGCCCATCAGCACTTATTGTAACTTTTATATTATTAGCTAAGGCAATATTATTATCAGTTAAACCAAGATTATCACCTGCTATATTGCTATTTAAGTTAATTTCTACTTTTGATAAAGTAGTTCCATCACTATCCGTTATTTGTATTCCAGATGCCAGTAAAACTACTCCACCAGAAATTAAAGTATTTTGCTCTGCAGTTACCACATTATCGTTAATACCAGGAGCTACTGGATCCAGGTCTATTTCCGGTGGTAAATTAGAATCTGAATTTGCATTAAGGCCTTCAGAACGAGCTTTAAGTTCATCTCTAAATGAATTATCTTTAAAAGCAATTAAAGCAGGATCTCTTTGTACTAAAGAACTATCTGCGGCATCTAGCGGATTTAATTGGGCAGATCCTTGACTATAATTAGTATTTTTTACTAAAGTTTGTGTAGATTCTACAAACTCACCAGTTTTTTCTTGATATAATAAGAATAAAGAACTAGACGCTGTATGATTGCCAGTTGCAGAATGTAAATTTATATCAAACTCCGCAGCATCAGTAGTATTGGCATTCATAACAAATTTAGCATTATCAAGTAGTTTGTGGATATCGCTAAATTCACCATAAAAATGATAACTATGATCTAAATTAGAATAAAAACTTTCAACATCTTTGCTTTTATCAAAAACTAAATGGCCATCATTATCACCACTTTGTTTTATTTTTAGATATATTTTTTTATGTACACCAAAAGAATCACCTTCTGCATGTTTTAGTTTATTAAAGGCGTCTTTAAAATTTAAAGATAAGGCTATTTTATTTACCGAATTGTCAGAATCTTTATGTGAGTTATCTAAATCATTATTGGATGACAACTTGTCTTTTAAAGCTTGAAATGCTTTTGAATTACTTACTTTTACAAGATCATTTTTTAAATTACTAGAGTTAAGAACCTTGTGTGTATTCTTGGTCATAAATAAATATCCTATTATCGTATCAGTAAAATAAACACCAATTCTACTATGCAAATCTTAATAAAATATGAATTACATAGGTTGCTATATTATTAATTTAATACTTTAAAAATTACTTATTTAATAAAAGCTTAATTAAATACTTAACAAAAGAGCTGAAGTATAACAAATTCTAAGGATATTTACTACTTTTTTAATAAAAAAACACAGAGCCCTTTAATTGAATAAGGAATATAACAATGCAACCATTTGGGATGTCCAAATAAGAAAAAGGCTTTATTTTTGCAAATAAAGCCTTTTGATGTGTATTGCGGATGAGTTAATTAAACTATTAAAATATTCTTAATATCCAATAACTTTATATTTTATCTCTTGATAATAATCATTAGGATTTTGTATTTGTACACCTATATTATATTTTCTAGCAGTTAAATCACCACTAAGCTCAAGTACTTTATAAGCATTAACTATTAGATCACGTTTAGATCTAAGTAAAAGTGTTTGCGCTTGAGAATATTCTTGCTCAGCATCAAGTAAGTCAACAGTCGTTCTAACTCCAACTTCAACTTCATGCTTTAAGCCTTGCAACGCTATTAAAGCAGTTTTTACACTAGCCTCATTTACCGGAATAGAAGATTTAACTACGTTATAATCATTGATTGCCGCAATTAAACTAGCCTTAGTCAAATTCTTTTGCTCTTCAAGATCAAATTTTAACTTATCTTCAGTCCGCTTAGCTCTTCTAATTCTTGAATATTCAGCTCCACCTTGTGTAAGCGGAAGACTAACATTTAAGAAATAATTTTTATCATCAATATCTTTGTAGCCAACTCCTAAATTACTACCATCACGCAATGTTCTTGCTGCAGTTATATCAATAGTTGGTAATAAGGCTGATTTTTTATTCATTATATCATAGCCAGCAGCCTCAATATTAAATTTAGCAACTTGTATGGATGGATTATTATTTAAAGCTTTTTCAATTAAAGCATCTTGCTGTATCTCACCATCTATAGGATTTTTAACTGCTAAGAATAAACCGTAAGGTTTTTCGCCAACAAGTCTTTCATAAACATATTTAGAAGTATCATATAGTCCTTCAGCCTCAATCCGTTCAGTTATAGCACGAGTTAAACGAGTATAAGCCTGAGATACGTCAGTTTGAGTTACTTCTCCTAAATCAAATCTGTCTTTAGTACCAGTGTAGTATTTATTTAAGGCCTCTTCTTTACCTTTAGCAATATCTAAAGCCTTTCTTTCTCTCACCACATTCATATAAGCAGTCGCGGTGTTTAATAATACTTCTTGCTCTATAGCATCCAGACGGCTTTTTGAAGCTTCGACATTATTTTTTTCACGCTTATATTTTGCAACCGAACCAAAACCATTAAATACCGGAACTCTTACACTAACACCTTTGGCAGTACTATAAGAATCAATAGAACTAGTTGCAACTGAAGGTCCTTTACTAGTTCCTTCATTTTTACCCCGAGAATAAGTAGCTGAAGCAACTGGCATCCAATCAGCAACACTTTCAGAAAGATTTTCAGTTATTATTTTAACATTTTCTCTTTCTGCACCCAGTGATTTATTATAATTATAAGTTTTAGCCATAATATTTTGAATATTTTGGGCTACATCACCAGGATGAATATTAATAGTAGTTACCTTATCTTTTTCAATTTCTGTAACGTCATCACTCAAAACAACCGGATGATTATTTACATCAAGGTCAGTTTTATTAAGATCATTTTTTTCTAATTCAGATTTAGCAGGATAAGCGCCATTTTTTAACGGCCTATGTAAAGTTTTATTATTTTCTTTTGTTACTACAGTTTTTTCATCTTTTACTACTTTTTTACCATCAGTAACTTTATCTTCTTCTTTTAAAATAACTTTAGAATCTTTAGTATTAGTAGTTATTTTTTCAGTTTTCTTGATATCTTTATTATTATCTACAGTATTATTCTCTTTAGTTTCCTTAGTTACTTTTTCTGTACTTACTGCTTTTTGATCTACAGACTTTTCATCAAGCTTATTTTTACTCAAATCTTTTTTATCTACTGTGGCTTTAGCATTTTTGTCAGTATCAGCAGCTTTTCCAGTAACCTCAAGATCTGTCGATTTAACTTTATTCTCAAATTTATAATCATCACTCTTAACAGTAACAGCAAAAGAATTTGTTCCGATTAAAAGCGAGAAGGCAATAGCATATATGGAAAAAATTTTAAACATTAAAAAGCTCCAAAATCAGATAAAAATAATTAATTTATTAAGTATGTAGGCCCAACAATATATGTTTATTAGATGTTAACTGCCTGACTTATATTATAAAAAAAGCTAATAAGCAAGAATATTGCTTAAGTCCAACCACATTCTATGTATTTTTAACCTTCTTATCTAACATTTCCCCCTGTTTCTTTGAGGCCATCAAATCTCTAGCTTTAGCGTAGCTAGGATCGTGCCAAAAAATTAGACAACCATTACAACCTTTACCACAACAACCTTCAACACCAAGCCTTGGTGTTTTAAACTTAGTAACTGAATTTTTCTCGATAATAGCCTGTTGTAAATCAATTAATTTAGACTCATAAGCTTTTTTAGAACCACCATTTTCTTCAAGTTTTAGAGCTTCTTTATCTAAACGTAATCTATTAAATTCTTCTAAAGTTAAGGCCTTTTCTTTACGAATAATACTAAGAGGAGGAAATTCTTTTTTCAAAAATTCAATATCTTCATGTTCAAATAAATCAAAGGATATCCTTATAATTGGCTGCTGGCCTGCATTTATTTCAGCTGTGACTTTATTACTATATACTTGATCAAATTCATATATCCGCAAAAGAACAGTCTTCCTACTTTGTGGGGGAACGAATTCCAATACATCACCGGCAACCATCCGATTTTTAACTTCAACATAAAAACCATCATCTTTTACTTCCACTATAAGACCTGCAAATTCCCACTCGGCTATAGAATGAGTATCTTCGTAATTATGTGATAAATTAGTTAATCTACCCTCGTGAAAGGCTAAGCTATAACCACGATTTTGTACAGTTAGCAGTTCTTTCATATAATAATCTGGTGACCAATTAACTGGATCTTTATACCAATCATCTATAGCCATTCTATAGGCTCTTGCCACTAAGCCCACATAATATTGACTTTTATTTCGTCCCTCAACTTTTAATGAATCAATACCTATTGCTAAATATTCATCAAGTTTAGGCATTAAGCATAGATCTTTCGCATTTAATATATATGTCCCACGCTCATTTTCTTCAATTGGCATCAACTCACCAGATCTACAGCCCTCTTCTAGAAAGAAATCAAACATTTCCATAGTATGTTCATTAAGTTCTAACTCTTTTATAGTACCATCTTTTAACTTCATATGAACTTTATAGCTCCATCTGCAGCTATTGGCACAATTACCTTGATTTGCTCCACGCTCTACCATGTAATTTGACAACATACATCTACCAGAATAAGTCATGCACATTGCGCCATGAACAAATGCCTCCAATTTGATTGTTGGACATTTTTCTCTTATTTCTTTTAGTTCAGCATAACTTAATTCGCGAGCTACTACACATAGCGTAGCTCCTTGTTTTTGCCAAAAATCTACAGCCAAATAAGAACAAATATTTGCTTGAGTTGAAACATGTAGTTCAAGTTCTGGAGCTTTTTCTCTAACAAATTGAAATACACCAGGATCGGCAATAATTAGCCCATCTGGCTGTACTTTTCTTACTGTATCTATATATTCATCAAGCTTAACTATATCTTTATTATGAGCAAATAAATTTAAAGTAAGGTAAGCTCTTTTGCCATATTTATGGGCAAATTCTATACCTTCAACTACTTCTTCTAACGTAAAGGCTGATTTTGTTCGCAAAGAAAGATCAGGAGTACCCATATAAACAGCATCGGCACCATATAAAATAGCCATTTTTAGCTTTTGTAAATTACCAGCTGGCATCAACAATTCTGAACGTCTGACTTGTGTATGATTATCTTGCATATATTTTAATTTCTAATTGATTTGTTTTATCTAAGTAAATAGGACTAAAATAGGACTACTTAACAACAAAATTACTTGTAAAGGATCGGTTTATATACATTAATAGCTTACCAATATCAATTAAAATCAATTAAATTTACTTGATTGCTCTATTGACAACAGTCCTTTAAAATCTATTTTAGATATGTATTCGAGAAGGATGACTGAGTGATTTTTAAGTAAAATAAGTGACAAGGGGGCAAATCTAGTGAATAGCTACATTAAAATTAAGAATTTGACCAAAAAATTCGGCAGCAAGACCATCATTAACAATATTGATCTAAAAATCAACAAAGGTGATGTTTTGGGATTAGTTGGGGTTAATGGAGCCGGAAAAACCACTACTTTACGTATGATAACTGGCTTTATTATTCCAACTGATGGAATAATAACAATTATGAATAAAGAAGTTTCTCCACAAAATATAGATTATAAAAAGCATATTGGCTATTTACCAGAAGGCTCCCCATTATATACCGATCTTTCGCCAAAAGCTTTCTTAAATTTTATAGCTACTGCTCGTGGCTTAAAAGGTGATAAAAAAGCTGAACGTATAGAATTTGTAATACAAAGCCTCCAATTAGAATCGGTTTTAGACCAAGCTATTGATACTTTATCCAAAGGATTTAAAAGAAGAGTTGGACTTGCTCAAGCAATATTACATGATCCGGATATTTTAATTTTAGATGAACCTACAGATGGACTTGATCCAGTCCAAAAAAGAGAAGTTAGAAATCTAATTAAAAAAATAGCTAAAGATAAAGCTATCATAATCTCAACTCATATCATGGAAGAAGTAAGCGCAATCTGTACTAGATTAGTTATTTTAAAAAATGGCAAAGTTGCCGTCGATAAAAATCCCAAAGAAATATTCACTATTCAAAAAGATGAAGATATTGATAAGCAATTTATAGAAATGATAAAGCCAGAATAATTATAGTAGATCAAGCAATGATTTTCCACTTTAATTACTTACATAAATCATTGCTATGATGCTATAGTATTTCTTAATTGAAATGAATGTATTTATGGATCCCGAATAAAACATAAAATAGTATTGTAAGTATATGTTTTTTCGGGATATGTAGCATTATAGAAAGAATTTATTATATATGTATTTTACTGTCAATTCTTTCTTAATCTACTATACATATCCCGGATTTATTCCGGGATATATAAAAAAATTTAGTCAATGGCAAGATTTAACTGCTATACTAAAAATAATTTTAGAATTTTTAAATAAAGCATAGGTAAAAAGAAATGGATGGAATAAAAGCGGTATTTTACAAAGAACTTTTAGGTTATTTTGCAACTCCCCTTGCCTATATATTTATCTCGTTATTTTTATTCGCAAGTGGCATATTTACTTTTTATTTAGGTAATTTTTACGAACGGGGTATCGCTGATCTTGCATCATTTTTTATTTGGTTACCATGGTTATTTTTATTTTTTATTCCCGCTATATCTATGCGCTTATGGGCCGAGGAGAAAAAAACTGGTACCATAGAGATATTACTTTCTCTTCCTATTCAAATATGGCAAATGGTCTTAGGAAAATTTCTTGCTGCTTGGAGTTTTGCCATAATTGCCTTATTACTTACTTTTCCATTATGGATAACTGTAAATTATTTAGGTAATCCTGACAACGGAGTTATTTTTGCAAGCTATATTGGCGGAATATTTTTAGCCGGTAGCTATTTAGCCATAGGCTCTTGCATCTCTACTTTAACTAACAATCAGGTTATTGCCTTTGTTTTAACTATAACAGTGTGTTTTCTATTTAATCTAACTGGCTTTCCTGTAGTTATGAATTTTTTCACTAGTATTTTTCCACAATTTTTACTGGATGTAATTGTTGGCTTTAGCTTTTTAAGTCATTTTCAAGATATAACTTTGGGTATATTAAATATAAAATCACTAATATATTTTACATTTTTTATAATTTTATGGTTGGGTATTAATAGTTTAATTTTAACTCTTAAAAAAGAATAAGAGAGTCAAGTAAATATGAAAAAAATAACTCGTATAACAAAATTAATTAGAAGCCACAGTACAAAATATACTAAAAGCTTACTTATATTAGCTATGGTGATTATTTTTATCTGCTTTTCTATTATCAATAATATTATATTTTCCAATGCTAAATTTGATTTGACCGGAAATAATATTTATACTTTAGCTAATGGCAGCAAAAATATAGTAAAAAAAATAAAAGAGCCGGTAACAATTAGATTTTTTTATTCTAAAGAACTAATTAGAGATTATCCAAAAATACAAACCTATAGTAATCGAGTACTTGGTTTACTTAAAGAATATCAAAATAATAACCAAGATTTAATAACTTTAAAAATTATCAATCCAGAAGCTTTTTCTAAAGAAGAAGATGAAGCTGTTGCTTTTGGCATTAAACCTATCCCTACTAACGATCAAGGTGAAAAATTATATTTTGGTATTGTTTTAAGTAATAGCATTGATGAAGCTAAGGTTATTCCTTTTTTAGATCCAGCCAGAGAATCTTTTTTAGAATATGATTTATCTCAGATGATCTATAATTTAAATAATCCCCAAAAACCAAAATTGGCTTTATTAAACTTTGCTGATTTTAAATCTAATAATCCTTATATAAACCAAAATAATAAAACTGATTGGACCATCTTAGAGAAAATAAAAGAACTTTATGATGTACAAGTCTTAGATACTAATGTTAGTAAAATTGAAGATTCAACTAGCTTGCTTTTACTTATCCACCCCAATAATGTAAGTCCTGATACTGAAAAAGCGATAGAAAATTATGTTTTAAATGGTGGTAAAGCCTTTATATTCCTTGATCCTTATGTTGAAATTTCTGGAATAACAAATTCTAGTTCTAATCTTGATGCTTTATTAAGTAAACTTGGCGTTAAATTTGATAGTAAAAAAATAGTATTAGATGCAGAAAATTCATTAACCGTACCATCCAGTCAGGATAATTCAACTTTAGGCAGTTATAATAAATTAAATTGGCTGCAATTAAGTAAAAATTATTTAAATCAAAAAGAAATAATAACCAGCAATATTGGCCTACTTAATATAATTTCGGCTGGCAATTTTACCCTTAAAAAACCCAAAGATAGTAAATTATCTTATACAACTTTGTTTGCAACTAGCACTGAGGCAAATAAGGTAGACAATTCTGAAATTTTAGATGGATTAGCATTGCTAAAACATTTTAGCTCCAAAAATAAATCATATCGGCTATCCGTAGCGGTAAGTGGAAGCTTAAAAGAGTCCAATAAAAAAATCCATCTAGTTCTAGTTGGCGACGTTGATATGCTCCGCGATACTTTTTGGCTCAGAAAACAAGAGGTTTACGGGCAAGTAATTGGAACTCCAATTGCCGATAATGGCTCATTTGTTATAAATACTTTAGATAATTTAAGTGGTAGTGATGACTTAATCAGCTTAAGAAGTAGAGGTAATAGCGAAAGACCTTTTGATTTGGTAAATAAAATTAAACGTGCTGCCGAATCAAAATTTTTAAATGAAGAACAAAATTTAAATCAAAAATTAAAAGATACCGAAGCCAAATTATTATCTATACAGCAAAATCGCAAAGATGATAAAAGTCTGACCTTAAATAATGAACAAGAAAAAGAAGTTGAAGCCTTCCGCAAAGAAATACTCGATACTAGGGCAAAATTACGAGATGTTAGACATAATCTAGATAAAGATATTGATAGATTAGGTTCAATACTTAAATTTATTCATATTATTTTAATCCCCGCAATCATAGTCATTCTAGCTTTATTTTTACCAAGCAAATTTGGCATTAAACGCAACCATTAATTTTTAGAAAAATAAATATTTAAAATATATGATAAATCAATTAAAAACAAAATTCTACAATAAAAAGAATGGCTTAAGGGTTGCCTTTGTAGCCATAATTTTATTAACTATTATAATATATTCTATAGCTAATAAGCCAACAAATGATATCAGCAATAAAAAAGTTTTCCCTAGTTTAAAAAACAAATTTGCTAATATCGATAAGATAATTATTAAAAATAATAATATTGTTACCTTAGTAAAAGATAATTTTTGGCATGTTAAAGAAAAATTTAATTATCCGGCATCAGCAGGTTATGTTAAAGCCTTACTTTTAAACTTAGCTGATAGCAAAATAATTGAAGCTAAAACTAGTAACAAAGATTATTATACTAAGCTTGGCCTGGATAAAAAACATGCAACAGAACTTGAGATATTTATTCAAGACAAAGATAATAAAGATAACAATAAAATCTTTATCAAAGCGACTATTGGCCGAACTATGGATATTTTAGAAGGAACATATCTTTCAATAGAAGGACAACCGAACGTAATCTTAGCCTCTGGCGATTTAAGATTACTCAGTAACCCAGAAAAATGGCTAGCTCCCTTAAAACTTACTATAGATAATAATTATAAAAATGTAACCATAGCAGATACTGAAAAAAATTCTCTTAATTTTATTAAGAATGAATCCAGCGACCAGATAAGATTAGCCGACCTAAAAATTGACGAAAAACCAAATCTAGATTCCCTAGAAAGACTTTCGCTAGTACTAGATAATTTACCGGTAAGTGATTTAAAAAAACTTACTGAGATCAATAAAAATAGCAAAATAACTTTAAAAATTTCGCTAGAATCTTTTGATAAAGTTATAACTAAAGCACAAATTTATTCTGACCAAGATAAAAAATTCTTGGTAGTAAAATATGAATACCCAGAAAATAAAAATAAAGAGATTATAACTAAAGTAAAAGAACTTAATCACTTAAATGGCGATTTTGCTTTTTTAATTAGTAATGAAATTTATAAAATATTAAAACCAAATCGTCATAATTATATTGATATAGTTAAATAATATGGCAAATCATCAAGATTTTTCTATAATAAACCCTGCCGAGATTGCTAATACTTATGAGCGCATAAAAAACTATATTCACAAAACACCCATAATAACCTCTAGCCTGCTAAATAATAAATTAGGTCATCAAATTTATTTTAAGGCTGAAATGCTTCAAAAAACTGGGGCATTTAAAATTAGAGGCGCCATGAATAAATTGCTCACTTTAAAAGAGAATAATCAGCTACCTAAAGCGGTATCAGCTTTTAGCTCAGGTAATCATGCCCAAGGTCTAGCATTAGCTGCTAATATACTGGGAATAAAATCTATTATATTTTTTCCTGAAAATGTTTCCCCTATAAAATTACAAGCAACTAAAGCTTACGGTGCCGAAGTAATAATGGTTAAAACTAGAAAAGAAGCTGAAGAAAAAGCCGCATTAATGGAAAAAGATGATATTAAATTTATCCATGCTTATTCTGATGATGATATAATATTAGGTCAAGGTACGGCTTGCTTTGAAGCTATAAGGCAAATAAAAGAAGATTATAGTGCAGAACTTGATGCTATTTTTGTTCCCTGTGGTGGTGGTGGCTTAACCTCAGGTACTTTTTTAGCAAAATCGCTTTTAAGCCAAAAGACTAAATTATTTGCCGCCGAACCACTACTTGCTAATGACGCTACCACTTCTTATAAAACCGGTAAAATATTTAAATTTAATGATACTCCTCAAACTATTGCCGACGGCGTAAGAACTTTAGCAATATCTGAGCGAACTTTTTATTACTTAAAACAATTAGATGATTTTATTGAAATCAGCGAAGAAGAAATTATTAATTGGACTTATTTGCTAATTCATACGCTTAAACTTGTAACCGAACCTACTTCAGCCCTAGCTATGGCCGCCGCCTATAAATGGCTACAAACTCAACCTACCCCGCAAAAAATTTTAATTATTCTTTCAGGTGGCAACATTGATCCTACCACTACTAAATATATAATGGATAATTATCAGAATATAATGATTTAATTTCATTAATTTATTATACTTTATGTGCTGACAATTATAATTTTTTATTGTAGCATTATAGATATAGTATATTAGAAAATGATTTACATAAAATACACATATAATAAATTAATAATTTTCATAATGCTACACCCCTGATTCATTCCGGGATCTATAAAAAAATTTAGGCAATGGCAAGCTTTAACTGCTATATAGTAAAATTTAAAAAATTATAGGATAAAAAATTTATGGCTGTAGAAAAAACTTTAATCTCTTGCGCTAAAGCTAAAGATAAAGATGGTTTTATAGAACTATTAAATAATGGAGCGAATGTAAACTCTATAGACCATAATGGCAACACAGTTTTAATGCTAGCCTCTATGAATGGCTGGGGAGAACTAGCTTCCAATATATTGGATAAAGGCGCTGATATACATGCTAAGAATAATTTTGAAGCAACAGCTCTAATGCTTGCCGCAGAAGAGGGCAATATAAACACAATTAATACTTTAATAACCCAACTAATAAAAAGAACTAAAGCAAGTGAACAAAATCAGCAAAAAGAAAAATTATTGGAAGCTAAAAAAAACACAGGAGAAACTGCTTTAATCAGAGCTGCCAGGAATGGAAAAGCAAATTCCATCAAAAGTTTATTGAATCACGGAGCTGATATAAAAGCTACAAATAATGACGGTATGACAGCTTTAATGATTGCAGCCAAACATGGCCAAAAAGAAGCAATCAAGGCTCTATTAGATAGAGGCGCTAATATAGAAGCTGAAAATAACAACGGCATGACAGCTTTAATGCTCGCAGCCAAACATGGCAAAAAAGAAGCAATCGAGGCTCTATTAGATAGAGGCGCTGAAATAGAAGCTAAAAATAATGACGGTATGACAGCTTTAATGCTCGCAGCCAAACATGGCAAAAAAGAAGCAATCGAGGCTCTATTAGATAGAGGCGCTGAAATAGAAGCTAAAAATAATGACGGTATGACAGCTTTAATGATTGCAGCCGAACATGGCAAAACAGAAGCAATTAATACCCTATTAGATAGAGGCGCTAGTATAGAAGCTAAAAATAACAACGGTATGACAGCTTTAATGCTCGCAGCCAAACATGGCCAAAAAGAAGCAATCAAGGCTCTATTAGATAGAGGCGCTAATATAGAAGCTGAAAATAATAAAGCTACAGCTCTCATGCATGCCGCAGCAAATAACAAGCCTGAGGCTATTACTTTTTTGATAGAGAGAGGTGCCAATAAAGAAGCTAGAAATATAAATGATATGACTATTTTAATCATGGCAGCATCTTATGGAAATACAGAGGCGGTTAAGGCTCTATTAGAAGGAGGAGCTGATGTTCATGCTACATTTGATGGTGGAGCGACAGCTTTATTATCGGCTGCTGGCAACAACCATGCAGCTATAGTTACCGCTTTACTAGATAAAGGAGCTAATATAGAAGCTAAAAATAAATTTCAAAGAACAGCTTTAATAGTAGCAGCTTCGCAAGGAAAAACAGCTGCCGTTATAACATTATTAAATAGAGGCGCTGATATAGAAGCTAAGGATAAGGATGGCAATACGGCCTTGATGTTTGCCGCTGAAAAGTGCGCTAGGCATGGATGTTAAGTAGGTGGTGAAAGTCCACTATGGGCCCT
>CAYZBM010000060.1:0-13241 GCA_964476705.1 uncultured Rickettsiales bacterium | reverse complement strand
TGAACCAGTGTTCATTTTTCAGGATTTGTCTATAATACGACGGGCCGCTCCCAAGGATTATAGACTACATATACAACTGGGAAAAAAGTGTTTTTTATAAAAAAACACTTTTTCACAATCGACTATTTATCAGCATGAAATTTATGCAAAATACGATGGAATACTGGAACTAACAATAAACTACCACAAACAACTAAAAGAAGACCTGAGTAAATTGCATATAAAGCTGCAAAAATTTTACCTCCATTGGTATGTAATATATCAATTTCACCCATACCGCCAAAAATCATTGCTGCATTTAGTAAGGAATCAATCCAAGATAGATTTTCAAAATAATGATAGCCTAATATTCCAAAAAACAAAGAGCTGAGCAATAAAAAAATAGTACAGAGTAACCATTTGAACATTCTACTTATAAAAGCTGATTTTGAAATAACCGCCTTACTCTTATATTCAAACATATTACAAAACTCCATGCAATGTTAATGTCACTTTCAAACCTGGACAATTATCTTCTAAAACTAGACTTCCTCTATGTAAAGCCGCAACCGCATTAACCAAACTCAAACCCAAGCCATATCCTTTAGTATTGCGACTAGTATCAACCCGAAAAAAACGTTCTTTGGCTTTTTCTAATAATTCAGGGGGAATTCCTAAACCATTATCGGCAACAGTTAAAATTAGATCTGAAGAAATCGCCTGTAAATTAACCGTAATTAGACCATCTTCTTTAGTATATTTACAACAATTATCAATTAAGTTAACTACTGCTTGACCTAAAAGTTGTTTATCAGATTTTATCATCAAAGACCCTTCTGGAATATCACATCTAAGCTGCAATCTTTTTTCTTCAAAAATCGGCTCATAAAAATCAACAACATCTTTAACTAATTGTCTAATATCAACTTCTTCAAATAATTCTGTACTTGACCGCGATTCAGCCCGCGAAATATTTAATATATTTTCAAACATATCAATCAAACTATCAACTCTTTCAACATGCTCTAAAACTTGAAGCCGCGTCTCTTGATCAAGCTTAGGCCGATCTGATAAAGCTCTTAGTTCTAAACGTAAGCGACTAAGTGGCGTTCGCATATCATGAGCTATAGCATTACTTGAATCTTTTACCGTGTTAATAAGAGTTCTATTCCAATCCAACATCAGATTAAGGTTAGAGGCTAATTTATCAAATTCGTCATTAGAATTATGGGTACGCACCCGATAATCTATCTCTCCAGCCATAATCCGTTCGCATGCAATATTAAATCTGCGAAAATAACGATTTAGTAACCAGACTATAAGCAAACTAATAAATAAGGATAATAAAAATGCTAAAGCTAAATTTTCAACTAAACCTTTAAATAGTTTATTTTGCAATAAATCAACTCGGTGTAGATCATAAGCTACAAAAAATTGAATATTCTTATTATGATATTGGACAATTTTTACTAATAAATGTAAGGGCTCAGCTCCATCCTTACGCGGCAAGATTATTTCTTTAAATGATAATGGTTTAATTTTTTGTACTGGCCAAAAATCTATATTACCAGAAAAAGAATCCCCTTTTCTAACCGCAAGATATAAATGTTTATCATGAGTATCTTTTAACACACCAGAAACTAATTTTTTAGTATAGGGGAAACCATATATTTTCATCCCCGTACCAACTTCTTCAACATAAGCATCAATTATAAATCTTATATCGTCGTAAGCACCATCAATAGATTGAGTATATATAAGTACGCGTAAAGTCAGAAGTGTAGCGCTAAGCGCAAAAAATATTAGGGCTCCAGCCCGAAAAGAAAAACTACGCAAGAATGATTTAATCTTTTGCACTTATTTTATAACCCGCCCCTTTGATCGTCTTAATTAACTGTTTTTTGAAAGGTTTGTCTACTTTTATTCTTAGTTTACTTATCTGCGCATCAATAAGATTGGTATTTGAGCTAAAATGAAAGTCCCAAACTCCTTCAAGTAACATAGTTCTTGTTACCACCTGACCTTCTCTGCGCATTAAAAACTCTAATAATTGAAATTCTTTTGCTTGTAAATCAATAACTACTCCAGCGCGAGTTACCTCGCGGGTAAGCAAATTAAGCTCCAGCTCACCTACTGATAAATATGTCTGTTCAGCTTGTTCTGGAATAGCCCGTCTAACCAAAGCCTCAATTCTAGCTAAAAGCTCACCAAATTCAAAAGGTTTAGTTAAGTAGTCATCGCCACCGGCACGCAAACCTTTTATTCGTTCTTCAACTTTACTTAAAGAGCTTAAAATTAATACTGGCGTTTTATTCCCGGCATTTCTTAATGTTTGTATAATGGACAAACCATCTAATTTCGGCATCATCCGGTCAGCAATAATTGCATCATATTTTTCTTCTGTAGCTAAAAAAAGACCATCCATCCCATCTTTAGCCCGATCAACATTATGGCCAGCTTGTTTTAACCCTTCGGTTATAAACTGGGCATGCCCCTCATCATCCTCAACAACTAATATTCTCAAATACTTTCCCCTATTTGCCTTATTTAAAAAAAATACCGCACGCAGTAAGCCTACGTGCGGTATTTCTAATAATCTTTAATTTTGCTCTTTAAAACTAAACAGCAAAAACTAAACTATTTTCCTTCTGCAGCAGGAGCAGCAGCAGGAGCAGCGGCAGCAGGAGCAGCTTTTTCAGCAGCTTTAGCAGCTTTAGCAGCTTCTTTAGCTTCACATTTAGATTTTTTAGCAGCGTCAGCAATTTTTGAACAATCAACTGGCTTATGAGCTTTAGCAGCAAAAGCAGAACCAACAGACGCCATAAGAACAACAGCTACAACAGCAGATATAACATTTTTCATTAGTAGACTCCTTAAAATAATTTTATAAATTTTAACTTCATTAATGACCGATATTGATCATATGTTTGTGAGTATAAGTATCTATACCCTACCTCTTCTTCATTCGTATCTCAATTATTTGCAATGTAGTAAATTTTTAAAAACTTAATATTTTGCGGATTTTAATTGAGTAACTTTCTTTAGATTTGGATAAGCATCTGAATATAGGAAAATATTCAAGTTAGCAATCTAAAATTATGGCCTTATATAAAAAACCACCTTGCTACATAAATTGACATTCACATAAAGAACACTATACTAACTTTTATCTAAAAAATATAAATTTAAGAGGCGCTGTTATGCTGCTTAATAATCATATTTCTATAATCTAAGAGTACTAGCGAGAGTCAAGTAACTTAAATTTGGCGTAAATAATATTGTTTAATTCAATAAAAAAAATATTTGAACTTGAAGCTATAACCGGAATTCTACTTATTTTGGCAACTATAGCTGCGTTACTAATTGCAAATTCAAATTATTTTATAATTTATCATGATATCCTAAACTTTAATCTACCGATTAATCTTAATTTTATTGGCATATATAAGAATCTAACTCTTCATGATTGGATCAATGATGCTTTAATGGCCATTTTTTTTCTCTTAATTGGTTTAGAATTAAAAGAAGAGTTAACTGTAGGCGAATTAAAAAGCAAATCAACCGCCCTACTTCCTGCTATTGCCGCAATTGGCGGAGTGATTATTCCGGCTTTGATTTTTTATCTCTATAATATTGATGACAAAACAAACTTAAAAGCCTTCGCTGTTCCAACCGCAACCGATATAGCTTTTGCCTATGGAGTTATTTGTCTTTTTGGTAAAAAAATATCAAAATCCTTAAAAGTTTTTTTAATTTCACTTGCTATATTTGATGATTTAATTGCTATTTTTATTATTGCTATTTTTTATGCCAGTGACCTTAATCTTATATATTTATTCTTTGCCAGCTTAACTATAGCATTCTTAACAATTATTAATTTAAAGAAAATTAATAATATTATTCCTTATTTAATATTAGGAGTAATTTTATGGTTAACAATTTTAAAATCTGGAATTCATCCAAGCCTGGCTGGAGTTATTCTAGCAATTTTTATACCTCAAGCTAAAAATTTATTAAAAAATCTAATCCATAAAATAGGACCTACTGTTAATTTTCTAATTTTACCGATATTTGCATTTGCTAATAGTGGTGTTAGAATCCAGAATTTTTCTTTCGAGATTTTTAAAGACCCTTTAGTTTTAGGAATTCTATGCGGTTTATTTTTTGGTAAACAAATCGGGGTTATGTTATTTAGCTTTATTAGTATTAAATTAAAGATAACTAATTTACCAGGCAATAAAACCAATTGGTTAGATTTTTATGGAGTTACTATCTTAACCGGAATTGGCTTCACGATGAGCTTTTTTATCGGCTCTTTATCTTTTATCCATAATGAAGAAAAATTCAATGCTATAAAAATTGGCGTACTGAGCGGCTCATTTTTATCGGCAGTGTTTGGGATGTTGGTTATTTATTTTAGTCTACATAGCAAAGAAAATAAATTTAACTCTTGAACTAATAATATCCTTTGTTTAATAAACTAATGTTTACCAATTTTAATATTGGTAAACATTTTTATTTTTTAAACAACTTATGTATTAGTTAATAATTTATATGCCAGCAAAAACTTCAAGTAGTTCATCTATTTCCTCTCCTTTCTCTCCACAGCAAAATCCAAATTATATAGAACGTTCTTCTTGTGCAGTTGGTGGATTCTTTGGTGATTTTGAAAATAATAAATTAGTTTTTGAATTTTTAGCAAAACTACCCCATCGCGGCGGACAAATGTTTGTTAAAGAAAAAGACGAAACAATCAAAGTTGGTGATGGTGCTGGGATAAGCTTCGATATTGACCATAAATATTATAATAAATTCTTAGCAAATAATGGCTATGGTATAAATAAAGATGACCAAGAGCTTTTGGGTATTGGGAATATATTTTTGCCGGTCGATAAAGACGCTAGAAAAAAAGCCCAAGCTGCAATATTAAGAATATGTAAAGAAAATGGCGTAAGTCTACTTGAAAAAAATAATAAGGATGGAACTAAAACCTCTTGGCGTAGGATACCTTTTAAATCTCAAGATTCAAAAGATGCCAAAAATTTAAAATTACAAAAATTTTCTCAATGTTTTCTAAAGCCAGATTCAGAAGAATTAAAAAAAGATCCAAAAAAATTTGAAGCCGCCTTACAAAAAATTGATCAAGAAATTGAAGCTTATGCGCTAGAGCTTGATAATAAATGTCGTCTTGATCCAGAATACCAATCTGGTAAGAAGAAATTACCTAAATTAGCTGTAGCCTCAATCAGCTCAGAAAGAGTAGTTTACAAGGGGATGATATTGCCCCATGAAGTAGAATATTTTACTGATTTACAAGAATGCGAGCTTAAAAATGTTGCTTATCATATTAGACAATCAACAAATGTAAGTCCTAGCCCAGGTAATTCCCAACCATTTAAAAGAATAGGTCATAATGGAGAATTAAATTCAGTAGATGGTAATGCTTATAAAAATCACAATCCGGAAGGCCAAGGTTTTTCAGATAGTAGAATTTTTGATCAACAATTAAGTAGTTTAATAGCCGAAGGTAAAAATGTTATTGAAGCTATAACTATACTTATGCCGCCAGGAAATACTGGAGATAAAAAAATAGATGCGATGCTTGAAGATATAAGAGCCCAAGGCCTGGAATATAATGGCCCAGCACATATGGTATTTTCAAGTGGTGGCATTAGTGGCGCTAGAATGGATAATAGCGCACTTAGACCTTCTAATTATTTAATTGCCAAGAAAAAAAATAGCGTCGCTGATGCTACAGAATTTTTATTTATTGGCTCAGAAGATATGTTTTCAGCTGAAAAACTGCAAGAAATGGAATTAGAAGTAGTTAAACGTGGTAAGCTTAAAGCTGGTGAAATGATCGTTCTGCAAGATGGCAAGGTCAAAAAAAATAAGCAAATATTAGAAGAATTAGCAGAAAAACATGAAAAGCAATTTACCTTTACTCCAATAGAAGGCAAAGAAATAGAAATTCCAGCAAAAGCTTTAGCTCTGGGTCATAGAGATTCTTCTGATGTTAAATATCATATGAATTCTATAATTTTTGCTGGTACCACTAATAAAATTGCTATGGGTGATGATACTAGTCCAATAAAAGATAATACCGAAAAATTAGCTGAGCTTACTCAAGAAAAATTTTCTCAAGTTTCCTCCCCTCCTATAGACTCTAAAAAAGAGCGGAAAAGTTTTTCGACTAAAACTTTTCTTGGCGATCAAACTAAAACCAAAAATAATACTCTAGGAGTAAAACCAAATCTTTATACTACAAATTCACCAATTTTAAAATTAGGTGAACTTGAAGCTATAAAAGCAACTCCAGCAAATAAAGTTTTCAATATTGATTTGAGTTTTGATTTAGAAAATATCCCCAAAGATGCACGTAATAATAAAGAAAAAATCACCAAATTACTAAAAGAACAAGTCAGAAAAATTTGTGAGCAAGTCGAAAAAGAAATTTTAGCTGGAAAATCAATTATAATATTAGATGGTAGTCAAATATCTGAAAGTAAAATTGGCTTGCCTGATATGTTAGTAACCGCTGCTGTATATTCCTATTTACATAGCAAGAATCAAAATCTAGAAAAAAAAGCAAGTATTATTGTTAATTCAGCAGAAGCTCAAAGCGCGCACCATGTTTCATCCTTAATGGCACTTGGCGCTAAAGCTGTAAATCCAATTGGTTTTTATGATTTAGCAGCCGAGTTTGCTAATCGTGAAACAGAAATTTCAGAAAAACAAAAAAAATACCAAGAATATTGTAAAAATACTCAGCACGCTTTGGAAGATGCACATTTAGTAACCATGGCTAAATATGGCATTACTTCAACTGAAACTTATTATGCTTCAAGATTACTTGAAACCATGAATTTAAATTTACATAAAAGTAAAGAAGAAGAAAATAATCCAGCATATTTAGGCAATGCTTTTGCACGCGTAAAATATTGCCATGGTTTTATGGGTAAAAAAACTACTGATGATATTTTAAGCGATAGTATAATATCTCATCAAAAACGATATGGCGAAAAAATAATTACCCCAGGAACTTTTGCTTATTCACCAAATAGTGATATCGACCATAGTTATAACCCAACTACTGTGGGTGCAATTAGAAATTTAACCACAGAATATGGGGCAAGAAGAGCTTTAGTTAAAGATTATGAAAATAAGGCTAATATACTTAAACAAAAACTCTTAGACTCAGAAAAGTTAAAAGAAGAAGATTGGGCTAAATATCAAGAAGAATTACAAAAAAATAAAACTAATAATGAAAATGAAATTAAGCAAGAAAACAAAAATTTAAACAAGCTTAGAATAGCAAATGATAAATTATTTAATAGTTTATTTTTTATTGATGGAATTGCTAAACAATTGGCCAAAATCCTTAAAGGTTCAAAAGAACAAGAAATATTAGAACAATTACGAAAAGAAAATGATGTTGAAAAAACTCCAGACTCTAGAAGTTCTAGATCCGCATCTGCTGATATAGAAGGCGGCGAATCATTACTAATTAATAAAGCCGATAGAGCATTAATAAGACAATTTTTGTCAGTAGTAAATAAAGAAGGTCTAGAAAATGCTACCGATAATTTTACAAAAATTTGTAGAGAATATAGAGAAGGAAGATTAGATTTTAATGATTTTAAAAAAGCTCTATTTAAAAAAGCTGGTTATGTCGCATCCGAACTAGAAAAAATAGAAGAATGGGCTAAATTAATCCAAGACAATAAATTTGCTGAAGCTGGAGAAATTTTTAATAAGCTAAACGAAAAAAATAAAGAAAGAATAGCAAAAACTAAGAGAACTTACGAAGATAATAAAATAGAGATTAATACTCTTAAAGAAAAACTGACAAATATTGGCTTAAATCAAACTATCAACAATATTTTGCTTGAATCTGCTAATAATACTCAAAGCACTGCAAAATATAAAAATAATCTTTCTACCAAAATAAAAGAATTAGAAGAAAGAATCAAAAAAAATAATCTCCTTCCTGAGATAAAAGATGGCCGTTTTGATAGGACTCAAATGGATGAACATCAAGTTGATTCCGCTTTTCAAAAAGCAATGAATACAATTGTCGAAAATAAAAAAGATTTTCCGGTAACTATAGCTGATCATTTAGATATAAATTTTCCAGAATCTAAAAATGCCGCTAATGATAATAGCGAAACTCAAACCATATCAGATATAGTAGCCAATCATCTGGCAACAGGCGGCATGAGTCATGGCGCTCTTACAAAATCCGCGCATAATGACGTAGCTAAAGCTGCAACTTTAGTAGGTGGTATTGCCTGTACTGGCGAGGGTGGAAAACCTAAAGACCAAAAAGCCAAAATGGTGCAAGTAGCCTCTGGAAGATTTGGTCTTGATCCTGAATATTTCGTTGATGCTGAAATAATAGAAATAAAAATAGTGCAAGGGGCAAAACCTGGTGAAGGTGGAATGTTACCTGGTTCAAAAGTTTCGGTTGAAATTTCTGCAGTAAGAGGATCAATACCAGGTATTGATCTAATTAGCCCGCCACCCCATCATGATATTTATTCTATCGAAGACTTACAAGAATTAATCCACGACCTTAAAGAACTAAAACCTGGGGTTAAAGTTGGGGTTAAGTTATGCGCATCAGAAGGTATAGATCAAATTGCCATTGGCGTGGCTAAATCTGGCGCTGATATAATTAATATTGCCAGTAATTCTGGTGGAACTGGGGCCGCCTCTGTTGATGCGATAAAAACCACAGGTATGCCTGGCGAAATTGGCCTAGTTATGGTGAATCAAGCCCTATCTAATGCAGGTATTAGAGATTTAGTTCAATTATCGGTAAGTGGTTTTCCTAATACTCCAGAAGGAGTAATTATGATGGCAATATTAGGGGGCGATATTTTAGAATATGGTACCACGGCTTTAATAATGCTTGGCTGTGATATGCACCGCAAATGTAATGTACCTGGAGCTTGCGCCCCTGGAATTACTAATAATGAAGAAGGTTATCAAGGTCATGCTGAAGATTTAGCCTTATATGACTTAAATCTCGCCGCATCAGTTCAAAAACTGCTCAAAAAATTGGGGGTAAACAGTTTAAAAGAACTGCGTGGCCGGGTTGATTTATTATCAGCAGACAGACTAAAAAATAAAGTTTCTGAAGAATTTATTGCCAGTTTACTGGCTGCTAAACAATATCCTCAGCTATCTAAAGAAGATTTAGAAGAATATAGAACAAATGCAAATCAAGGCAGTAACTTAAAAGAATATAAAATTTTAGAAGAACAAAATTTAGCAGATAAAATCTTAGGAAAAGATAAAGCTATTTTTGAGCTTGGAGAAATTGATGTTACTAACAGAACTTTTGGCACATCTTTAGTATTGCCAAACTATAAAGAACTACAAAAAAAAGCAGCAGACCATATAACTATTAAAACCAATGGTACTGCCGGGCAAAGTTTTGGCGCCTTTAATTGTCATGGTATTTGTTTAAGCCATGAAGGTCCCGTTCAAGATGGTTCTGGTAAATCAATGAGTGGTGGTATTTTAGTTGTTAAAAAACCAAAGTCTGAGGCGCATTTAGAAAATTCCATTTATGTGGGTAATGCCGCCCTTTTTGGTGCAATGAGTGGTAAGGCATTTATACCAAGTGCTGGTAATCGTTGCGCTGTGTTAATGAAAGGGGCCACCTTAGTAGTTAATGGTAATGTTGGTGACTATGCCTGCGAATATATGACTTCAGGTAGCGCTTTATTTTTAGGTAAAATTGGCGCCAATTTTGGCGAAGGTATGAGTGGTGGTATCGCTGTAATTTATGATAATGGAAAAATAAGCATAGAATCTTTATCCGAAGATGTAAGATTGCCTAAAACTCCCGAGGAAGCAGAAAATTATTACGCTGCAATAAAAGAATTATTAACAGAAGATTTAGAAAGAACGGATGATCAAAAGATAAAATCTTTATTAGATAATTTTGAAAATGAAAAAAATAAATATAAAATTATTATTCCTAAGACCTTAGATAAAATTGCCTCTCTTGAAAAATTAAACGATTTAAAAAGATCTTTTGCTTTAAGAAATTCGCCTCTTTCTATTTTTGAAGAAGCATGGCTTAAGGCAAAAGAAAAAGAAATTAAAATTTTAGAGCAACAAGCTAAAAATCAAAATAAGCTTGATCAACAAGCAATTTATATTGGCGCTCAATTAGCCGCAGACGTAACAAAACATATAGACAGAATGCGACAATACGCACCCCTTGCTGCAGATATTGTTGGCGGCTTAGGGATAATGGATGAAAGTCTATCCGATGATATAAATGAATTAATGGATGAGCTATTTTATAGAAGTACCAAATGCCGGGGCTGTGATTCGGGAACATGCTCAGGCGAAAAAACTAAAAAAGAAAAACAAGCTGTTAGTGGTTGCGCAGCTAATAAGGAACCACTAACTATCAATTCTATCTTAAAAGGTGACGGAGAATTTAAGAGAAAAACTGAATTAGAGAAAGCAAAAGAGGCCTTTTTAAAACAAATTGAGCAATCACCATTTGCTGGTTTCACAGGGGCCGCCTGCCCAGCACCTTGCCAATCTGCATGCGCACAAACAGTAAAAAATCAAGGTAATGCAGAGGCCGTTGCCATTAGAAGAATTGAATTATTACTGCATAAAATTGCTGTAAT
Organism: uncultured Rickettsiales bacterium; assembly: GCA_964476705.1. GTDB lineage: Bacteria > Pseudomonadota > Alphaproteobacteria > Rickettsiales > UBA6187 > CAYZBM01. The sequence continues at coordinate 2,601 of CAYZBM010000060.1, read as the reverse complement.
AAAAGGTTGGTATGAGGAACATAAAATATTTAAACAGCCTGAGATTCAACAAAATAAAAAAGTAATGATTATCGGTTCTGGTCCTGCAGCTTTGGAAGCAGCATATCATCTGGCAAAAGCAGGAATAAGCGTAGAAATCTTTGAAAAAAGTAATAAACTTGGTGGCTTACTTAGATATGGAATTCCAGATCACAAACTGCAAAAAGATACTATAGATTTTTATCTGCCACAACTAGAAGCTATGGGAATAAAATTTAATACTAGAAGTGAAGTTGATATTAATAAGCTAAATATAAATTATCAAGGTTATGATTTATATTTAGATGCTAGAGGTTTAGTTCCTATAGCTTTTGATGAAAAATTTCAGGGCACCAATATAGACCAAGGTGGCAATCATTCAATGGCGATAGATTTTTTATCTTATTGCAATGAGTATTTTGCTAATGAAAAAGAAGGGATAGAAATAGAACATCCTTTTATAAAATTTAATCTTAAAAAAGAAGTAGTGTTAATCGGGGCCGGAGATACCGCAGAAGATGTAAAATCTACTATCGAAAGACTTAATACTCAATTGTCAGATAATAATCCTCTAAAAGTACAATTAACTATTATTAGCAGACAACCAGAGTTAACCGAGCAAGCAAAAATTGGGACTAATTATCCTAATCCTAGAGAAAAAAATGATAGTAAATTAGCACAAGATAAAGATTTTACTTCTCATCATAATACTTCTCCTAATAAATTTATTACTGAAAATAATCGTATAACGGGTCTAGAATGTGATGAAACTTATTCTGTAGAATATCGATTTGCCCGCCCTCTTCGCACAACTAGTAAAATAGGGGAAAAAACTATTTCCTGCGATTCAGTAATAACCGCTATTGGTTTTAAGGCTCCGCCTCTTGCCGAAGGGACAGTCCGTAATTTTAATAATATTGGTGGACAAGGTAAAATAGTTCCAATTGGTGATTTAGCGGCAAAATCTGGCCTGATGAATGGTAACTTACTAATAGTAAGTGCCCAGGCTAGTGCTAAAAAAGTTGCGCAAGATTTTATAGACCAAGTAATCAGCCCAGGCACTTTACTTAATAGTACTAAGCAGAGACCACATATTACTATAGCACTTACAGCTTAAGAAGGCGGGAGTATAACTCCCACCTTCCCTTATGTTAAAATCATTTCCTAAACGCTATAATTTCAGCTGTTTTATTATTGCTGGGAATTTCGCTTCTATTTGAGCTAAAAAATACCGGCGGCAGAAAATTTTTAGCAATAAGTAATCTTTCATTAAGAGTTGAATTATCTGGCAAATTCTCAGAATATTTACGCAATAAAGCAAAAGCTTTAAGTATGCCTTTTTTTTCTGGCTCAGTTACCAAAAAAATATCAGCATTTGCAGTTTGATATTGCTTCTTGAGTCTTGCTGAAGAAACAGTAAATAACAAATTTTCTTTTGCTGCTTGCTCCCCCCTCAACTCTTCAAAGTCTTGATAAGCCTCAAGAGGCGCCTCATAAAAATCACTAGAGGAAGCTTCCTCTTTAAAATATTTATCAATAATTTCTAAGGCTTCGCCGACAAGTAAAAATTCTAACATTTTTTATACTCACAAAATAAATTAAAAAATTAGTTTAAATGAACTTGACCAGAAAACCTCAAGATGATATTGCACCTCATCCTCTAAAAAGGAGGATAGATTCGTATTTGCGTTATGTCAAATAAGTTTTTATATTTTTTATTGTCTTGAATTCATCAAGGAAAATATGTAATTCTTTCATTGCAGAATAAATAAGTTATATAGATGAGAATAAAGTGGATAAAAAAATAGGAAGAAATGACCCTTGTATTTGTGGTAGTGGCAAAAAATATAAAAAATGTTGTGAAGCTTTAAAAGATAATTCAGATTTTTTAATGGAAGATCCTAATCTAAATCGAATTAGAAAATCTGAAGGACAAATAATTCATGAACATTTATTGCCATATGTTTCTACTAATTTTGGTACAAAGATTTTTAAAGAAGCTTTGGATATTTTTTATGGAGATTTTTCTAGAACTGAAGAAATTGAACAAGCTTTTTATGAATGTATGTTTATACCATGGATGTTATTTAACTGGATACGAGAAGAAAATATAAAAGCTGGATGGTATTTAGAAAAAAAGATTGATTCGTCGATATTGCCAGAAAAATTAATAGGATTACTGTATTTACAAAAGAAAAGCCGCAGTTTAACTAAATATCAATTGGATTTCTTAGAAAAAATCTGTCTTGAAAGTTATTATAGTTTTTATTTAGTTGAAGAAGTAAAACGTAACCAATCAATAACGGTCAAAGACTTATTATTAAATACGATACATCTAGTAAAAGAAAAGCAAGGAAATAATTCTATTGAACCTGGAAATATATTATATTCAAGAATATTAAATTATGATAATCAAGTAATATTTGTTGGTACAGCACCAATTATTATCAATGGTGATTATATAGCAGAAATAGACAAACTTAAGCTTATTTTAAAAGAAAAAAATAATGCTGAAAATATTAGCCCCGGAGACTGTTCATTAAACTGTGTCATCTAGCATTACTGTACCTCAATTCTACCTGG
>CAYZBM010000059.1:0-13711 GCA_964476705.1 uncultured Rickettsiales bacterium | reverse complement strand
TCGCTATCCAGCTACTTTTTTTATGCCTCATAAAAAGTGTGGGGTACTATAATCTTTTATATGAGTTTTAACCAAATTTACAACAAACTATTAGCCAAGATTAAATCTGATGATTTGCGGGGTATTTTACTGGCAATTATTGATTGTTTTTTCTTTGCGCAAGTAGTGATGCTTACGCGGCATTTATCTGCTGAACTTCATCCCTATATGGTGGTGTTTTTAAGGCTTAGTTGTGGCATGTTAGTTTTATTACCTTGGGCTATTAAACATGGTGTTGCTAATATTACTTTAAAAAGAACTGATTTATTTTTAGGGAGAGCAGTTTTTGGAGTAGCTTCAATGGCTATGTATACTATAGCTATTGCCAATTTACCTTCAACTCAGATAACGGCAATTTCTTTTACCGTACCGATTATTACAACTTTTCTGGCAGTTTTCTTTTTTAAAGAAAAATTATCTATACATTTAATTATAGCCTTATTAATTGGTTTTTTAGGAGTATCGGTTATTGTTTTTGGTAATGTTGGTAAAATTAATTCTTATACCGGAATTGTTATTTTTTCGGCTATATTATGGGCTTTTACTAATATTATTATGAAAAAATTGGCAATAACCTATTATTCATATGATATTAGAATGTCTGTATTTTTGATGTTTATTTTTATGATTCCTTTTGCTTTTATTCTAGCCTTGCCAGTATGGTCTGGAATTACTTTAATGCAGTTTCTTCTAGCTTTACTTCAAGGTTTATGTCAGGTGATAAGTCAGCTTTGTATTAGTAAAGCCTATAGAACAACAGAGATGAAAATTCTAATGCCGTTTGATTTTTTTAGGTTAGTATTTGTTTCTATTTTTGCTTATTTTTGGTTTAATGAAATTATTACCTTAAGAACCTTTTTGGGTGCAGTTATAATTATTTGTGGAGCTATTTATGTGGTATTTAATATTTCGCGCAAGAATAGTAAGTTGCCTTTGTAAAAAACATTTTTTTACAGCCGACTAATTAGTCTTTTTTTCTATAGGGACAAAAACCATCTTAAAACCTAATTCTCTTATAATGTCTTGAAAGGTCTTTATTCTTGGGTTACCTTCCTCAGATAAAGCGGTATTAATAGCTTGCCTGCTTATTTTTATATTTTTTGCTAGATTTGCAAATCCACCTTGAGCTTTGGCAACCAGTCCAAGAAAATCTAATAAATACACTAAATCTTGTTCTTCTTCATAACATTTAAAAGCATATTCAATTTCCATTGCAGCTCTTGCTGGATCTTTTAATTCGGCAATTCTGATTACCTCAAAAGGAATTGATGTATAACGTTTTTTCTTGTTCACTTTATTCACCTTTATATTTTTTTAATAAATTGTTAGCTTTTATTATATCTTTTCTTTGTGTTGATTTGGTACCACCATTTAATAATAAAATTTTATTATTTTTTAATTTTATAAAGTAAATACGATAACCTGGTCCTATAAAGAATCTTAATTCGTAGATATTCTGGTCTATTCTTTTATGATCTCCTAAATTACCATATCTTACTCTTCTAATTCTATGCTGTATTATAATTATCACTTCCTCGCTTAAGGAATGTAACCATTCTATATAAGGGCAGTTACCGTGCGTATCATAAAAAACTCCGATATCCCAAATTATATTTATTTGCACTCTTAATCTCGTAATTAAAGTTATTGTAAAGTATACTTGACAAAATGTCAAGATGGATATTACAATAATACAAGATACTCTTATGTGCAAATAAGTGGGTTGAGTGCTTTGCAACTTAAAGGCGGGTAATTATGAGTAGGCCGGCTTAGGGCTTTTTTTACACGACCCCAAGGCGTAATAAGTCATGGATATGAATAATTCCTACCGGCTTATTATTTTTTAAGATAAATAAATTAGTGATAGCTTTTTTTTGCATTAAAGCTAAAGCTTCCGAAGTTAATTGGTCTCCTTCTATAGTTACTGGATTTTTAGTCATAATTTCAGCCGCGGTCTTATTTAAGAAATTATTATCCATATGTCTTCTAATATCACCATCGGTTATAATTCCGACAAAAAGTTCTTGTGCATTTATTACTGCGGTACAGCCAAATTTTTTACTAGTTATTTCGAATAAGGCTTTGTCCATTTGCGTATTATCACTTACTATTGGAAGCTCATTATCTTTATGCATTATATTAACAACTTTGGTAAAAGAGGCCCCTAACTTACCACCAGGATGAAGAATACCAAAATCATTTTTGGTGAAGCCTTTTCTTTTCATTAAGCTTACTGCTATAGCATCACCTAAAACCAACATCATGGTTGTTGAAGTAGTTGGTGCGTCAACATCTGAAGCTTCCTCAGCATCTGGCAAAATCAAAGCGATATCTGCAGAATTTACTAAGATTGATTTTTTTCTTCTAACGATTCCAATCAAGGGAATAGAAAATCTTTTGGCATGGCTAATTATATCATGTAATTCAGCAGTTTCTCCAGAATTAGATAGTAAAATTATTACATCATTTTTGTTAATAACTCCAATATCACCGTGGCTTGCTTCTCCGGGATGTATATAAATTGCTGGAGTTCCTGTTGAAGATAAAGTTGCGGCTATTTTTTTGGCTATATGGCCACTTTTACCCATACCACTGATTATTACATGACCTTCTGTATTATAAATAAGCTCAATTGCTTTGGAAAAACTTTGATCTAACCATTCTTTCATTAGAGTAATTCCAGCTATCTCTTTATCGATAACTTGCGTGGCATTAATAATATCTTTATTGGTCATAATTAATCTTCTTTTTTAAGTTGCTAACTTCTTTTACTTCTTACTATTGAGTGAATACATTTTTTGGTGCGTAGTGATCTTATAATATCGTCAAGTTGACTATCACCTTTAACTGCAACATCGACTACCATTTCAAAAAATTCTGAAGAGCGGTCGGTGATTTTTAAATTATTTATATTACTTTTATGTTTAGCAATAACATTAGCTAGTGTTGCCAAAGATCCAGCCTCATTAGATAAAACAATATTTATTCTACTGATAAAAGTTTGGTTAGGTAGATTACTACCCCAAGATACATCAACTAATCTTTCTGGAGTACTGGAGAAATTAGTTAAAGTTTCGCAATCGCTAGCATGAATAGTCAGGCCTTTACCAGTTGTTACAACTCCAACAATAACATCACCAGGTATTGGTCTACAACATTCGGCAAAATAAAGCGCAAGTCCAGGTTTTAAACCTTTAATAGTTATGGCTTCTTCTTTACGATTTTTATCAAGATTTAAACCCAATAAAGTAAAAGGATTTTTTCTTTTTTTACGGAATTTTTTATCAGGAAAAAAAGCCCGCATAGCTTCATCTGGACTAATTAAGCCTTCGCCGCAAGCAGCATAAAAATCTTCAATTTTTTTCTTATTTAAGATTTTTAAACCTTTTTTTATAGTAGTTATTTGTAGATTAATTCCTTCTTCTTTAACTCTTTTTTCAACTAAAGCCCGCCCTAATTTTATATATTCTTCACGTTTTTGAATCCGGATAAATCTTCTTATTTCACTTTTGGCTTTACCAGTTACTACAAAATTTTCCCATGATGGACTCGGGACTTGTGATTCAGAAGTAATTATTTCTACCTGATCGCCATTGCTTAACTGGGTACGTAACGGCATAACTCTACCATTAATTTTAACACCGGTACATCTATTACCAACGTCAGAATGAACTTCATAAGCGAAATCAACGGCTGTTGCGCCCTTAGGTAAGGCAATTAATTTACCTTTTGGCGAAAAACAAAATACTTGATCATAATACATTTCTAGTTTGGTATTTTCTAAAAATTCTTCTGAGTCATTGGTATGTTCTAGTATATAAAGTAATTCGCGGACCCATTTATATTGTTTACCATCTGTTTTATGATAATCGCTATCTTGTTTATATGACCAATGTGCCGCAACACCTAATTCTGCAACTTCGTGCATATATCTGGTTCTAATTTGAATTTCAACAAATCGTTGTTTTGGTCCCAAGACCACAGTATGCAAAGAGCTATAGCCATTTTGTTTTGGGGTGCTGATAAAATCCTTAAAGCTATCAGGTATCATTTGGTATTTAGTATGGATTATTCCTAAGACTTGATAACAAGTTTCAACTGAATCAGTTATTATTCTAAAAGCGATTATATCGGATAATTGTTCAAAGCTAATATTTTTTCTTTCCATTTTCTGCCAAATAGAACAAGGAAATTTCTCTCTACCGCTTACTTCTACTTTTTCGTTGAGTCCTGCTTTTTCTAAAGTTATTTTTAGGTCAGTAACGATATCATCAATAATGGTTGCGCCAGTTTTTCTTAAATATTCTAGTCGGCTTATTATTGATTCTCTAGCTTCTGGGTATAATTCAGTAAAGGCTAATTCTTGCAATTCATTTTTAAATTGTTGCATTCCGATTCTTTCGGCAAGGGGAGCATAAATTTCCATAGTTTCGTGAGCAATTCTAGCTCTTTTTTCTGGAGATTTAAGATAATGCAAAGTTCGCATATTATGTAAACGATCCGCAAGCTTAACTAATAACACCCTGATATCTTCACTCATGGCAATTAATAATTTACGGAAATTTTCAGCCTGCCTTACATGTTCGGTTTGATATTCTATTTTGGCGAGCTTAGTAACCCCATCAACCAGTTTTGCAATTTCAATTCCAAATTCTCTTTCAATATCTTCAGTTGTAACTGTGGTGTCTTCAACTGTATCATGAAGTAATGCGGTGATTATTGCCGCTAAATCCATCTTCATATCAGCAAGAATATAAGCAACTTCTAGTGGATGCATATAATAAGGAGCGCCAGAAACCCTTTTTTGAATTCCGTGGGCTTCTTTAGAATAATCACACGCCTTTTTTAATAGATTCTCATCTAGATTTTCGTCGTAAGATTTTACTTTATCAATTAGATCTTGGTCGCTAATCATAATTATTATTTATAGTTGCTTAAGATTAAGATTAGATAATTACAGACTATAATTAATATTCTAGATTTATGGATTGTTCTAGTAAAATATAGTAGATCAAGCAATGATTTTCCACTTTATTTACTTACATAAATCATTGCTATGATGCTGCATATCCCAGATTTAGTCTGGGATCTATAAAAAATTTAGGTAACTGCAAGCTTTAACTGCTATATATAGTAGATTAAGAAAGAATTGACAGTAAAATACATATATAATAAATTCTTTCTATAATGCTACATATCCCGAAAAAACATATACTTACAATACTATTTTATGTTTTACTGAAGGCTCCATAAATACATTCATTTCAAATAATAAATACTATCGGGTACTATGAACGAACATAAAAAAATGGAGTAAGTGCAGCCGCACTTACTCCAAGTTAAGCAATGACTATAAACAATAAAGTTTTTTAGTCATCAACATCTGAAAGATTTTCTTCGCCAAATAGTAAACTATCTGCAGACTCATCTTGTACATCGCTTTGGTAAGATTTTATATCATTAACTATTTCATCAGATGATAAGCCAACTTCTTCACCATTAACCACTTCTTCAACGCCATATCTATCAACTATAGTTTTTTCTTGGCATCCTGCTATAACTAATTCACGTAATTTTTCAATATCAACTCTTTTTTCGGCTATTTCGCGCAATGCAACCACTGGAGTTTTATCATTATCTCTAGAAACTGTAATATCACTTCCAGCTGCGATCATTTTGGTACGCTGAGCTGCAAGAGCAACTAGCTCAAAACGACTTGGTACAACTTTTGCACAATCTTCTACGGTAATCCTTGCCATTCTCAATTCTCCAAAACTAAGGCGATAATAAACATTTGTTTTTCATATAGTTATTTCAAGATTGAAATTACTTATATTATAGATCCTTCAGCAAAACATAAAATTGGTTATAAATATATGTTTTTTCAGGATACATGTCCCGTATTTAGTACGGGATGTAGCATCATGGAAATAATTTAATAATTATTGATTAAAAGTGAATTATTTCTTGATCTACTATAATTTGGTGGATTTCTAGCATTAATTCTGCTTAAATGCAAGCTCCATTTTATAAGTTATAAATAAGATTTTAAACAATGAAAAAAATTCGTCTTGGTATTAATATAGATCATGTTGCAACTTTGCGTAATGCAAGAGGTGGAGTTTATCCAGATCCTATAGAAGTGGCTCTTTTACTTAAAAAATATGGAGCAGATAGCGTAACTGCGCATTTGCGTGAAGATCGTCGGCATATTAGAGATAAAGATATTTATCGTTTAGTACTTGAACTTGACCTGCCACTTAATTTAGAAATGGCGGCAACTGATGAAATGTTAAAAATTGCTCTTGATGTTAAACCTAAATATGTCTGTTTAGTTCCAGAAAAACGTATAGAGTTGACAACAGAGGGTGGTTTAAATGTTTATAAAGAACAAGAAAAACTAAAAAAATATGTGGCAAAACTTAAAGATGCTGGAATAAAAGTTTCAATTTTTATTGAACCGGAACTTAAACAAATAGATGCAAGTAAATATATCGATGCAGATGCTGTTGAGTTACATACGGGAACTTATAGTAATGCTGAAGGTAAGCAAATACATAAAGAATTAATCAGATTACAAGAAGCCGCTAAAATAGTTAAAAGTTATAAATTATCTTGTCATGCAGGGCATGGTCTTGATTATAGTAATGTTACAGCTATTGCTAAGATTTCTGAGATTGAAGAATTAAATATTGGCCATTATTTAATTGGTTCTGCAGTATTTATTGGTATTGGACCTGCAGTTTATAAAATGCGTGAAATTATAGATCAGGCTAGAATATGATAGTAGGTATTGGTTGTGATATTGTCTATATTTCACGAATGGAAAAGTTATTTGATAATTATACCGATAAATTATTAAAAAAAGTTTTTCATGATTATGAAATAAATGAAGTAAATAAGTTACCTTTAACTAATAAAAATAAAAAAATAGCTTATTTAGCAAAAAGATTTTCAGCTAAAGAAGCTTTTGTGAAGGCTTTGGGTGTGGGTTTTGGCCAGCATATTTCTATGAAAGATATTTATGTAGTCAATAATGAACAAGGTAAGCCAGAAATATTATTGACTGAAAAAGCAAAAGAATATTTACAAAATATTTTTAAAGCTCATAATATAAATATACACTTAAGTTTAAGTGATGAAAAAGATTTAGTATGTTCAATGGTGGTGGTCGAAGCTCTTGCAAAATAGTTTTTTATTAAATAGTCCTGATTTGTGGCTTTCATATTATCCTAAATATAAAGATAATTCTAACAAGTATGATTATGGTCATGCAGTTATTATTGGTGGAGAAGAATTAGTAGGTGCGGCTAAAATGGCGGCAATATCAGCTTTAAGGGTAGGTAGTGGTTTAGTCACTATAGTTGTGCCTAAATCGGTATGGTCAGTTTATGCGGCAGATACTATGTCAGTTATGGTAAAAAAAATAAGTTGTTTATCTACTTTTAATAAATTTATTTTAGACCAAAGAAAAAATATTTTATTAGTAGGACCAGGAGCTGGAGTTACTTGTAGTACTGAAAAGATGATTTTAAGTGCACTTTACCAAAGAAAATCTTTGGTTATTGATGCGGATGGCTTAACTATATTTGCGAAGAACCCTGATAAATTATTTAAAAATATTACTTCTGATGTGGTTTTAACTCCTCATGAAGGCGAATTTTCTAGGATTTTTCCAGATAAATTATTCTCAAGTGATTGCAAGATGGAAAGGGCCGTAAAGGCTGCTAAAATTAGTGGAGCTATAATAGTTTTAAAAGGTCATAATACAATAATTGCTGATAAGTCTGGTAAAGTTGTAAAAATGTTAGGCGCTCCTGCTTATTTGGCTACAGCTGGAACAGGAGATGTTTTATCCGGTCTCATAACCGGTCTTATGGCAAGGGGGATGGATGGTTTTAATGCCGCCTGTATGGCAGTTTGGCTACAAACACAAATTGCCCTTAAATTAGGTATAGGGATGATATCTGAAGATATGCCAAAAATGATTCCGGTGGTTATGCAAGAATTTAATTTTTAATATAGAGCCCTGAAAACAACGTAATTTGGGAGTTTATCTCCCAAATTACGTGGTAAAATTTTTTACAGATTATTTAAAAACTCACCAAAGATTTTTTCGCCATCTGGTAGCAGATTTTTTAGCAATAAAGCTAATTGATTAAATCTTGCGTCACCAATTTTTCTACCATCAAAAATTATCCGATCTTCATAATCACTAATCCATAAGGCTTTAGGATTACGTCTGGCTATAATAATACCGCCTTGTACTTTAGGATCTGGTGTTCTATGTAGTCTAAAAATTATTAAACCTTCGCCAATAACATTATCAATAATTTTTTCAAGGTCTTTAGAAATATTTATTTTAGACTTAGCAAAATCTATTTTATCAATGATGCCAACTACTTCTAACTTGCCTTCTTCGGTAGATAGAGCAAAGCGAGATTTTTCGATTCCTGATAATCCTACCTGTGATTGTCGATGTATATCCCAAGTTTTTTCAACGGGTACGGCAAAAGCTTTATGGCCTTCAATTTCACGACATTGGAAGAAATAATGATTATTTACCCCAGTTCGTTTGAGTTCTCTTTGCAGGAGTCTTAAAATTCTAGGATCGTCATTAACTCCATCAATTATCGGAGCTTGGTTTTCTAAAGTTATATAATGTCTACTACGTAGTTTTACTATTGCTTGTTCAGTGATAGGAATTCTTTTAAATCCGCCATCTGGTTTTTCTATATATTGTTTAGTTTTTGGATCTTTTTCAAGTAACTCATCTGGATGAGAAAAATGTACCATAAAAGCTAGGCTTACTCTGGGATGTAACTCGTGGAATAAGTCGATCATATTAAAGAAATTATCGTCAAATCTTTGCGGAAAAAAGGCTAATTCTTTAGTGCCAATTCTAATCATTCTAACGCCAACTTCGGCAAGTCCGTGCATATAATCAAAAAGATTTTTATTAGATAATACCATCGGATCTCCGCCTGATAATAAGGCTTCTCTAATAGGAATTATTTCATCTTTAATATCTTGGCATTTTTTATTATGTTCTTTAGCTTTTTCATTATGGCTTTTGATATAATTAGTTATTTCTACAATTGAACCGATATCTTTTTCGGTTTTTCCAGTTAAAAAATCTGATCTGTAGCAATAACGACACCATGAACTGCAGGCTCTAACTACATAAAGTAAAACTATCTCGTATTTATGCAACAATCCTGGAACGGGACTATATTTTAATTGGTTTGAAGGATCTCTTTGTCCTGATAAATCATCTGTTTCTTCAGGTCTAGCTTTGATCAGATTGGTAAGGGCCTGACTTTTTGCTGCCAAATCCATATAATAGGCTGTGGCTCTTGGAGGCAATCTGTCTGCAACTCCAGCTTTAATTAGAGCATTTAATTCTTGTTCTGAATAGAGTTGTACTCCACCTTCGCTTAAATGTTTTTTATATTGATGAATATCATGTTGAATATAGCGGGAAAACTTGGTTTCAGTAATGGAGCCATATATGTTTTTTAGGCTTCCTCTAGTAATGTTTTTAAATTTTGGGCGAGTACCTGCCTTACGTATTTTGACTTTTTTTTCTTGAGCCACTATATCCTCATAGTAAAGTTAAACAAATAAACTAATTGTTCTTTTAAAAGTATAGAAGATCATTAGTAAATCTCTGACTTGCTAATGATTTACTACTATAATAATACAAATGTAGTATTTCAATTAATAAATGCTATACTATATATGTACTTCAGTGAGAGTGTTTTAATATACCTAGATAAGCAATTTAAAATACTCTGACTATAAAACCTATACGTAGGATTATAACATTGTGCAAGATCAATTTTATAAAAATACTTTTTATAAGTTTCATTTATAGCTATTATAATCCTATATTTGAAGTACAAAGGTATGATTTATAATTAATTATTTGACTTTTTTTTGACATAAAGGTTTATATATTAAGATGTTACAGCGTTTAGCCCTAGGTTTATTTATAATTATAGTAATATTGTTTTTTACCTTTGCTTTGAGTATTAGCCTGGTATTATTATTTGTAGCAATAATGGTTTTTTCAATTATGGGTTGGATATTTAGATTGGTTAGTAGAAAAAAACGCGGTAGAACCTATAGTAATGGTCAAGTTATAGATGTTGAATATGTTGTAGTGAAAATAGATGATGAAGATAAGAATAAAAAAGATGAGATATCTTAAGATAATATTTTGGTTGAAGTTCAAGTTCTTAAAATATAATTAAAAATGGTAAAAGGTAATTTATTATGGCTAATATTTCTTCGTTAATTGGTGGATTTAGAGTTTTTAAAGCTACAGAATTTTCTAAATTACGTGATATGATAAGGCATGTGATTCAGTTGGGACAAAAACCAACTACGGTAGTGGTTTGTTGTAGTGATATGCGTTTATCGCCAGGAACTATTTTTAGTAGTAACCCTGGAGATGTCTATGTAGTTAGTAATATAGGTGGTTTAGTTCCGGCATATGGTGAATCTAAAGGTAGTGGTATTCAAGCATCAATTGAACATGCTATAAATAATATGGAAATAGAAAATATTGTAGTTATGGGTCATGCTCATTGTAGTGTACTTAAAGATTATTTGAATATGAATGAAAAAAATGCAGAGAAAAATAAAGAGATTAAACAATGGCTTGATATAGGCAAAGCGGCAAAAGATGCCGTTCTTGCTCAATTGGGAGATAAAGATGAAGAAGAAAAAGAAATTTCCCATGTCCAAGAAACTGTTCTAGTTTCGCTCAAAAATCTTCTATCTTATCCTAATATAGGCAAAAAAATAGACAGCAATAAAGTAAAACTTTATGGCTGGATGGTAAACTTAAGGGATGGGCAACTCATGGCTTTCAATCCTCAAACCAGGATGTTTGATACTATAGAATAAATGTCACTACTAGCTTTCTATTTTCTCAAATATTCTGTTGCCATTAGCCTCAGAATCTTGGATTTTTGTGATCTCAGTTAAAGCTGCCTCTATCTCATACCAGGTCTTTAAACCATTATAGTTTTTAGAGTTGGCATAATTAGCGATTTTTCTATCAACTTCAGCTTGAGCTTTATCGCCAAATTGTGCTATTAGATGATGAGCATAATTATATATTTCTGCCATAACTACTTCCTCCCTATCTATTTTTTATTTTTGAGAGTATACTTTAAATTATAAGAAGACCCCCATTTTCCCGCTTTTCAAATAGTTTTTTAAAGCCTTTACACTGTACAACTTTCCTACTATTTAATCCAGATAATAATTAATTATAGAGCCACAATTGCTTTAAATTATAGTAGATCAATCGATGATTTTCCACTTTAAATTACAGTAAAAGAAGTTAAAAAATACCTATTAAAATGGATCCTTCAGTAAAACATATATTTGTTATAAGGATATGTTTTTTCAGGATAAACTGGCCAGGATTTATTCCTGGATCTATAAAAAAATTAAAGGAGCGCAAGCTTTAACAGCTATACTTTTAGGCCAAAAAATGAAAAATAAATTACTATTATCAGTACAAGATTCTTATGTTACATTTGGAGGCAAACCTTTATTTGAAGCTTTGTCATTTAACATTCATGAAGGTGATAAAATTTGTTTAGTTGGTAAAAATGGTGCAGGTAAAACTACTTTAATGCATATTATAGATGGTACCAGAGAGATAGATTCAGGTAAGAGATGGCAAGAAACAGGAATTAAAGTTGGTTATCTAAAGCAAGATAACGAATTTGATTTTAAACTGACTGTTTATGAATATATTCTTTCAGGCCTTCCTATAGAGTTGCAAAACTCTGATAGTAAATATTTAGTTGATATTGCTCTAGCTCCTCTTGATCTTGCCCCTCAAGAGAAAATGGGCAATCTTTCTGGTGGTCAATTAAGAAGAGCAGCCTTAGGTAAGCAATTAGTTAATAATCCAGATATATTATTACTTGATGAGCCAACCAACCATTTAGATATTCGGGGTATCGAGTGGCTAGAGGATTATATTAATAGCTATAGAGGTACCATATTATGTGTAAGTCACGATCGTACTTTTTTAAGTAATATTTCTAATAAAGTATTTTGGCTTGATCGGGGTAAAATTAGAGTTTGCAGTAAAGGTTTTGCCTATTTTGATGAATGGTCAACTAATTTAATCGAACAGGAAAAGAGAGAATTACGTAATAGAGAGCGAGCAGTTGCAATAGAAGAAGAATGGGCCAATAGAGGAGTTAAAGCGAGAAGAAAACGTAATATCCGTAGAGTTGAAGAAATGAAAAAGGCTAGGGATCAATTACGTTCGGATAAGAGTATTTTTAATAAAACAATGCGAAAAATAGAATTAGAGCCTGTTGAACCAAATATGGCGGCACATATTATTGCTGAATTTCATAAAGTAAGTAAATATTATGCTAGAGCTATAGATAATACCCTAGAAAATAACAAAATAAATAATAATCCTAAAATTATTATGGAAAAATTTAACTTAAGGATAATGCGCGGTGATAGGCTTGGTATTGTTGGTAATAATGGTTCTGGTAAAACTAGTTTCTTAAAATTACTTTTGGGTAATCTACCTCCAGATAGCGGTAAAGTGGTGCTAGCTAAAAATTTAGAAATATCTTATTTTGATCAAAAACGCGAAGATCTAAAACCTAATAAATCATTATGGGAAAATTTATGCCCAAATGGAGATTATTTAGATGTTATGGGTAAAAAACGTCATGTCTGTGGTTATTTAAAAGATTTTTTGTTTGATCCTCAAGATGCTCATGATCTTGCTGGTACCTTATCTGGTGGACAAAAAAATAGATTAATGTTGGCGAAAGTTTTAGCAAATCCAGGTAATTTATTAATTCTCGATGAGCCAACTAATGATTTGGATATGGATACCTTAGACATGCTGTTGGAATTATTAGTGAATTATAAAGGTACTTTAATTATTGTGAGTCACGATCGTGATTTTCTAGATCAAACAGTAACTAAAACTATTGTATTTGATGGAGATGGCGAGGTTAATGGTTATATAGGTGGTTATAGTGATTATTTAGAAGCTATTGGTAAAAAAAGCCGTAGTTCTATGGATGATGTTAATAACAAACAAAAAGTGAAAAAATCAGGAAATCTTAAAACTAATCTTAAAGCTAGTAATAAAGATGCTAATAATATTAGTAGTAATGCGAATAATGCTACTAAAAAACTTTCCTTTAAACTGCAATATGACTGGGAAAATTTACCTCAAGAAATTACCAAATTAGAAGCCAGAATTAAAGAGATTAATTTGCAGCTTCTTGATTCTGGTCTTTATATGAATAATCCTGATGAATTTAATAAACTGACAAAAGAGCTATTTGCTAAACAAAAAGAAATTGCCGATAAAGAAACTTATTGGTTAGAGATTGATGAGATGCGCTGAGGCTTTGTAGTCGGTTTATAACAGACTCGTGAAAGGTCTCGTGTCAGCTATAGTAGATTAAGAAAGAATTGACAGTAAAATACATATATATTTGGTTGTGAAAAAGTGTTTTTTATAAAAAAACACTTTTTTCTTAAGTTGTATATGTAGTCTCATAGTACCCCACACTTTTTTGAGGTGCTGTTTTCTTCTAAAATTCTCCAATAACGTCATCCTGGCCTTAGATTTTCTTAAAATATCAACAACTTATTATTT
>CAYZBM010000058.1:0-14165 GCA_964476705.1 uncultured Rickettsiales bacterium | reverse complement strand
ATACGACTGGGAAAAAAGTGTTTTTTATAAAAAAACACTTTTTCACAACCGACTAATAAGTACATCTCGTTTAATTTTGCGTCCATTTATGTTGGAAGATATTAAAAATTGTTTAGCTATTTTTGCTTCAGAAGAAGTTATGCGTTATTCAATGACTGGGGTAATGGATATACCAGATATTTCTTCTACCATAAAAGGATGGATTAAACTTTATAAAGATAAAGGGTTTAGTCCATTTGCTATAATTCATAACGATCAGATTATTGGTTATGCTGGTCTTGATTTGCGAATCATAGATGAAATAGAACAAGTGCAAATTACTTTTCGTTTTGCCAAAAACTATTGGGGTAAAGGTTTGGCAACTGAAGTTGCTTTCGCTATTTTAGATTATGCATTTAATCAACTTAAATTACCGTCAATAATTGCTATCGTTGATCAAGAAAATTTATCATCAATTAATGTGCTTAAAAAAATTGGTATGGAATTTATGAAAGACGTTATATATGGAGGATTACCTTTGCAAATATATAAAATAAAATCTGATGATTATAGCAGATCTTTGATTTAATAATTATCTGCTATACTTTATGTATTTTATATTACCTGCAATTCCCATAGTTTTTTATATAAGCCATTTTCTTTATGTATAAGCATATCATGACTACCTTCTTCAACAATTTTTCCTTTATCCAGTACTATAATTCTATCCATAGATTTAAGAGTTGAAAGGCGATGAGCGATGGCAATAACAGTAGCATTACTTGTGGCTAAAACTTCATTTAATGAGGTTTGGATCAAACGTTCAGTTGGCGTATCTAAGGCTGAAGTTGCTTCATCTAAAATTAAAATTGGCGCGTTTTTTAGTATGGCTCTAGCTATTGCTACTCTTTGTCTTTGGCCGCCACTTAATTTTACTCCACGTTCGCCCACTATAGAATCATAACCATTACTCATAGCCATAATATCATCATGAATTTTAGCCTTCTTGCAAGCTGCAGTAATTTCTGTAAAATTCGCATCAGCTTTAGCTAATTGTAAATTTTCTAAAATGCTGCGATGAAACATGGTTATGTCTTGTGGTATTACCGAAATATTTGCTCTTAATGATTCTTGAGTTATATAGGCAATATTTTTTCCATCGATTAAAATTTCTCCAGATTTAACATCAAAATATCTCAGTAAACATTTTATTAAAGTAGTTTTACCAGCTCCAGAGGTGCCCACAATACCTAATCTGTAACCAGCGGGAATATTTAAAGAAAAACCATTAAGAACATCTTTATCATTCTTATTATAAGCAAAATTGATGTTATTAAATTCTATATCACCTTTAACCCTAGCTAAGGACTTGGCATCATCTTTATCCGGAGTGTCATAATTACTACTTACAAAAGCAAAAGATGATTTAAGCGTTGCAATTCCAGGATTAATATTAAAGAGCAGGCTTTCTAAAAATTTCTCAAGTTCCCCATGAATATTTAAAGTAATCATCGCAATAAAAGCAAAACTTCCCGCGCTGATTTGTCCAGTTTTATATAAATAGGCGAGTAGATAAATTTGTACTGCTCCCATTATGGTAATCATAATAGTATCAGCATTATCGACAAAATAAGCATCAAATTTTCTAGTTTTTTTGTCCCAAGCGCTCCATCTTAATAAAGAGGGAGTTAGTTTAAGTTTAAACTCAGTCCATATATTACCAATAATTTTTATCCCAAAAATATTGGCAATAGAATCATTTATTATTCCCACAGTTTCTTGTCTGGCTTTAGTATATTCTTCTTGCAGATACATTTGCCGTTTAAGCAAAATATAAATAATTGGACTATATATAAGAATAAAGGTTAGAATAACTAAGGCGGCATAGTTATTTACTTTAAAAAGAAAAAATACACTAATAACTACGGTTGCAACGTTATTTAGCGCTCGATAGCAAAAAGTAATTATATTAATTATGGTTTGTTGAAAATCAATTATTTTGCTAGAAATTTCTCCTGATAAATGAGCATCAAACCAATGTAAAGAATGGCCTAAGGTTTTAGTGTACATTTCTTCAAGAACATTCACTAATATTTGGGGTTTATATTTTATATCAAATAATCTACCGATAAAAAACATTCCATGATATAGCATTTTATATAGTACAAAAAGACCAATAAGTAATAATAAATTAGCATCGGATTTTGTAGCAATAGTGTCGATAATTTCTTTGATTTTATAATTAAAAGAAATATTAAATATTGCAGCTATAATAGCTAACACTCCAAGTGAA
The DNA here is from genome assembly GCA_964476705.1 of uncultured Rickettsiales bacterium. GTDB lineage: Bacteria > Pseudomonadota > Alphaproteobacteria > Rickettsiales > UBA6187 > CAYZBM01. Next base: position 11,893 of record CAYZBM010000058.1, on the reverse strand, counting down.
CATATATAAAAATTATATTTTATGAAAAATAATTTAAAATAGTTAGACAAGCTATTGGAGTTATTATTATTGATGATGATCATTATACTCTCTATCATTTATAGCAGTTAAAGCTTGCGCTTACTTAAATTTTTTATGGATCCCGGAATAAATGCCGGGATATGTAGCATCATAGCAATGATTTGTGTAAGTAATTAAAGTGGAAAATCATTGCTTGATCTACTATACTTCAAAAAGAACAAAATAGTTATTACCCAAGCAGTAATTATTACTATTTTTCTTAAATGATTTAAAGGAATATTCTTAGCATAACTAGCGCAAACATATCCGCCTAAAATAGCACCTATAGTCATAAATATCATATCGTGCCAGATAATATTATTTGAAATAATAAATATAAAAGTAGCAACACTATTGATGCAAGCTGTAGCGCAATTTCTGACGGCATTAGCTTCGTGAATATTGGTGATGCCAATAAGTCCTAAAAAGGCCATTAACATTATTCCCATGCCTGCACCAAAAAATCCACCATATGTAGAAATAGTTAAGTGAGCTGTAATTAAAAATAACCAAAAAAATAGAGCTTTTTTTTTGGGATGAATAGGAAGTTTTGTAATAAAATCAACAAATTCTTTTCTGAAGGTAAATAACATTGTGGCCAATAACAATATATAAGGGACAATAATATTTAAACTTTCGTTAGACATATTAATTAAAATTATTGAACCAATTCCTCCTCCTAATAAACTAAGTGGAATAAAAATCTTTAAGTATTTGGGATATAAAGCTAAATTTTTTCGTTGTAACCACAGACTGGTTATAGTTCCTGGCCATAAAGAAACCGTCATGGTTGCATTAGCTTGAATAGGTGGAACACCTAAAAAAATTAAAGCTGGAAAAGCTACAAAGGCTCCTCCGCCAACAATAGCATTTAAAGAAGCTCCGATAAAACCTGCGCCTAATAATAAAATTATTTGAGTTATGTCCATCTTACTATTCTTTTTAGTGCAAAATAAAAGTTAATTTAGCAACATCCATCGGCAGAACTTGGTTTAGTTTCACATCTTATTTGCTGATAGGCTATGGCTCCAAGTATAGTGCCAAATGCTGGCGCAATAAAATAAAGCCAAATATTATTTAAGGTTCCTTGAAATATTGCTGGAGCTAGTGAGCGTGCTGGATTCATTGAACAGCCAGTAAATTTACTACCAATAAAAGCGCAGAGCATAACTATTGTACCTATGGCAATTCCGGCCATTATACCAACGGCTCTGGTATCTGTAGCAACGGCCATAATAACAAACATTAAAAAAAAGGATAATACTACTTCCCATATAAAGGCAGATAATATGTTAACTTTAGGGATTGTAGCACCGAACATATTGCTATCAGGGATAAGAAAATATAAAAATATAATAGCAATAATTGCCCCGCTGAACTGCGCTAGCCAATAAAAAGGCAGCTGCTTTATTGGAAAATGTCGAGTAATTGAAAAGGCTAAGGTTACAGCCGGATTAAAATGTGCTCCTGATATATGTCCTAAGGTATAAATCATTGTGGCAACAATTGCTCCAAATATTATTGGTATAGCTATTTCTGGAATAGTGTCTGGAAATTTTGCTTCAACCATTATACTACCACAGCCAAAAAATACTAAAGCAAAGGTACCAATAAATTCAGCTAAGCTTTTTTTAAAATATTGAATTTTTTTTAGCATGTTTCTATTCCAATAGCATATAAGGATTTTTGTAATTCATCTTTGGTCATTTTTTCTATAGATAAGTTTAATAATTTATGAATTCTGGTTTCAAGTATTTCGCAAGTATCTTTAAAAGCTTTTTCTATTTCTTCTTGAGTGCCGACAAACTTAGCTGGATCAGAAACTCCCCAATGTGCCTTAACTGGCTTCCCTGGAAATATCGGACAAGATTCGCCAGCTGCTGAATCGCATACTGTAATCACAATATCAATATTTTTATCAATAAACTTATCCCAAGATTTGCTATAATATCCATTAGTATTAATATCTTTCTCGGCTAAAACTTTAAGACTTATTGGATGTATTTCGCCAGTAGGAAAACTTCCGGCACTATAGGCAATAAATCTCCCTCTGCCAAAATGATTAAGCAAACCTTCTGCCATTATACTGCGGCAGGAATTTCCGGTACATAAAAATAAGATTTTTAACATATATACTACCTAATTATTATAGAATTTTCCTTATAATAAGCTAAATAGTTGCCCGTGAAAAAACATCTTACGATATTTTTTAAAGTACAATAATGAATAATCTATACTCAGGGTAGGCCCTACGTATAGATTATAAATTCTTCAAAAATTTACACTGGTAAATTTTTGTTAAATATAAATTGCAAGTTTTTTAAACAATTATTATCAAAACCTTGCAATTTATATAAAGAAGAAAAATGAACCAGTGTTCATTTTTCAGGATTTGTCTATAATACGACGGGCCGCTCCCAAGTATTATAGACTACATATACGACTGGGAAAAAAGTGTTTTTTATAAAAAACACTTTTTCACAACCGACTAAATAAGATTAACAAATTTCCTTGAGATAATTAGATAAAAACTTAAGTTTCTCTCTAAAGTTTGGTTAACTTAAAAGTATCTGTTCTTGACAAAATGCCCCTCTCGATGTAGAAGCCAAAAGCTTTCCTAAATTAGCTTAAATGGGCATTAAATTTAAATACTATAATAAATAATAAAAAGCTCGAACATTTTAACAAAATGAGTATTTAAAGTTATGAAAGAAATAAATATAGCTAAAAAACCAAATATATTAAAATTACTGATAGATTCAGCTCAGAAAACTGCAGATGAAGTACTATTAATGTTAGGCACAACTGCAAATGGTTTAAATGAAGAAGAAGTTGAAAAACGTCAAGCTCAATATGGAGCAAATGAGGTAACTCATGAAAAACCGAAAACCTGGTATAGTCAATTATTTTATTCATTTCTTACCCCATTTAATGGCGTTTTATTTTGTGTATGTATAGTTTCTTTATTTACAGATGTAATATTTGCAATATCTGGGGAACGCTCGTTTAAAACAATTATAGTTCTAACAGTGATGATACTGTTAAGTACTCTACTTAGATTTTGGCAAGAATTTACCTCAGGTAAAGCTGCAGAAGAGCTAAAAGCTATGGTTCGTTCTACTACTGCTGTTTTACGTTCTGAGCTAAAAAGTCATGAAGAAATATTAATATCAACTTTAGTGCCTGGAGATATTATTTATCTCTCTGCCGGCGACATGGTGCCTGCAGATGTAAGAATATTAACTGCCAAAGATTTATTCGTCAGTCAATCAATGTTAACTGGAGAATCGCTGCCGGTTGAAAAATATGTTGTATCCCAAAAAAAAGATAATTTAGCAACCAATCCTTTAGATTTAGATACTATATGTTTTATGGGAACCAATATTGTAAGTGGTTCGGCAACAGCAGTGGTAGTAGTTATTGGAGATGGTACTTATTTTGGCGCAATAGCTGAAGATATTTTAGGTAAAAGACCATTAACTAGTTTCGATAAGGGGATTAGTAAAGTTAGTTGGATGCTGATCAGTTTTATATTGGTTATGACTCCTTTGGTATTTGTGATTAATGGAATTACTAAAGGCAACTGGTTAGAATCTTTATTATTTGCAGTTTCGGTAGCTGTGGGCTTAACTCCAGAGATGTTACCGATGATTGTAACTGCAAACCTAGCTAAAGGCGCGCGGGCTATGGCTAAACGCAAAACAATAGTTAAAAGACTTAACGCTATTCAGAATTTTGGGGCGATGGATATTCTTTGTACTGATAAAACAGGGACCTTAACTCAGGATAAAATAATCTTGGAGCGGCATCTAGATATTCATGGCAATACTGATGTTCAAACTTTAGAATATGCTTGGCTTAATAGTTATCACCAAACTGGGTTAAGAAATCTCTTGGACTTAGCGATCTTACGTTATGCAGAAAAAGAAAATATTACTAATAATCTAAAAAATTTTCGAAAAATAGATGAAATTCCTTTTGATTTTGTAAGAAGACGGATGTCTGTTGTAGTGCAAAATCTAGAAGGTAAAAATCTGCTGATTTGCAAAGGAGCTATGGAAGAAGTTTTACATCTTTGTAGTGAGGCTGATGATAATGGTGCTAAAGAAAAAGGCTCTGTTATTATGGATGCGGAGAAACGTAACGAAATTCATGAATATACGAGAAAATTAAATGAAGAAGGATTAAGGGCGCTTGCGGTTGCCTATAAATGGTTACCTAATGAAGATCGAGCTTATAGTATTAAAGATGAAAGCGATATGGTTCTAGCAGGTTACGTAGCCTTCCTAGATCCACCAAAAGAAACTGCGGGGCCTGCAATATCGGCGCTTAAAGAATATGGAGTGGCAGTTAAGATTATTACTGGAGATAATGAAATTGTTACTCATAAAATCTGTCAAGAAGTTGGCTTAGAAGTAAAAGCTACTTTGCTTGGTCGTGACGTTGAAGAAATGGACGATACAAAACTTGCGTCAGTTGCTGAAGATACCACTATATTTGCGAAAATGTCGCCGCTACAAAAATCTCGGGTGATTAGGGCGCTCCAAAGTCGTGGGCATACAGTTGGCTATATGGGTGACGGAATTAATGATGCGGCAGCTCTTAAGGATGCTGATGTAGGTATTTCGGTGGATACTGCCGTTGATATCGCCAAAGAATCAGCAGATATTATTCTTCTTGAAAAAAGTTTAATGGTTTTAGAAGAAGGGGTAGTTGAGGGGAGAAAGACTTTTGCCAATATTTTAAAATATATTAAAATGACTTCAAGTTCTAATTTTGGGAATGTATTTAGCGTATTAATCGCCAGTATTTTCTTGCCATTTTTACCAATGCTGCCAATACAAATGTTAATTCAGAATCTTCTTTATAATATTTCACAAGTTTCGATTCCTTGGGATGATGTTGATGAAGACTACTTAAAAGAACCACGTAAATGGGATGCAAGTGGCATTGCTAGATTTATGATTTTTGTTGGGCCTATAAGTTCACTTTTTGACGTGATAACTTTTATTATTATGTGGCATGTGTTTAGCGCAAATACTATTGCAGAACAAGCTTTATTCCAATCAGCTTGGTTTGTAGTTGGTCTACTTACTCAAACTCTTATTGTGCATATGATTCGTACTAAATATATACCTTTTATTCAAAGTCGGGCTGCAACTTCAGTTATACTTCTTACTATATCAGTGATGGCCTTAGGTATATATCTACCATTTTCACCACTGGGTGCGCATGTAGGTTTAATTAATCTACCATATTCATATTTCCCTTGGCTTGTAGGAATATTACTTGGTTATTGTACGCTAACGCAAATAATTAAAAAATGGTATATTCATAAGTTTAAACAGTGGTTATAGGTTTGGTGTAATGTTTTTTTGGTTGCAATATATTAGCTTTTATATTATATATACATCCTATTATTAAAGGAATGTAACATATGTCAAAATTTGTCAGATTTGATTGGGCAATAAAATATCTGCTAAGAAATAAAGCAGATTTTGTGGTGCTTGAAGGTTTTTTATCAGAATTAATTAATCAAGATATATTTATTGAAGAAATTTTAGAAAGTGAGTCAAATAAAACTCACAAAAACGATAAATCTAATCGCGTAGATTTATTAGTAAAGAATAACAATCATGAATATATAATCATCGAAATTCAATGCTATCAAGAGTTAGATTTTTTAAGTCGGATGTTATATGGCACATCTAAGGTAGTTACTGAAAGTATCGAATCTGGTGATAAATACATAAATATAGCTAAAATAATTAGTGTAAATATTGTTTATTTTGATATGGGACAAGGAACTGATTATCTTTATAAAGGAACAACTAATTTTAAAGGTATTCATAAAAAAGATATATTAGAACTAAACGAGAAAGAGAAAAGTATTTATCTAAATAAAGGAATTAGCAATATAGAATCTATCTTTCCTGAATATTATTTAATTAGGGTTGATAATTATAATAATAAAATTAATGATAAAATAGATGAATGGATCTATTTTTTAAAAAATTCCAGTATTAAATCAAGTTTTAAAGCTAAAGGTATAAAAGAAGCTAACGATAAATTAAATGTTCTACGCTTAAGTGAAGATCAGCGTATTGATTATGAAATTGATATGCGAAACTTGAGTCTTGATAATAGTCTTATTTATTCAGCAACTCAAAGTGGCTTAATAGATGGAATAAAAATAGGTAAAGAAGAAGGAATAAAGGAAGGCGAAAAAAAGAAGGCTCTAAAAATTGCTAAAAATCTCCTTAAAAGCAAAATATCTATTAAGAAAATTGCTAAGGCAACGGGTTTGTCAATTTCGGAGATAGAGAAATTATAAACATAAACATAGTCCCCCAAGCTTTTTAAACTGATCTATCTACCCATCTCTCATTAAGTAAGCTAGTAAGAATATGCTCTTCCCATTTGTTATTTATGTATAAATAATCTTTGGCGATTCCTTCTTTTATAAAACCACATTTTTCAAGAACTCTTGCACTGGCTATATTATGGGGCATATAATTAGCTGAAATTCGATGTAAATTTAAATCTTCAAAAACATAAATAATTGCGGCTTTTATACTTTCGGTCATTAAACCTTTATTTTGTAAGTTGCTTGCAATTTTAAAGCCCAGAAAACAAGAGTGAAAACAGCCTCTAATAAAATTTGTAAAATTAACCATACCAATAAGCTGACTATTTTCTTTTAGATAAATATTTAAGCTGCAAGATTTATCATTTAAAAAATCCTCATTAATTGCTAATATTTTATTTAGCCAGTAATTTTCAGTGTAATAACTAGAATTTTGTAATGCTTCCCATAAAGATAAATGGCTTTTATTTTGGTTAGCAAAATCAGCCATTAACATAGCTTCCTTAATTGTGGGTAAACGTAATATACAGCGTGTAGTAGTTATGAGGGGAAGATTTTTTAGCATGAGTTTAGATATACTAGATTTATAAGGATAAATATAATTTTAGCCTAAAAAGGCCATAACCTAAATTTTAGATTATGGCCTATAAAATATAAAATCATTACAATCTATTTGCAAATAGATTTAACTAAAGTATCTTTTAAAGCAACAGCATTGCTAACCTCTGTGATTAATGTCTCTTTTCTTTTAGCAAGTTCTTCTAGATTTCTAATAACCGTGTCAAATGCAGGGAAATCATAAGTATGCAGAGGTTTTGTTCTATTTTGAAAACTTGTGGGATTAACAAATTGTTGAGCAATTGCTCTTTGGACATCAAGATTTTTATTTGGGCAGGCTTCTTTTGCTATTTTTAACCCAATATTATATCTACCAGCTGCTTCTGTAAACTCTGCATCAGGAGAAGAACGATAAAAATCTCTTTCCATTCTTTGTACTTCTAGAGAAACATTGGTAAGATTATAAGTGCAGTCAATATGTCCCCCGCCTAAAGTTTTATCATCTCTCTCTATTATGGCATGGGAATGCCAGTGTCTGGTATTTTCTCCGGCAGTCTCAAAATTAGATTCATTACCCAAGAAAGTTATAGACTTAACCTTAAATGGTTGATTCGAAACAAAAACAATGTCTTTTTCTGTGATACGAGAATTAAATCTTTTTTCATCTTTGCTCATTTGTGCTTGTATTTTCTCTATATATTCTTTACCTTCTGGGGACGTCCCTGAATATTGAGCGTTTTTTGCATCTGGTGCTGAAAAATACCAAAAATTTACTGCTTTCCCAAATAAATCAAATAATTTACCAGCTTTTTCTTCTTGGTGGCTAAGAGTATGAAGTTTCATCATTTGTACTTCGCCTTTCCATCTGGCGCTTATAGACTCACCTTCAGGGCAAAAAGCTGCATGTTCAATTTGGTATCTTAAATTACTTAAATTATCTAGTTCTTTAAAGTCACGTTCGGTTTGAGCTTTGAATGCACAAAAATGTGCTTCACCAAATCCTATATTTTCTCCTTCTTTTATTAATGTAGCGCTGCCATCATCATGGAAAACATAAGCATCCTTATCCCAAATCATAGCTTCACCTTGAGAGGCAGTAGTAGTTGCTAAGCAATTAATTGTGGTAGTTGCATCCTTTTCCATAGCTCTAATTTCTTCTAGTGAGGTGGTATCAGTGTATCCTCCATCATAAAGATTTGCAGATTTACTACCATTATCGATTATTGGTAGAGTTTGATAAGAATTTCCAGTTTCTAATTTTGGCATTTTTTAGCTCTTTAGATAATGTTAATATTTCAATTGATTGCGTTGCTATATTTATATTACTAAGTTCTAAATTTCAACTACCAAATGATTAGTAATTGTTTACTGTATAAACTTTATTATTCAACACCAGCCCCAACAATTGACCTTAAATTAGCCAATGCAATTATATAATCATAGGTGGCATTGATATTATTTATCTTGGCGTTAGTTTTATTACTTCTGGTATGAGCTAAGATATTTTGGCTTAAAGCCATATTTTGATAAGTGGTTTGAACTTTATGATATGCTTCTTCTACGTTATGAATAATAATTTTTTGGTTTGCGGCTACTTCGCGCGAGTAACTTTTGGCCTTTAATTTGGCTTTTCTATTTTTATCTATAATGCTGCCACCAGTAAAGATTGGAATTTTTAGATTAATTCCGGCTGCTGAATAACTATCATTAATTTTTCCTACTTCATGAACTGAAACTTTTCCAGTGTATAAAATAGCATTTAATGTTGGATAATTTTCAGCTTTTACCGCTTCATAATTTTTTTTGGCAGCTTCTGCATTGGATTCTACAGATTGTAATTGTGAATTTTCTTTTAGAGCTTGGGATATAAAATCTTCAGGGTTAGTTTTGGGTAAAGGAGGAGGTAAAACTTCTGTGAGAAAAAATGGCTGATCTTCTTTGTATCCTATCATTTTTGCTAATAATTTCATATTATAGCTTAAATTTTTTTTTGCTTGGATATTATTTTTATTAATATTTATTAAAGCTTTAGCTCTTAAAGCATTTAAATAAGCAGTGCTAACATTTAAAATTATTTTCTCACGCTGATGGCGTAAATTTTCTTGCTCTGCAGTTAGGGTAGCTTCTTGGGACTCTAGTTTTTTACTTCTTTGACCAAAGTCGGTGAGGGTGAGTTTTGCTGAAATTCCAGTTGAAGCTTGATCAATAACTACTGGGTCTTTTATATCTTTACCGTTACTTTTTATACGAGTAGCATCACCTGCGGATACTTGTGCGACATTTTTTATTATTTTTGGGAGGTTATTTTGATCATCAAAATCAAGATTTTTTATTTGTAAATTATTATTTTCTGTTTCTGAATAATATTTTAAGGCAATTTCCTGTGCTTGACTTAAAGTTATAGATATCACAGGATTTCTAGCTGTTTTTGCTTTAGCCCAAACAGTAGTAGTGCAAAATGTTATCAAAATAAAAAAATAAAAAAATATTTTAGCCATTAAAAACCTCCATATTTTAATATAGAGATATGAAGCTTCAAGAACAAGTAGCAAATCTAAATGCCTTTGTGGAATTTTAAGATTTCTGGTTATATATAGTAGATTAAGAAATGATTGACTGTAAAATCATAGTACCCCACACTTTTTTGAAGTGCTGTTTTCTTATGAAATTCTCCAACAGCGTCATCCACGACTTGATCGTGGACGGGATGATGGAAGGGGTGTGGAAATACACAAAAGAAGCGAAAGTTTAAAAAGTGTGGGGTACTATGATCTAAAATAAAAAGCCCGTAAATTAACGGGCTTTCTATTCTGTTTTTAAAAATAAATTAATTATTTTGGATTAACATTAGTTGAAGTATTTTGTGTCATATCAATATTAACTTCTTGATCTAATTTATAAGCAGCACCAGTTGCAAAGAAGTCAACTGCCATTCCAATAACACCAGTTAAGTTAAATATATTACCAACAATTGCTGGAAGTATACGAACTTTACTATTTACCTTGCCATAACCATCTTTGTAACCATCTTTTTTAGCAATTATTGGATAAGCAGATGCACCTTTTAAAGTTATAACTACAGGTGAGGTTTTAATTTGCCCATCAACAGTTACATCAGCCCCTTCAGGTACAGTAGTAATTTTTACGGTTTGATTTCCTGGTCCAGTTATTGATGCGCAAGATGCAATAAAGGCAATTAAAGTTGTAGTTAAAATAATTCTTTTCATATTTTTCTCTAATGTTTAATATTATTGTTAAATAGTATAAGAGTGCAAAATATTGTAAATTACAAGAGCTTACAAGAATTATTTTGTCTTTGGCTATAAAATTTGAGAAAGAAAGGAAATAGTTAAGTTTAAGTAATTTTTATTGTAAGTTGGTTAGTCTAATTATGAATGCTTTCGTATAACTTCGAGTTCTTGTGTTTACTTGTACTGCGTCCGGCGTAAGCCATTCCGTCTATGCTCGCAAAACTTTGAATATTATTATAACTGGTAATTAAGTAGCTTACTTGAAAGATTTGAAATTGATAAAGTAGCTACGACGCGACATCCGCTTATCTCGCTTCTGTGCTTCTCGCTCCGCTCGTCGCGCCGAAGCGTAGCGAAGGCGGATGGTTGCGGGGGCTGGATTTGAACCAACGACCTTCAGGTTATGAGCCTGACGAGCTACCGGGCTGCTCCACCCCGCGTCGAAAAATATATGCTCTATGAGCGATATAGTTTATTTGCTAACAGCCTTATAAGCACAGTTTAGGTGAAAAGCAAGGATAAAAAGATCATTCATAAAAATAGATTGCTGATTTCAAATTTAGTACAAATTAAAAAATTATAAAATAGTTCTTGCAATTGATATTGAGAATCGTTATCAATGCAATTAAGAATGATTATCAATTGGAGATAAGAATAAATTTATGAAAATGTCTAGGGTTAAAATATTTTATCTAGGATTGATATTGGTATTTAATGCTTTGCCAGCTAGTGCTGAAGATTTGTCTAATTATCAGCAAAATTCTTTAACTGGTAATTGGAATGGACTTCGGGATGAATTAGCTAATAAAGGTATAAATACTGATATTGTTTATAAATTTGATGTAATGAGTAATTTATCAGGTGGTATAAAAAATGGAATTAGAGGTTTTGATAATCTAGATCTTATGGTAACTATTGATGGTGAGAAATTATTTAATTCTCAAGGGACTACAGTTTTTTTACATCTTTTAAATAATAATGGTGGTAATCCTAATGAAGATTTAGTTGGTAGTGCTCAAGGTATTGATAATATTGAAGTTGAAACTACTACGGCTAAACTTTATCAAGCCTGGGTAGAGCAAAATTTATTTGATGATAAATTATCTATACTTGTTGGTCTTTATGATCTTAATTCAGAATTCTATGTAACTGATACTAGTTTGTTATTCTTACATCCAACTTATGGCATTGGTACTGATATGTCGCAATCTGGAGAAAATGGTCCTTCAATATTTCCTACGACCTCAGTTGCTACTAGAGTAAAATTCCAAGCAACTAAAGAACTTTATATTCAAGCTGCAGCTTTAGATGCTGTTCCTGGTAATCCTAATCGTCCGCATGGTACACATATTGATATTAATAGGGCTGATGGAGCTTTACTTGTTGGAGAGGTAGGTTATGTGCCTGCGGATAATGATAGCAAGATTGCTTTAGGTAGTTGGTATTATACAAAAAAAGCAGATGATCTATTTGCAACCGATAGCGATGATAATCCTTTGAAGGAACATAATAAAGGCACTTATATAATTGGTGAAAAAAAATTATACAAAGAAAATAATAAAAGCGATAAGGGGTTATCAGGATTTATAAGATTGGGGTTTGCTGCAGGGCTACCTCATTAAAAAATATTAATATCCAATAAAACAATAATATCTTA
>CAYZBM010000057.1:5994-14349 GCA_964476705.1 uncultured Rickettsiales bacterium | reverse complement strand
TAAGATATTATTGTTTTATTGGATATTAATATTTTTTAATGAGGTAGCCCTGATTCATTATTACACTTTAAAAAATATCGTAAGATGTTTTTTCACGTAGGACTACAAATATTATCTCTTCCCCTTAACTGCGCGGGCAATCGTTAAAACATTCACTTTAGCTACCTTGCCGTTAAGTAAAACCCTAGAACATTCATTAACTGTTGCGCCTGTTGTTAAAACATCGTCAATTAAAAGTATAGTCTTTTTGTTAATTTTTGCCTGATATTTTTTGTTTAGTTTAAAATTATTTTTAATATTTTGTGCGCGGAGTTTTTTAGCTAAGCCAGTTTGTGGACGTTTATTATTATTTTTAACCAATAAATCCAGAAGTAAATTTTTGTTAAATTTTTCAGCAATAATTTTAGCAATTAAAGCTGATTGATTATAACGGCGTTTAACTATTTTTTGGTAATTTAAAGGAACTACGGTGATTATATCCGAATTTTCAATTAACTCTTTGCCGCTTAAACTCATGATATTACTTAAAAATCGTCGGGCTAAAGTATTATCATAATATTTAAAATTACTAATTATTTTTCGAGAAAATTCATCGTAAATTAAAGCTGATTTTGCTCTAATAAAAAGTGGAGGATTAATTAAACACTCGCCACAAATTGCCTCGAAATCATCTTCGTACTCCATAATTGTGCCGCAATTTTTACAACTAGGATCACTGATAAAATTAAGGTTTTTAAAACAATTATGGCAAATTAGGTGGTAATTGCCCACTAGTTCTTTGCAACTGATGCATTTGGGCGGGAATATTACTGGAAGTAGGATCTTTAGGGCTGTTAGCATTGAGATTAATGGTTTTTAGGTCTAAAAGATAGATATTATCTTTTTTGAATATTGTAGATTTAGCTAAAAGATCAAGCAAGACAAAATGATTGCTTGTCTTTAAATTATCCTTAAAAATTTGTTCAATATTAGAATTGATATTTAGTTTGTCATCAAGATAAGTAAAATTTTTACCTTTAAAATCTGATAAATTAACTAATATATAATTTATATGCCATTGTTTTTGAAAAATTTGAATTTCTTTTATATCACTTGCGTAATAAGCTGCAAAGAAATCTAAAAGTTTTTGGCGAGCGATGGCCTTAGTTTCTTCGGTTTTAAAATTAAAATCACCAGTTAAAAAAACATTATGTTTAGTTAGATAAGGAATGTTATCAACTATACCAATTTTTTCATCTGGTACTCCGGCTATGATTGTATCTTGGGGGAGATTTTGAATAAATTCATAAATTGCTCTTTGCTTTTTTTGAATCTTAATATCTAAACCTTCATTATAATTAATCGGGTTTGGTCTTAGGCAAATAATTACTAAAATAGCAAATAAATATAGAGAAACTTTAGTATAATCTTCCTCAATTTTTGCAAATTTTAGGCCCATTAAAGATAATTTAATTAAACAAGGAATTAGTAATATGGCAAAAATCTTAAAATAACTTTCAGCTACTTGGCCTTTTAAATTTGGATTACTGATAAAACTAAGTAAAATTATTAAAGCTAACATACTTACTAATAAGCGCTGAACTCTATTATCAACTACAGCTAAAGTAACTAATAATGAAGGTAAAATGGCTAACGCAAGTGGTGCTAATCTTTCACCAAAAATTTCGGTACTATTTTGAAAAATTAAAGCAATTATTCCATAGTGATAATCTGAGGTTTGTTGCCAGATAGTATTATAAGATGTAAGAAAAATTATTGAAGTTAGAAAAAAACATGCCGATATTTTTAGTATTTTACGGTTTTTTTTATCGGGAAAAGATAGTTCCGGAATAGTTTTGGGAATTAAGTTGAAAATTAGCAGTAATAAAAGTGAAAATATTGCAACTGGTGGATATATTCCGGCAGCTAAAATAGTTGCAAATATGATATAGTAGTTATTTTTATTAAGTACTCCATATATTACTAAAGCGGCCAGTGGATAAGCAAAAGCCTGGGGCATGGTTCCTACCATATTTTTTAAGAAAATAGGGGCGGAAATTGTAAATAAAAAACTACTTATAAAGCCTGATTTGCCAGCGATTTTTGCACCATTACAACCCATAATAGTAGCAAATAAGCTAAATATTAAATAAGGAGATGTTTTAGCAAAGACAATTGGATCACTAAAAAAAGAAAAAATATTATAGATAAAGCTATAAAATATAGGTAATTCTTGGCTAAAATAGCTCGAATTTAGGTTGTTTAGTGAGGAGGACAGAGAAGAGTCATATAGATTAAATAAGGCTGGAGTAAATTTACGCATTTGGTCGGAAAATATCCACTTATCTAGCCCGTAATAAGCATGTTTACTGCAATATAAATAAATAGTAAATAGCGCAAAAGTCAAAATAATAATATTAACAATTATACCGAGTATTTTATTGGTTAACTCGTTGAAATCATTCTCTTTTGTTACGGTAACTCTTTGAAAATATGGGTTTTCAAGCCTATATAAAGGTCTAGTTAAGCCATAATTTATTGTAGCGCGCATTTTCTAATTACTCACTTATATTTTTGTAATCTAAGGTAGAAATTTATTTAATGACTTTCGTCTAAATATATACATTATAGATAAAATAAATTCATGCAAGATTTTTAAATAAAGACTTGTATATTGTTATGTTATTATGTATAAGATGCTAATCATCGTGTAAGGTAGGCTTTAAAGAAAATTTAGGCCTACCTTTTTTTTAAGGTAGGTTTTAAAGTCAATGAGTTTGGTATTTGAGAATGTTACTGAGGAGAAAATTTTAGCGGTTGCTGAAAGTTCTTTACTTAGATTAGGCTATGAGATTGTGCGGGTTAGGTTAACCGGTCAGGACAATAATAAAATTTTACAGGTTATGATTGACCATGTTGATAATTCTCAGGTTACAATTAATGATTGCGAAAAAGCTAGTACTCATTTATCAGCTCTTTTAGATGTTGAAGATGTTATTGATGGTTATTATAATTTGGAAGTTAGCTCCCCTGGACTTGATCGTCCTTTAACTAGGGCAAAAGACTTTAAACGCTTTATTGGCGATGAAGCAAAAGTTGAGACTAAAGAGCTAATAAATGGTCAAAGACGTTTTAGAGGTGAGATAAAAGCTGTTACGGATAATGATGATATAGTACTGTTGTCAAATGTAGTTAATATTGGTAGTCAGGATGAAAAAACTGAGTTAGTTGTTCCGTTTAATGCTATTATGAAAGCTAGATTGGTTTATAAATAAGCTGCAAGATTAATAAAAAGAATAATAATTATATATATTTTTTAAAGGATATAAAATATGGTTGCTTCAAAAAGTTTTGGTAGTGTTGAAATTGTACAGATTGCAGATGCAGTTGCTCGTGAGAAAAATATATCACGCGAATTAGTATTGGCAGCTATGGAAAGTTCAATAGCAATTGCAGCGCGCAAAAAATATGGTCATGATAAAAATATCAGAGCGAGTATTAACCGTAAAAATGGTGAGATAGAATTAGTTAGAGAGCTTGAAATTGTTCCTGATGATTATGTTTATACTGAAGATAATGAGCAAGAGAAAAAAATTATTTTAAGCGATGCTATCGTTAAAAATCCTGATGCTGTTGTAGGTGGAATAATAAGTGAACTATTGCCACCAATTGATTTAGGAAGAGTTGCTGCGCAGACTGCAAAACAAGTTATTGTACAAAAAGTTCGTGATGCTGAACGCGAAAAACAATTTGAAGATTTCAAACCAAGAATTGGCGAAATTGTTCATGGTACTGTAAAAAGGTTAGAATTTGGTAATGTAGTTGTTGATTTAGGTAATGCTGAGGCGATAATTTTACGGGAACATTTAATTAAAGGTGAGTCTTTTAGAGTTAATGAAAGAGTAAGGGCTTATTTATTTGATGTTAGACGTGAGAATAAAGGTCCGCAAATTTTCTTATCACGTACTTCTCCTGAATTTATGGCTAAATTATTTATGCAAGAAGTTCCAGAAATTTATGATGGAATTATTGTAATTAAAGCTGTTGCCCGTGAGCCAGGATCAAGAGCAAAAATAGCGGTTTATTCTAACGATTCAAGTGTTGATCCGATTGGTTCTTGTGTTGGTATGCGCGGCGCTAGGGTGCAGGCGGTTATCTCTGAGTTGCAAGGTGAGAAAATTGATATTATTCAATGGTCACAAGATGCGGCAACTTTCTTGGTAAATGCTTTAGCTCCTGCTGAAGTAAGTAAAGTAGTTATCGATGAAGAGAAAGGTCGTATAGAAGCTGTAGTTCCTGATGATCAATTAAGTTTAGCAATTGGTAGACGTGGACAAAATGTTCGTCTTGCTTCACAATTAGTTGGTTGGCAAATTGATGTAATGACTGAAGAAAATGAGTCAAATAGACGGACTGAAGATTTTAATAGGGTATCAAATTTATTTATTGAAGCTCTTGATATTGAGGAGATCATTGCCCATCTACTTGTTTCTGAAGGATTTACTTCTATTGAAGAGATTGCTTATGTTGATCCATCAGAATTAATTAGTGTTGAAGGTTTTGATGAGGCAATTGTTGCTGAATTACAAAAACGTGCTGGTGATTATTTAAATGGCCAACAAGAAAAAATCGATAATGCTTATAAAGAATGTGGTGTTAAAGATGATTTAGCTAATTTTGAAGCTTTATCTTCAGATTTAATAGTTAAACTAGCCAAAAAAGGAATCGTATCTTTAGATGATTTTGCGGGATTATCGCACGATGATTTTACTGATATAGTTCCTGATTCTGGTATGAAAGATAGTGAGATTAATGCTATTATTATGAAAGCAAGGGCCGCTTGCTTTAATAGTGATGATAGTAATAAATCTTAAATAACTTTAAGTTAACTTGAAAATAATCCTAGAGTTATATAGCTGTCTTGTGGTAACCTTATAACCGTTACACTAAAAGACTGCTTTGATAAAAATAGTATAATTTTTAGGTTATTTGTAATAATAAAATATAAAATAGTAAAGTTTTAAAAAGAATATGGAAAAAGAAGACAAAGGTACTTTAAAGCTTGGTGGTACTAAGCTAATATTAGGTGATGTACGGGGCGGTAGAGTTCCACAAAGTCTGTCTCATGGTCGGACCAGAAGTGTAACTGTTGAGGTTAAAAAACGTCGTGTAGTTAAAAAAGAGGAAGATGGAACTATCAGTGATAGTGCTTCTTTTAAACACCAGATAGATCAGGCTTTATCTTCCTTAACCGTAGGCGAAAGAGAAAATAGATTAAAAGTTTTAAAGCAAGCAGCTGAAGATGAGAAGCGTTTTAAAGAAGAAATGCAAATCAAAAAATTGCAGCAGGAAGAAGAAGAAAAATTAGCAGCAGAGCAAGCTTTGCTTGAGGCTGAAAAATTTAAAGAGCAAGAAAAAATAAAGGCTTTAGCTAAAGCTACAGCTAAAATAGAAGAAACTACGAGTGAAGAAGGGTCTGTTAAAGCTAAAGAAACTTCCTTGGCTAGTGATACTGTTAAAAATACTGTAGATGCTAAGTCTGACGCAAATAGTTCTAACTCGATTAAACCGATTAAAACTAGCGAACGTTTGGGTACAAGTACGATATCTACAACAAGTAGTATCCTAAAAAAGATAAAAGATCAGGATGAAGAACCTACTGAAGAAGCTTATGTTAAGCCGAAAAAAGTTGAAGAAAAAAGACGTTCAAATAAAATAACTATCGCCCAAGCATTAAGCGGCGATATTGAAGAGAGAGTGAGAAGTTTAGCATCAGTTAGAAGAGCTAGAGAAAAAGCTCGGAGACTTGCAGGACTTAATAATAAAGAAAAAGAAAAAATTGTTCGTGAAGTAATATTACCAGAGGTAATCACAGTACAAGAGCTTTCGAATCGGATGGCAGAGAGAGTTTATGATGTAACTAAAGTTCTTATGCGCTTAGGGATGATGGTTACCGCTAATCAATCTATAGATGCTGATACTGCAGAATTAATTATTGCTGAGTTTGGTCATACAGTTAAAAGAGTAACTGAAGCTGATGTTGAAAATATTTTAGCGCATGACGAAGCTGGCGATGAAGGTAATTTAATAAAAAGAGCTCCAGTTGTGACCTTTATGGGGCACGTTGACCATGGTAAAACCTCGTTACTTGATGCTATTCGCAAGACTCAGGTTGCAAGTGGTGAATCTGGAGGAATTACTCAGCATATCGGTGCTTACCAGGTTAAAACTGATAGTGGCGAAAAAATTACTTTCTTAGATACTCCTGGACATGAAGCTTTTACAGCAATGCGGCAACGTGGTGCTAACGCAACCGACATAGTAGTGTTAGTAGTTGCAGCTGATGATGGAATTATGGCGCAAACAGTTGAAGCAATTAATCATGCTAAAGCCGCAGGGGTTCCAATTATAGTAGCGATTAATAAAATTGATAAACAAGGGGCTGATCCACAAGCAGTTAGAAATGCGTTACTTACTTATGAATTAGTTACTGAAGATATGGGTGGTGATGTTTTATACGCGGAGGTTTCAGCAAAGCAAGGCCTTAATATAGATAGATTACTTGAGCTTATTTTGTTGCAATCTGAAGTGTTGGAATTAAAAGCCAATCCAAATAGTAAAGCTTCTGGTATTGTAGTTGAAGCTAAAGTTGACAAAGGTAAGGGTATAGTTGCTACTGTTTTAGTGCAAAAAGGAACTTTGAAAATTGGTGATCTAATAGTAGCTGGTGAAGCTTATGGTAGAATCAGAGCTATGATGGATGCAAGCGGTTTAAGTTTAGATCAAGCGGGTCCTTCAGTGCCTGTTGAAATTTTAGGTTTAGATTTAGCTCCTGAAGCTGGAGTACATTTTTCAACTACAGTTACAGATAAACAAGCCAGAGAGATCGTTGAATATCGTAAACGCAGAAGTCGTGATATTAAAAGTGCTGCAGTTCGTAAAACTTCACTTGAAGATTTATTTGAACAAGCCGGAGAGGGTGGTATTAAAGAATTACCTGTGGTGATCAAAGGTGACGTACAAGGTTCAATAGAAGCTATTATTGCGTCCCTTGCTAAACTTGCTAATGAAGAAGTGAAGATTAGAGTATTGCATAATGGTGTTGGAGCAATAACTGGTTCTGACGTAACTTTAGCTAATGCATCACATGCTGTAGTTTTAGGCTTTCATGTTAGATCTGATAATTTAGCTAAAGAATTAGCGCAAAGAGATAATGTTGACATTCGTTATTATTCGGTCATTTATGATTTGATTAATGATATGAAAGCAATCTTAAGTGGTATGTTAAAACCAATTATTCGTGAACAATATTTAGGTAACGCTGAAGTACGTGAAGTATTTAGCTCAGGCAAGAAAATTGGTAAAGTAGCTGGTTGTTTTGTGATTGACGGTAAAATCGAAAGAGGTGCTAGCGTTAGATTACTTAGAGATAATATTGTGGTTTATGAAGGCAAACTAAAAACTTTACGTAGATTTAAAGATGACGTTAAAGAAGTTGGTTTAAACTTTGAATGTGGTATTGCTTTTGAAGGTTTTGATGATTTCAAAAAAGGCGATTTAGTTGAAGCCTTTAATTTGGTTGAAGAATCGAGAACATTATAATATGAAAAAAAATGCAAATAAAGCTCCAGGACAAAGGCAATTAAAGGTATCTGAGGCAATTAGAAGTGCTTTGGCAAAAATTTTTCTAGAGGAAGATTTTTATGGTAGTTGTTTGCAAGGTATCTCAATTACTATATCGGAAGTTAGAATTGGTTCTGATTTAAAGCATGCGATAGTCTTTGTCTTGCCATTAGGTGGTAAAGTACCAGAAGGATTTCTTGAAGCTTTGCGTGATTTAGTTCCGCAATTAAGACATAAGATTGGTCCTTTTTTGAAACTAAGATACACTCCAAACTTATCCTTTCGTATAGATGATAGTTTTGAGTATGCTAATAAAATAAATACGATATTATCGAAGATACAATAGTTTATTGGGGATTTTTCTCAAAAAATAGACCCTCCTCTCCGTCATCCTAAAATTCTATTTCCATTACAAAACATAAAGATGTTTTATAATAAAAAAGAATTTTAGGATGACGGAGAGGGGTGTTTTTGTTTAGAGAGAACTGCAACTCAAAAAGAGTGAAATACTATAAGCAACAATTATGACCAAAACAATATTAAATATTATTCAAAGTGATGCAATTGGTGGAGGAATGGAAAATATTTTCCTCGAATATTCCAAAATAATTGCAGCTTATGGTAAAGATAATAATATAAATTTAGTTTGTGTAGTATCTAAAAATTTTTGTCATTTCGATAGTTTAAGAAGAAATAATATCAAATTCGATATTTTAAATATTACTGGTCATTTTGATATTCTAGCTGCAATTA
>CAYZBM010000057.1:0-5984 GCA_964476705.1 uncultured Rickettsiales bacterium | reverse complement strand
TACATAAAATAATAAGAAAATATAAACCTGATTTAATTATAGCGCATAATGGTAGAAGTTTTTCGGCTATTAATTGGGTAAAAAAACTTTTTAGTATTAAAGCTAAATTATTAGCGGTAAGTCATGGCGGGAGTATAAAAAGAATATTAGGCTATGATTATATTATTTCGGTTGCTAAACATATTGAAAATAGAATTAAAAAAACTAATTCTAAGGCTGTAGTTAAAAATATTTATAATGGCTATCTAATATCAGCTTTAGACTCGGATAATAAAATTGAAGAAGTAATATCTCATAAGAATAAAATAGTTTTTGGTTGCTTATCTCGCTTATCTAAAGAAAAAAATATCTCTACAGCAATTTTAGTTTTTAAAAGATTTATAGAGCAAGTAAATGAAAATTCTTTGCTGGTTATTGCAGGTGAAGGTAGCGATAAAGAAAATTTAGAGAAACTAGTTGTAGAATATAATCTTGAAGATAAAGTTAAATTTATAGGGTGGATTAAAGATCAAAAAGAATTTTTTTCACAGATAGATATATTCTTACAACCTGCTTTAAGTGAGCCGTTTGGAGTTACTATTTTGGAGGCTTTTAACTATAAAACTTTGGTTATTGCTTGTAATGCTGATGGTCCTAAAGAAATAATAATTGATAATTATAGTGGTTATTTATTTGAGCCTTATGATGATGAAGGATTTTTAAATTGTTTTAAAAAAGCTTATTTAAATCAAGATGATTCAAAGATAATAGTTAATAATGCTTATAAAGAGTTAGTAGAAAAATTTGAGTATAAAATAATGAAAAAAGAATTGCTTAAATTAATAGCGGATATTGTGCAATAAATTATTTCTTTTACAAATAGAAAATACTAAAACTTAAAAAATCTTATCTTGTTTAGCTTGCGCTATGAAATTATCAATTAACTTATCAAGTGCTTCTTTCTCTGGATCTTTTTTATTAGGATGAAGTAAAATTGTTGGTAGCCATACAAAGTCCTTGATTATAATTGGCCCAAAAGAATAGGTTTTAAGCAATTTATTCTGCGAATTAAAATCGAAAATTTTAAATTTAGCTTTATATGTCATATCTACTGAATACGGAACTATACCAAGAGATGATTGGCTAATTAGTTGGTTAGTTGCTCTTAAATTTTCACTTTTTGCATCGTAATGTTTAAGATCTAAAGAAATAAGAAGTTTATTATTCTCTCCAACAAAATTTATACCAGCAAAATTATTAGATTTTTTTAGTCTTTCTATAAAATAACGCTCAAGATCATTTCTGATTTTTGGATCTTTTGTTACGCCATTATTGATTTCGTTAAATTTAAAATTTATATATGGCTTATTAATTTTAGCATTATTGAAGCTCGAATTTTCTTTATTATTAAAAGATTCGTCATAGTTAATCTTTGTAATATCTTTACATTTTACTATGCCTTTAACTGTAGGATAATCTGGAGAGGAGACGTCGGAATAAACTTGTCCTGATTTATAGCCATTATAATCAAAACTATAAGCAAAATTATCTTTATCTCCGCAAATCTCTGTAGCTCTTCTAAAAAAATATTCTTGGGCTAGTTCCAATTTATCCATAGGCCGTACTTTTGAAGTTATTTCAAATTCATTGTTAGATATACGTTTATCACTATAGCCAAGAGTTCCTTTGAACATTAGATCATAAAAAGAACCTGTTACTCTTCTATAGGGTTGGTTAGAACACGCCAATAGAGATAATAAAATTAGAGATGCAATGATTTTTTTCATAAAAAACTATAATTTAAAATTGTTCCGACCTATTTAATGCTTAGTATAAGATGAATAAAAATAATTGTATATATTAACTTATCTGCCTATTATCCTCATTTTTTAAGTATGTAATAGGTTATTAATTATGACTAATGGTTGGTTGATTCTAAATAAACCAAGTGGAATTACTTCTGCCAAGGCGGTCGCTATAGTTAAAAAACGTTTAGGGGTTAAAAAAATTGGTCATGCTGGGACGTTAGATCCATTAGCTTTTGGAGTTTTACCCTTAGCTATTGGCGAGGCTACCAAATTAATGCGTTTAATGATGTTAGAAGAAAAAGAATATATTTTTACAGTTAAATGGGGAGTTAGTACTGACACTGCAGATTTAGAAGGTAAAGTTACTAATGTTAGCGATAAAATTCCAACTAGACTTGAAATATTGAATATATTGCCAGAGTTTATCGGTGATATTATGCAGGTACCCCCGATATATAGTGCTATTAAGGTTGATGGAAAAAGGGCCTATGATTTAGCGCGAAAAGGTGAAGATTTTGCTTTAAAACCAAGGCTGATTAGGATTAATAGTTTTGAGCTTTTGCAATCTGAAGGTGAAACGAGTCAATTTAAAATTTCTTGTGGTAAAGGAACTTATGTGCGTTCTTTGGCTGTGGATATAGCAAGTAAGCTTGGTACATTTGCTCATATTACTAGCCTATTACGCTCAAAGCTTGGTAAATTTGAGCTCAAGGATGCGATTTTACTAGAAAAGCTTGAAACTATGGTGTATAAGGACCATCCTTCTACTTTTTTATTACAATTGGAGGAAGTCCTGGACGACATCCCGGGTTTCCATTTTTCCCTTGCGGAACGAAAATTTTTAAGTTGCGGTAGAGAGCTTACAAAACATACTGGTCTTATAAATGGTCAGATTGTTGCTTTATATCACGAAAAAAAGATTTTTGGATTGGGTGAAATAGTGGATAATATAATTAAACCTATTAGAATAATACATAACTAAGTTGATTCTTTTTGGTAATTTTGTTGTTAAAGCGAATGAAATTCGTCCTCACCCTGAATCAAGTTCAGGGCAGGCTCCCTAACTATTTTAGCGGTAATTTCCTTAACTTTTCCTAAAAATTCCACAAAAATTATCTAATTTAGAAATTTTATATAATTTAAACAATTTAACGATTTAAAACGATAAGGAGTTTTACGATGTCGGTTAACACAGAAACTAGAAGTGATTTAATTAAAAAATATGCAATAGCTGAAAATGATACTGGTTCTCCAGAAGTTCAGTGTGCTATTTTAACTACCAAAATAAATAACTTAACTGAACATTTAAAATCTTTTAAAAAAGATCATGGTTCTCGTCGTGGATTATTGATGATGGTTGGTAGACGTAGAAGATTATTAGATTATTTAAAAAGTAAAAACCAAAAAAGATATGAAGATCTGATTGCGCGTTTAGGAATTAGAAAATAATCTTTGTGTTTATATTGCTTTTTGCAAATATAAAACTAGCTTACAAGTGCTAAAAAAATAGAAAAAGCTATAACATTAGGAACTTCTTTTGTTATATTGTTATTTGTCAATTTTTGATTCTATTTTAGGTACATAAAAAAAATTAAGGAAAATAAAAAATGTTTAATATAAAACGTAAAGAAATCAACTGGCTTGGTCGTAATTTATCATTAGAAACCGGTAAAATTGCCCGCCAAGCTGATGGTGCCGTTGTGGTAACATATGGCGAAACAGTTGTTTTATGTACTGTGGTGTTCAAAAAAGAAGCAAAAGAAGGGGTGGATTTTTTCCCTCTTACTGTTAGTTATCAAGAGAAATATTATTCTGCTGGTAAGATTCCTGGTGGTTTCTTTAAAAGAGAAAGTAGACCATCTGAGCGTGAAACTTTAATTTCAAGATTAATTGATCGTCCAATTAGACCATTATTTCCTGAAGGTTTTTACAATGAAGTGCAAGTTATTTGTACAGTATTGTCATTTGATGGAATTAATGAGCCTGATGTTGTTGGTATGATTGGTGCGTCTGCAGCTTTAGCTATTTGTGGAGTACCTTTTGATGGTCCTATAGCTGGTATTAGAGTTGGTTATAGTAATGGTGAGTACATTTATAATCCAACATTTGAACAACTTAAAGAAAGTCAATTAGAGTTAGTTTTAGCTGGTACTGCAACTTCAGTTTTAATGGTTGAATCTGAAGCAAAAGTTTTAAGTGAAGAAATTATGCTACAGGCTTTAGCTAGTGGTCATAAAGAAATGCAACCAGTTATTGAGCTTATTAAAGAATTTGTAAGCATTGCAGGTAAACCGGCATTTCCAGTTAAAATTAATGATTATAGTGAGTTGCAAGCTAAAATAGCTAAATTAAGCGAAAAAACTCTAAGATCAGCTTATAAAGAAACTGATAAGCAAGCCAGAGTTGCTAAAATATCTGCAGCAAAAGAAACTGTAGTTACGGCTTTAAAAGCAGAATTAGCTGAAAATTATGTAGAAAATACTGTTCAAAGTCAGATTAAAAATCTTGAGAAAAAGATTGTTAGAAATGACATACTTGATTTGCATAAACGAATTGACGGTCGTGGTGAAAAAGATGTGCGTAATATCGTTAGCGAAGTTAATTTTTTACCGAGAACTCATGGTTCGGCTTTATTTACTCGTGGTGAAACCCAAGCACTAGTTGTGGTAACTTTAGGTACTAAAGGCGACGCGCAAATAGTTGATGATTTAATTGACAATCGTCAAGAAGGATTCTTACTACATTATAATTTCCCTCCTTATAGCGTTGGTGAAGCAAGTCAGTTAAGAGCTCCAGGTAGACGTGAAATAGGTCATGGTAAATTAGCTTGGCGCGCTTTAAGACCAGTTATGCCAAATAGTGAACAATTCCCTTATACAGTAAGATTAGTTTCTGAAATTACTGAATCTAATGGTTCTTCATCTATGGCTACAGTTTGTGGTTCATCTTTAGCGCTTATGGATGCTGGAGTTCCTATCGAGTCTATGGTTGCAGGTATTGCTATGGGCTTAATTAAAGAAGGTGATAAATTTTCTGTATTATCCGATATTCTAGGTGACGAAGATCATTTAGGTGATATGGACTTTAAAGTAGCTGGAACTAAAGATGGTATTACTTCTTTACAAATGGATATTAAAATCAATGGTATAACTATTGAAATTATGGAAGTTGCTTTAAATCAAGCTAAAGAAGGGCGTACGCATATTTTAGGTAAAATGCAGGAAGCTATGACTGAGCCAAGAAAAGAGCTAAATAAAAATGCGCCAAGAATTCATACTATCCAAATTAGTAAAGAAAAAATTGGTGCAATTATAGGACCAGGCGGTAAAGTTATTCGTGAAATTTGCGAAAAAACTGGTGCTAAAATTGATATCAATGACGATGGTTTGATAAATATAGCATCTGTTGATGGAGCTGCATCTGAAGCTGCAACTGCGATGATTCTAGATATAGTTAGAGAAGTTGAACCTGGTAAAATTTACGAAGGTAGAATAACTAAAATATTTGACTTCGGCTTACTAGTTGAATTTTTGGGTAAAACTGAAGGTCTAGTCCATATTAGTGAAATCAGCGATCAAAGAATTGAAAACTTAGAATCTTTATATAATCTTGAAGATAAAGTTAAAGTTAAAGTTCTTGGATTTGAACGCAATAAAATTAGATTAAGTCTAAAAAGAGTAAACCAAGAAACTGGTGATGATATTTCTGATCAATTTGAAGAAGAAAGAAGAGCTCCAAGTTCTAATCGTGATCGTGGCGACAGAGGTGGTCGTGGTGGCGATAGAGGTGGCAATAGAAGAAGATCTGACGATCGTCGTGGTGGTGATCGCGACCGTGATAATAATGGTGGCGATCGTGATCGTGGTTCAGACCGTGATAATCGTAATGATAATTCAGATGAGAGACGTTCATCTCGCGATAATGATTCAGAAAATAGATCTGAAAATAGAGATGAAGATGGTGCAAGAAAAAAACGTAAGTTTTTCTAAATGCTCATCTAAAGTTGAAGTTTTAAATTAGATATATTAGATAAAGGGGAGGAGTTTGTTAAAAGCTCTTCCCCTTTTATTTTTTAAGATTCGAGTTTTATGCGATTAACTATCTATAGTAGATCAAGAAATAATTTACCTCTAATCAATAATTTATAGTACCCCACACTTTTTATGAGGCATAAAAAAAGTAGCTGGATAGCGACCC
>CAYZBM010000056.1:5658-14619 GCA_964476705.1 uncultured Rickettsiales bacterium | reverse complement strand
TGAATTCTTATCTCAAGGCGTCCATACCATCATTTCAATCATGAAATACTATAGTTATTCAGGCAAATCTTTAGGGAATCTTTATTTTATCAACATATTATCCTGTAGATAATTTATGTGGCAAAAGCTTTAATACAATTCACAGCGCATATAATTTAAAAAATATCTATAGTAAGTCTATATATCTTTTTAATTTTATTTACGCCTTAATTATATTTAAATAATAAAACTAAGGAGATAATTATGTTTTCTAATAATACAAAAGACGATACTGACGATACTATTAATAAAGCTAAAGAAATGGTTAATAGCGCCAAAAAAGACTTAAAGAGAAAATTTAGTAATGTTAACGATGAAAACTTTGTCGATAACATTTCAAAATCAGCTCATAATATTGGCGTAGAAGCTCGCGATGCAATTGATCAAACTAAAGATAAAATTTCTACAGCAAGTAGTATTGTAGTTGATGAAATTCGTCATAATCCTATCCGCGCTAGCCTTATTTCTCTTGGTGTAGGTTTTTTACTTGGAGTACTTACACGTCGTTAAATTCTAAAGAAAGATAGATGTTATGTCTTTAATTAACCAATCCATAGTAAGATCACTACTTCTAAAACAAGGCGCTTTTAGATCAGCACCATTATTACCTGAGTTACTAGCAAATCTTGCAAATATAATTATGTTTTCTATATTTGTAGGAATTTCTGTAGCCCTGCTAATTTCTGTAGGGCTATGGAGCCTTTACCTAGTAATGGTTGCATATGGTTTACATCAATGGTTAGCCGCGTTAATTATAGGAACTATAGCTTTATTATTAATTGCTATTTCAATTTTTTTAATTAAAAGTAAGATAAATGCGGTTAATAAAATACTTCCTAAAATTTTAAATCAAGAAACTTCTCCAATTATAGGCGTGGTACATAATATAGCTTCTAGTTTTATAGATGGTTTTCTACATCCTTCTAAAAAATAATTTATTAATTTTTATCTTTTCTTTATTTTCATTAATAGAAAACAATATAGATTCTTTACACTCAAAAATATACAATTTGAAAACTAAATAATAATAAAATCAAATCTTTAAATCGAGGATAATATGAAAACTTTTGTTGTAGCCGGATTATTGACTTTATTAACAATTCTTTCCGCATGTAATACTATGCATGGTTTGGGTGAGGATGTTGAGTCAGGTGGAGAAAAAATTCAGAAATCATCAGATCATCATTATTAAAACCTATTTATTATAGGCATGGTTATTTGCGGACTTATAATTTTAGATTAGTTATTTATAGAGGAAGTCAAGCATTGTGAAATATAGAAAATATATAATATTAATGTTATTTATAATATTTCCTACAAATGTAATAGCTCAAGAAAAATTAGACCCTCCTCCTAGTAAAAAAGATAAGGCCGCAATTATAACTTTGTCATTTGAAAATGATACTTTTATTCGTAAAGATAATAATTATACAAATGGTGTAAGAATAGGCTATATCTCTTCAGAAGAAGTTCCTAATTGGATAGAAAAAAGTGCCAATTTATTGCCAATAATAAATACTACAGGGGCAAAAAGATGGGGGTTTGCAATGGGTCAAAGTATTTTTACCCCGAATGATATTAATTTAGCTAATCCCCCCTTAAATGATAGACCTTATGCTGGTTGGTTATATGGAACTGCAATTCTGATTTCCGACAATGACATAACCTTAGATACTTTTCAAGTAACCCTAGGTATGGTAGGACCATCCTCGCTTGCTGGACACAAAGCCAAGACTTTGTTCATAAAGCTATAGATGATGCTAGGCCAAAAGGTTGGGATACACAGCTTAAAGATGAGCCAGGAGTAATTTTAAGTTATGAAACAAAATGGAGGGAATTATATAAATCTACACCTTTTAGTTTTAACTTTGATCTTACTCCAGGTTATGGAATTAATTTAGGAAATGTTAATACCAGCGCTAATATTAGTATATTGGCTAGAATAGGTAGAGATTTACCTTCTGATTATGGCCCACCTCTTATTAAGCCAAGTATAGCAGGAACAGATTTTTTTAATCCTAGTAGAAATTTTGGATGGTATTTATTTACAGGCCTTGACGCAGAAGTAGTTGGTAGAAATATATTTTTAGATGGGAATAGTTTCCGCGATAGTAGGAGTGTTGATAAAAATATTTTGGTTGGAGGAATACAATCAGGAATAACCCTAACCTTTCCTAAGGCCAGAGTAACATTACTTACGGTTCATAAAACTAAAGAATATAAAACCCAAACTTCTTCAGGAGATTATGGCGCACTTACTGTTTCTTATAGATTCTAAGCCTTATAGTATTTCTTAATTGAAATGAATATATTTTGGGATCCTTCAGTAAAACAAAAATAGTATTATAAGTATATGTTTTTTCAGGATATGTAGCATCAAGCAATGATTTATGTAAGTAATTAAAGTGGAAAATCATTGCTTGATCTACTATAGTTTATCATTAGCGTAGATTTTTAAAAAAATCAGTCATTAGCTTTTTACATTCATCTTCCATAATACCACCAACTATTTCTGGCTTATGATGGGTAGCATTAACTTTAAATATTTTTGCTCCATGTTCTACTCCACCGGTTTTAACATCATATGCACCAAAATATAAAGCATCTAGCCGCGCAAGACTTATAGCCGTAGCGCACATTGAACAAGGTTCTAAAGTTACATAAATCTCATAACCTACTAAGAACTTGGTTCCAAGGATTTTGCAAGCTTCATAAATAGCCACCATTTCAG
This sequence comes from uncultured Rickettsiales bacterium, assembly GCA_964476705.1. Lineage (GTDB taxonomy): Bacteria > Pseudomonadota > Alphaproteobacteria > Rickettsiales > UBA6187 > CAYZBM01. The sequence continues at coordinate 11,849 of CAYZBM010000056.1, read as the reverse complement.
CATGACATAAAGGATTTTTATTACGCTCAACCTGATTAATTGCAGTGGTTATAACTTTTCCTGTATCGCTCTCAACTATTACCGCTCCAATCGGAACCTCTCCTAGTATAACAGCTTCTTTTGCAATTTTTAATGCTTCTTTCATATAACTATACTCTGATTTTTATTTATAAAACGCAATTTTTTGGAAATATATTGAAATTATATGCCGAAGGCTGCTATATATTAAACATCTATACTAAATCTGCAAGTAGCAAAGATAAAATGGGCAACTCTTTAAAGCATATACTAATAATTGGTATCACCATCGTGGTGATGGTAGTGTTTATTATTGGCAATTTTCTTACAAAATTTATTGTTAGCAATACTATAGAACCGGTTATAACTTTAGAACATCAATTCATTGCTAAACAATATACTACTCAAATCTGGTGTAAGTTTTCTAGCATTTTTGATAAATTAAAAACAATTGATGTACCTCGCTGGAAAGATGATGAATATTTTCAGAAATTTTCTCGCCTTTCTTATACGGTTCTTTCAAATTCTGGGCCAGAAAAAATATCTTTATTTAACCAAAATGGCATAGATTTTTTTTCAACTAATCAAGGAAATTTGGTTTTCTTTGGGATAACACCTCCTCAAGATAATTCTAAAATGATTAGCACCTATATCCCACAAATGGGAATATACTCAAATGATACTGATGCTAAAAAAAGCGATTATATCTACTCAAAATTTAAATTAGATCCTAAAGATTGCGGGGATGATAAAATTATTAGAGATCAAGCTCCAACTATTGAGCTCCTGACCAACATAGATGCAGTTAGCAAAAATTTATTTTGGTTTAAAATTGCTGTTTCTTTAATAATAACCATAATTTTTAGCATCTTTTATTTAAGTCTATATTTTACTGAAAAAAAGACCGAGAAAATTATCAATAAGCAATTAGAAGAAAAAGTTAATCTTGAAAAAGCTAAATCTTTTGCCGAAAGCCAAAATCAAGAAAAATCTATGTTTTTAGCTAATGTTAGTCATGAGCTCCGCACCCCACTTAATGCTATAATTGGCTTTTCTAATATTATAAAAGACGAAGTAATGGGGCCAGTTGGCCACCAACAATATAAAGAATATATCACTGATATTAATAGTTCTGGAATTCATCTATTGAGTCTAATTAATGATATTTTAGATTATTCTAAAGCTGAGGCCCATAAATTAGAACTAGAAACAGTCGATGTAGATTTAACTAAAACCGCACAGAACTGCGTTAGACTTATGCAGCCAAGAGCAAATGAGGCTAAAGTTCATCTAATTGCCAACGTCCCAGACCGTCCAGTTATATTGAGTGCGGATCCCAAAAGAATGAAACAAATTATGCTTAACTTACTTTCTAACGCGGTAAAATTTACCGCTGAAGCAGGAACGGTAACTTTGACTGTAAAAGAAGATGTTTTAGCCGAAACCGTACAGGTATCTGTAGTGGATACAGGCATTGGCATTGCAGCAAAAGATATATCTAAAGCCATGTCCCCATTTGGACAAATAGATAGTTCTTTAAGCAGACGTTATGAAGGAACAGGTCTGGGGCTACCCCTTACTAAAAAACTTACTGATATTATGGGCGGCAAATTTGATATTCAAAGCGAGGTAGGGGTTGGTACTAGTATAACTTTGGTATTTTCTCTTAAAAAATCTAAAAAGTCATTAGACAAAAAAGGTTTTTAGTAGCTTTTTATAGTAAATAGCTGTATTTTATGTTTTTGATATAAATCATCACCTCAAAGATCTGCGCAAATCAATTTATGCAAAATCGTCTAACCACAAACTCTATAAATAAACTAAAAGGCCAAAAACAGATTGTTTGTTTAACTGCCTATACCTATCCCATCGCCAAAATAATTGATGAATATTGCGATCTTATTTTAGTTGGCGATTCTTTAGGTATGGTATTATATGGTATGGATTCAACATTAAGTGTTACTACAGATATTATGTGTGAGCATGGTAAGGCCGTAGTTAAGGCTACAAAAAAATCCTGTATTATTGTAGATATGCCTTTTGCTAGTTATCAAGCCTCTGTAAACAAAGCCTTTACTAATGCCGCTAGAATCTTAAGCCTAACTGGTTGCCAGGGAGTAAAACTTGAAGGCGGAGAAGAAATGGCTCTAACTATAAATTATCTAACTCAAAGAGGTATTCCGGTAATGGCACATATCGGTCTACAACCTCAAAGTATAAATGTTTATGGAAGTTATGGACAGAGGGGGCAAGAAAAAAAAGAAAAACAAAAACTTATTAATGACGCAATAGCCGTAACCCAGGCCGGAGCTTTTGCTGTGGTTTTAGAAAATATTCCAGAAAATTTAGCGAAACAAATTAGTAAAAAGATCTCTATCCCAACAATCGGTATCGGTGCTGGAAAAGAGTGTGATGGCCAAATCTTAGTCACCGAGGATATGATTGGCCTATCTCACAAAGCTCCTAAATTTATTAAAAAATATGCCAATGTCGCTGAAGAAATAGCTCTCGCTGCGAAAAATTATGCTACAGATGCTGCAGCTGCTGATTGATCGTGTGTGGCTTCACATAGATTAGTTACTGGAATCTTAGCTTCTTCAAGCTTGTTTTTGGCGTAAATATTTCCGCCATCTGCAGCTTTTTTATACCATTCTACTGCTTCAGATAAATTCTGCTTTACACCATTTCCTTTTTCATAAAAATGCCCCATAAAATTTTGTACAAAGACATAACCTGCATCGGCAACTTCTCTAAATAGCTCTGCTGCTTTAGCTGCATCTTGATTAACACCAAACCCATCTTTATAACAAGATGCTAAGAATAATTTGGCATCAAGGTTACCATTTTTTGCAGATTTATTAAAATATTCTACGGCTTCATTTTGTCTATAACATTCTATACTAGTGCCAAATTCTTCAGCATAACAACGACCAATCTTAAATTGTATCTCCGCAAGTTCTTTTAATTTTTGTATATTGCTCTGATCTTGTAATTGTTCACTAGATAATACAGCTTCTTTATCTTTATATAATTCTATTATATTCTTAGATTTTTCTTCATTAGTTTCTGCTTGCCCATCGAAAATTATAGAGAAATCACCCTTCCAAATAGGTGTATCGCGAAGAGATACTATATTACTATTTGAAACAGCATTAATAATCTTCAAGGAATCTGGATTTTTAGTCCCAACTGCGAAAGCTAAATATTTAGCTGCACTAGATAAATCTCTTTCAACAAAAGTTCCTTCTAGATACATCATTCCAATCCTATAGCATTGCTCTCCAAATATTTTATATTTATTTTTATCTTCTTTAGATTCAAGTGGTTGAGCAAAAAATGCTTTTCTAATTCTATTAATACTTTTTCCATCTTCTTTGGATAAATATCGCGGACCATGAATTTTTTGATTGCCATAAACTATAAATATAGATTTATTTAAACATTCCCAAGCCTTTACGAGATCCTTTTCTACTCCATCTCCTCTTTCGTAAAGATCACTAAGTTCTCTTAATGCTTTTGGATCGTTTTTCTCGGCTCTTGCTTCAATTTCTTTTATTTTATCTAAACTTGGCATAATTTCTTTCAATATTTTATAGTGTACATAATAATAGTAAAATCTAAAGAATAATATCTACTAAAATATCTACTAATATGAAAGAACTAAAATTACTTACCGCCACCTGAAGGCGCGCTGGTAGATACTCCCCATTTATCTGCTAAATAAGAACTAATTATTGCCAATTCTGAATCACTAACTGCCGTATTATAAACTAAAAGCTCCGCAAGATAACCATCATAATTAGACGAGCTATTGTTTCCCAATTGAATAGTATCTCCAGAATCAAATAAAATAACTCCTGATGATGATATACTCGCCGTACTTGAATTGCTCGCTCCACCCCCTGCAGTTGTTACTGTAGCTAATGATGAGTTATGGTCCATTCTTCCTATCAAAATATAAGGCATATAAGTAGCCGGGGACATAGTTGGAGTAACAGGAGTTGAATTTATATTTCCTCCATCATTATAACTAAATGTTGAGGTAAATGCCCCGCTATCAAACATTAAATTAAAATCAAAAGCACCACTTGCTGAAAATATTTCTTCAGTAGGATAGTTAGTATAATCATTAAGTGTTAGTACAATAGCTATAGTAAATTGATCGCTTATACTGCTAAGAGCTGCTGTAGTCATATTACTTAAGCTATTAAAATGTACAGCTGGCTTTCCATTAACCGCTCCTTGAACATAAGTAGGTGTAGATACTGATTGCATATCATACCCGTGACCTGTTTTATCTTTCCATATAGATAAGGGGTAAAGATTAGTTGGTTCATCACCAGTAATAGCGTTACAATCAGTATCATAAGCATCAAACCACATCACCAAAGAAGCATTAACTCCTGAAGATGGAATACTATCTCCATAACAAGCCATTTGAATTCCCCATTTTCTACCCAAATAATATTGGAGAGCTATTCTATCAGGAGCTGACATCGCAGTATTATATTGGATAAATTCTCCAATATCGCCACTAAAATAGTTACCATCGGCATCATTTACGCCTAAAGTTCTAAAATTTTCTGTCGGAGTATAATTAAAGTTTGTCCCAGAAGTTCCTGGGTATCCGTCCGTATAAATATCAGAATTATCCGGAGTATAGACTTGAGATATTACATGAAAGTCGCCAGAAATTATATTGCTTGCAGTCTGACCATAAACATCTTGAGTAGATTTGTTATAAGTATAGCCCAAAGCTTGAAGATTATAAAGTGAGATCCGGGGATAAATAGTAACCGGATAAAAATCAGGGTCCGAATCAATCACTCCAAATACATCCATAAAAGACGTATTGTTAACTTTTAATACAGTAAAAATTGAATAATTATCATTTATGATAATAGGTCCAGCATTCATAAAATTGCCGGCATTTCCATTAAATCTTACCGCAGGAAGTTGATTTTGTACATTAGTATAATATTTAGGAGGACTAGCATAACCACGCATATCATAGTAAGTATGGTCATCATAATTCTTCTTCTTATCATACCAAACATCAAGATCACTACCAGAAACTGGCTCATTGGAAATGTCGCCATCACAATCTGTATCTGTAGCATCATACCATAAATTTATACCAGTCCCTACTCCTGCATATGGAAAAGAGCTATTTAACGTGCATTTAGAAATTCCGATTGCCCACTTATTGCTTAAATAAGACTCAACATTATGTCTATTACCTTCTGCTAAAGCACTGTTATAGAATAATATTTCACCAATAGTTCCATTAAAATAACTAGTTGAGTTAAAGCCATCTCCCCCTAAATAATATAAATTATCCGCAGTTAATGAAAATGCTGCAGCTACTGGAGGTCCAATCATAAAAAGACCATCTCTAAATATACTAGCTTCTCCAGATGTTTTACTATATCTATAAGTTAATATTGCAGCAGCACTGTTATTATATTCAACTTGAGATAAACCACTTGTTGTTTGATCTGCCAAGTTAATCACTTGCCCGGTAAAATAGCTAGAACCACTGGATAATCTTGGTACTATACCAGATGTTCCAGTTCCACCAAAAAAATATGGGTTTGTATTAGAAGTATCTTCATAATATGCTATACTAATGGTAAAGTCATCCCCAGAATTTATAGCGTTTAAATTATATTTCTCAGGATAACCTGCAAAATATACTCCAGGCAGAGGCCCGCTAAAAAGATTAGTTGAATATGTTGGCTGATTTTCTGTTACATCATTACTAGCATCGTTTTTTGATAGACTTTTATCTTTCCATACAGGTAACTTAGCTCCATTATCTGGTTCATTTGCAGGATTTCCATCGCAGTCAGTATCACGTCCATCCAGCCATAATAATAAATTATTCTGTAGCGTTAATGAACTATCTACCGCACAAGAGCTAACTGCTATACCCCATTTTTGCGCCAGACCATCTTCTATATCTGCTTTTTGTTGTTCTGTTACATCTCTATTATAGAGCAATATTTCACCTAAATCTCCATTCATAAAATTATTATTTCCAGCATTAGCTCCACCAAGATATAATGTTTCAGTCCCTGCAGGATAATATCCTGAACTTACTGTCGTTGGTGGTACTGGATCAGTTAAACTTACAGATTGTCCATTTATAGAAATAACAGGATCACCTTTTT
>CAYZBM010000056.1:0-5648 GCA_964476705.1 uncultured Rickettsiales bacterium | reverse complement strand
CAGCTAATGAAAGATAGGCTTTTGCAGAATTACCATTTGCCCAATAAGAACCATCGTTATCCTCTAGTAATATATGATAATATTACGGGCTCATCATCATTAATTACCGAACTAGAATTCCGACCAACATAATAACCATCAACAGCCGAATATTTTCCTATTGTCGGCTCTTTAGACGCAACAAAAAAACCTGTGAACCCTTTTATAGAAGTATTTGCAGCCATTTGTCCTACAATAAGAGAAGGGCTGGATGTTGCAGAAGGGTTGTTTTGTGGAGTTATTACTGTAAAGACCGACATCTTAGCATCATCAAAATTAGCTATAATTTTAGATGAATTTAAAAAATCAGAAGTAAATTCTGCACTTTTTCTTCCTCCAGAATAAGTAGCATCGCTTACAAGTGGACGCGATTCTGCTATATCTTGAGTCATGGGTATATTATTTAAAGCTTTATCTTTAAAACAAGCTATTTTATTCCCTACTTGAGCTGGCTGCGTACAATCCGTATCTACAAATACAGTATCTGTATCTGATCCATCAAGCCAAAAATTTAGTCCTATAGTTACATCTCCAGGAGGAGCCGGAATCAAACTTATTCCCCATTTATTACTTAGATAATTATTAACTGCTTCAACGTTACTACCAGAGAGATCAGCATTATAGGCAATTAGTTCATAAATATTGCCAACAAATCTATCGCTTGCATCTTCAAGCTTACCACCAATTATAACCGGAGTATTTATGCTTGAAGCAAGATCTGTTCCACTATTCGTAGATTGTTGTAGCGAGCCATTAATAAAAAATTCTTTAAGCCCATTCACTAAATTTTCAGCATGAACAGCAAAAATGTAAGGTTTATTATTATTATTATTTATAAATGTTGAGGTACTATATGCTTCAGAAAATATGGTATCTGTCCCATACATAGTTAAATCACCTGCATTTAATTTAATTCCCATTTGACTATAAGCTGAAGAACTATTTGCTTTAGAGAAAAAAGTTACTGTGGAATTAGGATCTGCAACATCAGCAACTATAAAAGTCCACATTTCTCCATCAACTGAGAAAAAATCTGGCATGCTCGGTATAGTCATAAAATTACTCCCGCCAAATTCCATTGCAGGCATTGAATTGGAGGTAGTTATAGCCGGCCTGTTATCATCAGCAGCTATTGCCTTTAATCCCAATGGACTTTTATCTTTCCAACAAGAAATCAGGTCGTTTGGATTCGCAATAACATCAGTTCCTGGAGGGTCGTCCGAACAATCCTGATTTGAAAGCATAGTAGCGGTTTCCGAAGCGTCATACCACATAACTAAGTTCTCTAAAGGAATTCCACTATAGCTATTACTCACGCAAGGATTAGTAAGATTTGTCCATTGCCCATTTCCACTAACATCTATCTCACCATTAGGACTACATTTTTTTGTCGGCGGACCATCAGAAGAATTAGTATAGCCTGAAACACATGAACCAGTGACATTATCTGGGCCACTATCTGTAAGCTCATCGTTACTTGCTGGAAAATTAGCATTATCTGAAACTTCTTTAGCGCAACGAATTCTGACACATTGATTAGTAACATTTCCCCAATGGGCATTTACATCACAACTTCTGGTCGGTAGTGCTCCGCTAGGATAGCTAGCTTTTCTATATAAGGTTGTACAGCTAGTTGCAGAAATATTATTGGTTCCAGAATCAGCATTCGGCCAATTAGCATTTCCATCATTATTTCCCACTCCTATACATATAGACTTGGTACAATTATTATTCGTTGCAACCCAGGTGCCATCATCATGGCAAACTTCCATAATTATTCCGGTCTGCCCACTTTCACAAGAACTTGATTCAAGAATTCTTACAGCGCCCACTTTCTCTCCAGAGCAAGTAACCGGCCTACAGTTATCTGAAGCGGTAATCCAATATCCTTGAGTTGTTCCAACACAAACTTGTTTATGACTACCAGTATTTCCAGGAGGACAACCTATATCCCTAGTTGTATCGGTACCTAAAACGCAAGAACCATATTGCGGAGAACATTCATCAGAAACTACTTGCCATGTTCCATCCATAGTACAGCTTTCTGTAACTGCAAATACACTGTCAGCTGTTCTATCAATTCCCTGATAATACTGACCACAAGTTTTTGACGATGATTTCCGAACATCTCCAACTAAACTACCATCTCCACAACCAAATCTAGCACAACTATCTCCATTTGTTATAGTTTGCCAATAATTACGATTACCTGTGCCGCCATTTATACATATTTGGTTTACTAATCCACTTCTCCCCCAACTGCAAGCCTGAGGAGATCTGGATTGACTAGCAGTTATACAAGTTGCACCATCAGTTTCTCCGCTAGGAGTAGTACAATTACTTAAGTCTTCTATCTCTTGCCAAACTCCATATTGCGAACATTCTTCGACAATTCCTGTTCCAGTTTGCCCATTTAAACAACCAAGATTTCTTCTCTGACCAAAAACTTTACCACCAGGACAGGTAATTTTCTCACATAAACGATCGGATATCTCCCAACTTCCTATAGAAGTAGATAAATCAACTTTACAGCTTTCCATTATTTTTCCAATATATCCAACTGGACATCTTGAGGACGAATCTGGAGTTTCTCTTTTATCTCCAGCTTGCGTGCAAATACCTGAAAGATTATTATCATTTAATTTTTTATCAAGTTTAGTTACAAACTCTACAATACAACTATTATCTGTTACTTTTAAGTTATAATCATTATTTGTAATACAATTCTGATTATTGCCATTTATCGCTCTAACTATACCTCTATTTGGATTGCCATCATCAATTTTTTTATCTATATTATAAGCTTCTTTAGGGGTTAAAACTCCTAAACTTCCAGCCGAAATTGCTTCCGAAAATCCTGATAATCCTATAACTATAGACTGTTTAGCAAAACTATTATTATTAGTTATATTTACTATGTAATAACCACTTTCATTCAAAGGACCTTTGGGCAAACCAAGTCCTGGAACCTCATTTATTCCATCGTAAGTCCCATCTATTAACTTAGCTTGGGCTAAATGTTTCCAAAATAAAAGTCTTTCTTTTTGATCAATAACTCCATTGCCATTACCATTATCGCTACTAGTATTATTAATATCTAAAACCGATGATTTAGCTATATCACCAGGCAGGGAATTATATTTATTTTCAAATTGAACAACGGCCTCAGAATAAACTTTAACTTCTTTTACTATTCTTAATATTTGAGCTTTTCTAATTAAATCTGCTCCGCCAACGGCAACAATTACTAAGGCTGCAACAGCAGTAAGAGCAATTGCCGCTTCTGTTACACTAAAGCCCTTCTTAAAAAACAATTTATTTTTTAGTTTATTTATCACTTAAATAGTTGCTACCAAAAATTTATTATAAAAAACTTATTAAAGTACTATAAAACAATCATATAAAGAGCTATTTTATAGAATAGAAATTATCTAGTGTAATTTTATGGTATAGAAAAACTACTTGCAATTACTAGTTTTTACTGAAACATATCTACCTGTATATTTTTTTTATTTGTAATATATAAGGCCCAGCTTTATTCTAGGCCTTTATCTCTCATATAAGCATTAATCAAAAGGAAATATTAAATGCAGCAAGAAGAGACGCTATCTTTAAATCAGGGCTCGTTCTCCTTAAAGATAACAAGAAAACCAGAAGATGTTCGCAAGGCTCAAGAGTTGCGCTATAAAGTATTCTTTGAAGAAATGTCTGGAAGAAGCAGTAATAATAATAAAATAGACGAAGATGAGTATGATCCTATATGCGATCATATGATTGCCTATGATAACTTAGAAAATAATTTAAAAGTTGTAGGCACATACAGATTCTTAAGATACGAATTTATTAAAAACGTTAAAAAATTCTATACTGAAACCGAATTCGATATTTCAAAACTTCTAGAACATTACAAAGGAAACATCGTAGAAGTTGGCAGATCATGTATAGCCCCAGATTACCGCAAGGGTCCAGTAATAAAATTACTCTGGCGGGGAATAGCTATGTACTTAGAAAAATATAATCTTGATTTATTATTTGGTTGTGCAAGTTTTCCAGGAGACGATCCTAACAAACATGCCGTTCTTCTTTCTTATCTTCATCATTTTCATCGAATACAAGATGATCTAGCTCCTACTCCTTTGGAAAGTATGAAGGCAAAATTTACTCTAATTCCGAAAGAAGATATAGATAAAAAAAGAACCTTTGCTGCCTTACCACCACTAATAAAAGGTTATATTAGATTAGGTGGCAAAGTAGGAAATGGCGCAGTTATAGATCATAACGTCAACACTACTGATGTTTGCGTTATAGTTAAAAAAGAAGATATCTCGAAAAGATATATGGATTTTCTAACTCCGGAATTATAGTAGATCAATAAATGATTAACTCTCATAGTAAACATATACTAAATCATTTATATGATGCTACATACCCTGAACTTGTTTCAGGGTCCAGATACAGTAGTAGATCAATAAATTTATAATTAAACCTAAACATAATATAACCATGCCATATATTCGTGCCTTATTGAGACTATTTCTGCTGATTATATATACTTTTATAGTAGTTGTATCAGCTAGTACCATAATAAATAGATTTGCTCCTTATAAATACCACTCTATTCTTTTAATGAGCTGGTATAAATTTGTTACTTGGTTATTTGGTTTTAAACTTGAAATAATTGGTAAAATACCAGAATTTGATAAAGGCCGCTTAATCGTCGCAAATCATTCTTCATATTTAGATATTATGATTATCGGCGGTATAATTCCTTGTCATTTTACGCCAAAAGGCAATATTAAAAAATGGCCTATAATTGCCCAAATGGTAAATAGCAGCCAACCAATTTATGTTGATCGTGAGAATAAAAGATCACTAACAACTCAAAACAAAAATGTTACTGATTATATTTTATCAGGACGTAACCTTGTGGTTTTTCCCGAAGGAACCACAAATAATACTTTAGAGATAAAAAAGTTTAAAAGTGGTGGTTTCTCTTTTTTAGAGAATAATGAAAATCCTAAAGCTAAAGATATAGAAATACTACCTTTAACTATAATATACTCCGAATCGGGAACGGAAAAATTTACTGGTGACAACCCATCTCCTATAGCTTGGTTTGGCGATGCAACTTTATTACCTCATCTCTGGAAACTATTAAAAACCAAAGAAAATAAGGCTATAGTTACTTTTCATAAACCTTGCAAAATAATCGATTTTTCTTCAAGAAAAGAACTGGCTTTGCACATAGAAAACACTATCCGCAACTGTATGAATGAATATATTTCACGTAATAAGGTATAAAAACCTTGTTTATCTTAACTATTTAGGTTATTTAGAGACTCACTTCCTCTTAGGAAGAAGTCCAGATTAATGTGCCCGTAGCTCAGCTGGATAGAGCAACAGCCTTCTAAGCTGTGGGTCAGGGGTTCGAATCCCTTCGGGCACGCCATCACTTCCATTATGGGCTTCGTCGGGCTTACGTCGGACGCGCCTTTAGCGCGTACAAGTTAGACACAAAAAACATATATTTATAATACTATTTATGTTTTGTTCGGGATCCATAATATAGGTCATATATGGACGCCTGGTGAGTAGTCAAGAATACTTTT
>CAYZBM010000055.1:0-14706 GCA_964476705.1 uncultured Rickettsiales bacterium | reverse complement strand
ATTATTCATTATTGTAACTGAAAAAATATCGTAAGATGTTTTTTCACGGGCAACTATATAGTATTTCTTATTTGAAATGAATGTATTTATGGATCCCGAATAAAACATAAAATAGTATTGTAAGTATATGTTTTTTCAGGATATGTAGCATCATAGCAATGATTTATGTAAGTAATTAAAGTACAAAATCATTGCTTGATCTACTATACTTCTTCCAGGAACTGGAAGTTAGAATCATCTTCATTATTTTTCTTAATACAGTAACCAGAAGAGCGGATAGTTTTAATTACAGTGGAGCTAGCATCGCTAATTCCTAAGGCTTTTCTTAATCTATTAACATGAACATCGATAGTTCTGGGCTCTACGTGAGAATCATTATTCCAAATTTTTTGAATTAATTGTTCTCTAGATAATACTCGTTTTGGATATTCAAGTAGTGACTGGAGTAATTTATATTCAATTGGACCTAAATGTTTTTCTGCGTCGTTATAAGTGACTCGTCTAGTTGCTGTATCAATTGAGATTGCTCCATATTCTAATTTTTTTTCAACAAAAATAGGGCGCATTCTGCGAAATATAGCTTGAATTCTTGCTACTAATTCTTTTGCAGAAAAAGGTTTAACTATATAATCATCAGCACCACGTTCTAGGCCTTCAACTCGGTCTTCTTCCTCGGTACGAGCTGAGATCATGATTATAGGAGTTTTTTTAACTTCAATCTTGCTTCTGATATAACTACAAATTTGAATACCATTTTTACCAGGGATCATCCAATCAAGTAGTACTAAATCTGGTTTATATTCATCAATGAGAGCTATGGCTTCTTCGCCATCTTTAGTAATAATAGTTGTATAACCTTCTTTTTCTAGAGTGTAAGTAAGTAAGGTTATAATTGCTTCATCATCTTCAACAATTAAGATTGTAGGTTTCAGATTTTTTGCTACGGCCATGATCTTTATGTGGATTATTTATAAAAAGCTTAAATTATATAGTTTTATTCTAACAGATATAGTTGGATAAGTCTTGTTTTTTTTAGAAAGATTATGTTCCTAAATTTTTATAAAAAAACTTATCAGTTTCTACTTGCAGGCTATAAGCAAATCTATTATTTATCATTTAGTGTGAAAGGGGCCATAGCTCAGTTGGTAGAGCGCAACGCTGGCAGTGTTGAGGTCGGCGGTTCGAGACCGCCTGGCTCCACACTTCGCTCTTCGAGCTTTGTGTTGCTTACGCTAAACTGGATTTCGGTCAGTTTAAGTAAGAGCACTAAATAGCGAGAAGATATACGAGCCCAGTTATGGGCTATAGTAGATCAAGAAATAATTTACCTCTAATCAATAATTATTAAATTATTTCTATGATGCTACATATCCTGAAAAAACATATGCTTATAATACTATTTATGTTTTGTTCAGGATCCACAAAATATAAATTTTTCAAACTAAAATACTATATAGACGTAAAGCAAGTCATCTTAAGCGTAGGAGGACTATTTTTAAGCCGATATAAATTAACCCATTAATTTTACTATAACCTAACTTATCGCATGCTTTATAGAATATTCTTCTGAGGCAATAACATATTGATAGGCCTTTTTTTCAACGATATTCAGTATGATTGGCGCCCTTAGATTTATTGACATAGCATTATTTTCATTTTTATCAAATGATACTATAAACAAGGCTAGTAGCTTATTTTCTTCGATCGCTAAATTAGTACATATTTCATCAAGATCTGCTTTTTTTATTGGAGAGTTGCTGTAACTTGTTGGAATAACCACAAATCCTACATTCTGGTTATCTACAGATTGAAATAATAAAAAAGGACCTTCAGTTTTTTCAAACTCTATAAGACAAAAATCTTCAAAACTTTCCATACCAAGTGGACCGCCGGTTAAAGTAAAGCGGTTATGGCTGTTTACTTTAACTTCACCAAATCTAGTATTAACCATAATCTGCGGCTTTATGGCTGCTGATTCTCTGTTTTGATTGTAATTTTGCTTCTCAATCACCTCTGACATAGTATAAATTCCCCTTATAATTTTTATTTTCTAGCCTTAGTGCCAAAAAATTCCTGTATGATCTTATACTAGAATAAAAATCTTTTTATGCCAAAGAAAATTTTCAACTAAATATTGATATTCCCTAGGTGTAGTTTTATTGTCACGTGCAGCTAGATGGTCTAAATATTAATAATTGAATTATATTTATAATCTATTTATAATAGCTTAATCTTTAAAATTGCTATTTAGTAAATAGATACTATATTTTCAAAAAATATTTTTTTAGTTTACCTTCATAAATATCGTTGTATTATTATGCGCATTAATATTGTTGTAGTTTATTTTATTTTTCTTATTACCTGTATAGTACTTTTAAATGAGTCTCGAGCTGAAGAATTAGTAATAAAACGAGAGTTACCTTCTCAAAATTTAGTTACAAAAAGTGAAGATATTAGTGACTATACGAAGTCAGATAATCTAAAATCTAGCAGAAAAGAATTAAATCATGTACAAAATAAGAAAGAAATTAAATATATTAAAGACGGTAAACCAATCGCCGGTTGGATAGAGGAAATTAATATTGCTGGATCTAAAGCTAAAGTTAAAGCTAAATTAGATAGTGGAGCTAATACTTCTTCAATTGATGCAGATATAATTAAGATCTATGATAAAGATAATAAAAAATATATAATATACCGCATTAATATGAGTGATAAAAAACAAGAAACTTTTGAAAGTGTAATTGTTAGATGGGTAAGAATAAAAACTAAAACTGGTAAATTTATTAGAAGACCAGTTGTTAAGATGGATTTTTGTATTGCTGATAAATTAATTAATGATGAGGTTAATTTAGCGGATAGAGCACATTTTTTATATCCAGTTTTAATTGGACGTAATATGATGCAAAATAATGTATTAATAGATGTTAGTAAAAAATTTATCACTACTCCCAGATGTAATATGTAAAAAGGATCTATGCGTACTTTTCATACTTTTATTATTGCGGCTATTTGTGCTAGTTTAGGCTTATGCTTATTTTTTTATAAGTCGGTGATCCTAGATTTTCCTTTGTTTCCTAATAAACAAGCTGAAAGTTGGTATATAGAAGCTAAGATAGAATTAGAGTCTAGAGGAGCGCCAGTTAAAGCTAAGCTTTATTTGCCTTTTGAAACTAATGGCTATGCTTTAGTTGATGAGAATTTTATTAATCACGGATATGGCTTTACAACTAAAAAAGCTACAGATACTCATAATCGGATTGCTACCTGGTCCAAGCGTGCGGTTAAGGGTAAAGAAGTAATATTTTATCGAGCAATAATTTATGGGATTAATTCACCATTAGAGGGACAACGTGCTGTTAAACCGCCGCATCCTACTCTTACTTATAAAAATGATGAGGTAAAGAATAAGGCCGTTGATAATCCAGGTTATGCAGCTTTGATTAACTTAATTGAAGAAATACATTCAAGATCTGCAGATGCTTCTAGTTTTGTTACAGAGTTACTTAAAATATCTAACACTAATGATGAGCGAATTTTAAGAATAAAAGAAGTTTTTCCAGAAACTACTAAAGAATATGGTTTAATTTCTATGGTCTTAAATTATGCAGGAATTCCTGCAAGAATAGTAAATGGATTAGCGTTAGCAGATAGCAAGCGTAATGCTACTTTTGAACATTGGGTTGAATATTACGATCAGTCCAAGTGGCATAAGCTTGATGAAGATAATAATGAGCATAAAACGGCAGAATGGGAAGAAAAAAGGGTGATGCCATGGTGGATAGGTAGTAAAAAATTCTTTACTATTGATGGTAATGTTAGTTCTAATGTTTCAATTTCAGTTAAAAGACATACTGAAAGTGCCTTAACTGAAGCAATTTGGCAAGGTAGAGAAGTTAGTAGTTTTGTTCATGCATTTTCAGTTTTTAGTCTACCTGTTGATGTACAGTTATTGTTCCAAATTTTATTATTAATACCTATTGGCTGTTTGGTTAGTGGCGTATTAAGGCAAATAGTTGGAATTAATACTTTTGGTACTTTTATGCCGGTATTGGTTGCGTTAGCTTTTCGTGAGACGCAATTATTATGGGGTATTGCCTTTTTTATTATTATAGTTGGCTTTGGTTTAATATTTAGAACCTATTTTGATCGATTACAATTACTAATGGTACCAAGATTAACGGCAGTACTTACTATCGTGGTTTTAGCAATTTTTGTTATTAGTTTAATTTGCTTTAAACTTGGAATCACTTCCGGATTATCAATTTCATTATTTCCTATAGTTATATTAACTATGGTTATAGAAAGAATGACTTTAAAATGGGAAGAACATGGTCCTAAAGAAGCTTTAAGTGCGGCAACAAATAGTTTAATTGTGGCTGTTATTGCTTACTGGTTTATGAATAATGGTCTAATAGTTCATTTGATAGTTACTTTTCCAGAATTATTATTAGTAATATTAGCGATATCTTTAGTGCTTGGTCGTTATAATGGGTATAAATTAACCGAATATCGTAGATTTAGAGTTTTAAGAGATTAATAATGGGATTTAAAGAAATATTAAAAAATCGTTATAATTTTGACCTTAAAAAATATGGTGTTTTGGGGATTAATGCTAGAAATCTTGACTATATATTTGTTAATAATAGACGTAAATTTTATCCTTTAGTTGATGATAAAGTAGAAACTAAAAAAATAGCTTTAGCTGCAGGCATTAGATGTCCGGAAACCTATGCGATTATTGAGTATCAAGATCAGGTCCCTAAATTTGCTGAAATGATAGGTGAGCATAAAGATTTTGTTATTAAGCCTGCTCAAGGTAGTGGTGGTGAAGGTATATTAGTTATTGCAGATCATAATGAAAATGGTTATGTAAAATCCAGCGGTGCAGTTATAGATTATCCAACCTTGCGTTATCACTTAAATAATACTTTAAATGGATTATATTCATTGGGAGGAACTAATGATAAGGTTCTGGTTGAATATCGAGTTAAATCTATTAAAGATTTTATTGATATTTCGTATCAAGGAGTTCCTGATATTAGGCTAATTGTCTATAAGGGTGTTACGGTTATGGCAATGCTGCGGTTGCCTACACGAAAATCTGATGGTAAAGCTAATTTACATTCTGGTGGTGTGGGTATAGGAGTTAATATCAAAGAAGGGGTTACTACTCATGCGATACAGAAGAATGTTTTTATTAATAATCATCCCGATACTAATGTGAATTTACGAGGAATTGAAATTCCTTATTGGCAAGATATTTTGAATTTAGCTTCACGCTTTGACTCGATTATTGGTCTTGGTTATATTGGAGTTGATATTGTAATTGATCAAAAATATGGTCCCATGCTCCTGGAAGTTAATGCGCGTCCAGGAATTTCTATTCAAATTGCCAATAAATGTGGCCTTAAGCCGCGCTTAGATCTGGTAGATAAGCATATTTTAGAGCTTAAAGATCTAGAGAGTAAAATAGCTTTTTCTTTAGATAATTTTAGTTAGAACGTTAAGTTTTGTATTTTAAACTTTATATTTCAAGTAGTTGTCCGTTAAGCCTCTCGGTTTTTTAGGCTATATTTAATTATAACATAGCTTTTTTTGTAAAATTAGCTATAATCTCTCCCCTTATAAAGGCTTTAAGTTTTAAATCGCTATATTCTTGCTAGAATTTGAAGTTTTATTATTGTGATAATTATAAAGAGGGAATAAATAAATGGCCGAAGTGTCTAAAAAAATAAAAAAAGTTAAAAAAGTAACGCTACCGGAGAATTATAAACCGAGTGTTAAAGACGAATATATGTGTCCTGAGCATTTGGAATATTTTAGAATAAAATTAATTGCTTGGCGACAAGAATTATTAGATGAATCTATGGATACAATAAATCATCTTAAAGAAGAAAATTGGCAAGAGGCTGATGTAAATGATCGGGCGTCTGTGGAGGCTGATGCTTCTATAGAGCTTAGAACGCGTAATCGTTACAGAAAATTAATTGATAAAATTGATGCGGCTCTTATTAGGATTGAAAATAATACTTATGGTTATTGTGAAGAAACTGGTGAAGAAATTGGAGTAAGAAGATTAGAGGCGCGTCCAATTGCTACTTTATCAATTGAAGCACAAGAACGGCATGAGAATTATGAAAGAACTCATATTGATGAGGATGACTATAAGTAATATAGTCTATAACAAGGTTAGAATTAAGGGCGCAATTGAAGTAATTAGTATAATTAAGTTAGTATATATTTATCGCGAGAGTATTTATGAAAATTAGAAAAGCATTATTGACTTTAATTGCGCCCATATTTCTTTCATCTTGTGACTGTAGTACTCCCGTAATTATTGGCTCTATTCAAGATACTGATAAAAAACTTGCTTGTCGGGATATTATACTTGAGATCAATGAAGCTGAACATTATCGTAGTTTAGGTGAAGAAAGCAAAAAAATTACTTTAGGCGAAATGTTTATGCCTACTTGCTGGATTTCAGGTTATTTAGATGGTAGTAAGGCATATAAATCTGCTAATTCTCGAATAGAATATTTAACTCACATATATGATTTATTAGATTGTTCGGGTTCTGAAAAGCCAATAGCTGGTAATAAGCCTTCTCTGTCGCCAGTTCCGCCGCGTTCATTTATTGATAAAGATAGAAAAACTGAGCCTGAAAATAATGGATTAAAACCAGAAAAATTAAAGCGGCAAGCTGTTAATAGAAAATTGGAACAAAAGAAAATTGAACAAGAAAAACAAGAAATAAAAAAAGAAAAAATTGAACTGCAAAAAGAAAAAATTGAACTTGAGAAACAAAAAAATAGTTTAGATAAGCAAAGAACTAGCTCTAATAGTAAAAATACAGATCATGATTCTCCTTTTGTGGCTACCGACCACAAGAACAATATTATAGATAAATTACCAGATGAAGATAAAGTTGATGAAGATGGGGTATCTTATAAGCCTATCAAATTGTTTAAATAGAATATATAAAAGTAGGTAAAAATGACGGTTAATCAGTTAGATTATGAACTAAAAGATAACTTAAAAAGTGAAAAAAATCTCCTATTACTAGATGGTTATGGGTTCTTATTTAGGGCCTATCATTCTCTACCGCCTTTTACTAATCCTGTTGGTGTGCCAGTGGGTGCTGTTCATGGTTTTGTAAATATGCTACTTAAACTGCTTGCTGATCATTCCTCAGACTATTTTGCGGTAATATTTGATAGCGGCAAAGAAACTTTTAGAAATAAAATCTATTCTGAATATAAAGCTAATAGGCCGGAGGCTCCTGAAGATTTAATTCCACAATTTTCTTTGGTTAGAAAAGCTGTTGAAGCTTTTAATATACGAGCGATTGATAAAGTTGGATTTGAGGCTGATGACTTAATTGCAACTTATGCAAGGCTTGGTAAAGAGCAAGGATTTAAAGTTACCATTATTTCTTCAGATAAAGATTTAATTCAATTGATGAATGATAAAGTATCTTTATTTGATCCGATGAAACAAAATTATATAACCGCTGAAATGGTCAGAGAAAAATATGGCATTTTACCAGAGAAGATGCTTGATCTATTATCGATGACTGGTGATAGTTCAGATAATATTCCTGGTATAGCTGGTATTGGAGTTAAAACAGCCGCACAATTACTTAATGAATTTGGTAGTTTAGAAAATGTTTTAAGTAGGGTTCAAGAGATAAAGCAAAATAAACGGAGAGAAACAATTATTGCTTGTAGAGATAAAGCCTTATTATCCAAAAAATTAGTTACTCTTGATTATCATGTACCAATAGATACGGCTATTGAAGAATTTAAAATTAAACCTTACGATAAAAATAAACTTTTAGCTTTTTTAACTGAACATAATTTTCAATCAGTGATAAAAAGATTAGAAAAAAATATCGGAGCTTTCTTAAGTCAGAGAACAAATGGTTTACCTAATGAACAAATTATAAATCCAATTACCAATATAGTGGATGTTAGCCAAGATAATCTTCAAAATAATATAAAATTTATTGGGAATATTTCAGAACTTGAAGCTTATATTAAAGCACAAAATACACCGGAGATATTGTCGCTCTATAGTTATTTTTCTGCTGAAGATAATAAGATTAATAAAATTTCTTTAGGTTTTAATCATACTAATTTGATAGTGATAAATTTAAAAGAAAAAGAAAAATCTATTCAAGCTAGTTTATTTGAGGATAAAAAAAATGCTGATTTTATTACCTTAGAAGAAGTATGTTTTACTTTAAAAGATATCTTGCTTGATCCTGCGGTGATTAAAATAGGCTTTGATTTAAAACCTTTACTTAAAATATTATTTAAGCTTAATTTAAATATTGATCCTTTTGATGATGTTATGATTATGGCTTATGCCTATTCAGCAGGTAAATATGAGCATGATTTGCATTCATTAGCGCTTAATCTTTTGAATATGGGCAAAGGTGATTTTCCTGAAATTAATTTTAAAAAAGCCAGCGAAGAAGAAGTAAATAATTATATTATTACGGCCAATAAAATAATTATAAAATTATATGCTGTAGTTAAACAGAATCTTTTTAAAGAAAAGGCTTTAAGTATTTATCATAAATTAGATAAGCCACTAATTACTGTTTTAGCTAATATGGAGAATTTGGGTATTAAAGTTGATCATTTAATGCTTAAATTACTTTCTGATAATTTTGCTAAAGAAATAATTAATCTTGAGAAAATTATCTATAGATTGGCGGGTAAAGAATTTAATATAGCCTCTCCTAAACAGCTTGGAGAAATTCTATTTGTTGATTTGGGGATTAAAGGTGGACGAAAATCTAAAAAAACTGGATTATTTTCAACCGATGTAGAAATATTAGACAGTCTAGCCACAGAAGGTGTTGAGATTGCTGAATATATCTTGCAATATAGAACTATAGCTAAGCTTAAAAATACTTACACAGATGCACTTTATAAACAAATAGCTAAAGACGGTAGGGTACATACTCATTATTCAATGGCGATGGTGAATACTGGTAGATTAAGTTCGAGAGACCCTAATTTACAAAATATTCCTATTCGTACCGAACTAGGTAATAATATTCGTGCAGTATTTATTGCTGAAAAAGATTATAAATTAATTTCTGCCGATTATTCGCAAATAGAATTAAGATTACTTGCGCATATGGCTGAAGTAAAATCGTTACAAGAAGCTTTTCATTTAGGTAAAGATATTCATGCTTTAACGGCGAGTGAGATTTTTGGAGTTGAATTGGAGTCAGTAACTAGTGAGTTAAGGCGAAGAGCCAAGGCGATTAATTTTGGAATTATTTACGGGATGAGTGGTTTTGGTTTAGCTAGAAGATTAGGTATCGAAAAAAGTGAAGCGGCGGATTATATTGCTAAATATTTTGCTAAATATCCTGGAATTCTAGCTTACATGGAAAAAACTAAACAATTTGCTTTTGAGCATGGCTTTGTTGAAACTATTTTTGGTCGAAAATGTTATATAAAAGGTATTAATGAGCGTAATGGGATGATTAGACAGTTTGCGGAGAGGGCGGCAATAAACGCTCCCTTGCAAGGCAGTGCCGCTGATATTGTCAAAAAATCTATGGTGGAATTAGATATCTTATTTGCTAAATATGGTAAAAATCAAGTAAGAAGCCTATTGCAGGTTCATGATGAGCTTATAATTGAAGTGAAAGAAGAGTTAAGTCTCGAGCTTTCCGATAAAATTAAAAAAACTATGGAAAATATTTATCCAATATCGGTGCCACTGACTGTTTCTTTAAGTTGTGGTGATAATTGGAAGGAAATACATTGATAGTTGAATAATGTCTTGAATTATAGACATAGTTAGTATATGGATTCAAATAATTAACTCTATATTTTTAATAGGTATTAATCTTATGTTACATAAGCAAGAAAATACTATTAGCCGCCAGAATAGAATAATTCCAACTG
Source organism: uncultured Rickettsiales bacterium (assembly GCA_964476705.1). GTDB lineage: Bacteria > Pseudomonadota > Alphaproteobacteria > Rickettsiales > UBA6187 > CAYZBM01. The sequence continues at coordinate 4,771 of CAYZBM010000055.1, read as the reverse complement.
AGCAGCAGAATCTAGTGGAAAATGTTTTTGCGCTAATAGCTAAAGATAATCTAGAAGAATTAAACGATCTATTAAATAGATATACTCCTGATTTAAATATTTGTGATAAAAACGGTAATAATGTTTTGCATATTGCAGCATTTTACGGCCGGGTTGAAATGGTGCGGCTTTTGATTGAGTTTGGAGCTGGCGTAAATAGTTTAAATAATGATGGTGATTCTCCTTTGCATATAGCGATAAAATATCAGAAGCATGATTTAATAAATATTTTATTACCTTTTGTAGCTAAAATTAATTGTCGAAATAAAAAAGGCTTAAGCGTCGTGCATTTAGCAGTATTATTAGGTGATTTAAATTTACTCAGTATATTATTAAGGCATGGGGCAAGTATCTATTTAAAAGATCAAAGAGGGAGAACTCCGTTACATATTGCGGTAGAGCAAGGATATGAGGCTTGTCTTCGATATTTAATTAATAATGGCGCTGATGTTAATATGGCTGATAATAATGGTAATTCTGTGCTGCATTATGCGGTTATGATGCATGATATAAATGTTGTAAATTTTTTACTACAAAAAGGTGCTAATCTAGAGCAAGAAAATAATGCTAATTTTCGGCCATACGAGCTGGCTTGCTCGCATAATATGAAAGAATTGTTTAAGCAGTTAGTATCTTAAATATAACAAATAACCACAAAAAATAAGGCAATTAATACTGCAGCGCTCGCGGTATCCTTGGCTTTTTTAGCCAAAGGATGTCTTTCCATACTAATATAATCAATAGTTGCTTCAATTGCGGTATTTAATAGTTCAGTAATTAATAAAATTAAAACTGAACCTATCATTAGTAATAGATGAGCTTGATCTTTGGCTGTGAATACAGCAAGAGGTATAAGTAATATACTTAAGAAAACTTCCTGTTTAAAAGCAGTTTCTTCTTTGTAGGCTATATATAGTCCGCTTAAAGAATTTTTAAATGCTTGCAATAACCTCTGCATATTTTTCTACCTATATCAATTTAAAGAACCAGTTTTACTATAAATATAATAGATCGTGATCTATTATTGGTATACTATAACTATAAATGCTAATTTAAATTAATTCTACTTATTTACCTTGAACGATGCTAATATTTCATTTTTATATGCATATTGGCATCTGTTTTTGCCTTATTATACGATTAATGATCCAATTATTATGTAAAATATTATTATTTGTGCTTGCATCTCTTAAATAAAATATGTATTTTGTCCGCTCTTTTAGTTATGAATTATTGGTGAAGGAAAAATGGCGTTTTACGAAAGTACATTTATTGCAAGGCAGGAATTATCTACACAAGAAGTAGATAAGATAACTGAATATTTTACTAAAGTTATTAATGATAATAACGGTAAGATAGTAAAAACAGAGTATTGGGGCTTGAGAAGCCTTGCTTATACTATAAAAAAAGGCCGTAAAGGACATTATGTGTTCTTTGGTCTTGATGCTCCAGGTACCTTAATTAAGGAACTTGAGAGACAATTAAAATTACACGAAGATGTTATTCGTAGTTTAGTAGTTAAAGTTGAAGCTATCAGTGAAGAAGCTTCTCCTGTACTAAATAGTAATAATAATAGTGGTAATAATAATTCTTCTTATGCAGATAGGAAAGGGAACGACTCAAATGTCTAGAAACAGAAGCAGTTTTCAAGGTGATAATAATAGTGGTGGTTACTCTGATTCATATGGTAGCGGTAACGTGCCAATGGTTCGTAACGTATTTTTTCGTAGAGTAAGGGGTTGTCCTCTATCTGGAGAAGGTGCTCCTATTGTTGATTATAAAAATACAGATTTATTATCACGTTATATTTCAGAACGTGGTAGAATCATTCCTAGTCGTATTTCTTCGATTTCTGCGAAGATGCAACGTAAACTTGCTAAAGCAATTAAACAAGCAAGACAGCTTGCTCTATTGCCTTTCATAGCACAGTAAAGATAAAGGTATATAAGTACAGGTTATATTATGGAAATAATTTTATTAGAACATGTGGATAATTTAGGCAAATTAGGCGATATAGTTGTTGTTAAAGACGGTTATGCTCGTAATTTTCTTTTACCACAAAAAAAATGTTTAAGAGCAACGGTAGAAAATAAAGCGGTTTTTGCTGAAAGAAAAGCGCATATTGAAAAAGAGCTAGCTGATCATGTTGAGAAATCAACTGATATTGCTAAAAAAATTGAAAATAAGTTTGTGGTTATTCTTAGACAAGCTGGTGAAGATGGTAGATTATTTGGTTCGGTATCGGTTAAAGATATAGCAACTGCAATTACAGCTTCTCTAACTGAGCTTGATAAAAAATATGTTAAGCTTGATAAGCCAGTTAAATATGTTGGTGTTTATCCAATTAAAATTAAATTATGTCCTGAAGTTGTAGCTGACGTTAGAGTTATTGTTGCCAGAACTGAGGATGAAGCTCGTGAGGCTGAAAATAATTTCTTAAATCCAAAAGATGGTAAGAAAGCAGCTGCAGAAGGTGAAGTTCAAGAAGGTGATGATGAAGGCAACGAGCCAGTAAAAAAAGAAAAAAATGCTAAAGCTAGAGATAAAGAAAAGAAAAAATCTAAAGGCAAAGGCGATAAGTCTAAAGCTAAATAGTTCTTCTTTTAATATTGATATTTTTTTAAAAAAGCCTCCTAGTTTAATAATTCTAGGAGGCTTTTTTTTATTAATATTTTCTTGATATTCTAGTGTTAAGATGTTAATGGGTTGTAATAAAATGCAATCAATATTTTACTGTATATATTATGACAATAGGAAGAAATGAAGGTAGAAAAGAATTATATAGACAGATGTTATTGTGTGCTCCTGATCAGCAAAATAGATTTGCAAATATTATTATGGATGGTAATAATCCTGATATTTATGAAATAAAGCAGGCTAAAAAACTATATCTATCTGCGGCAAAGATGGCTTATCCTCCGGCGCAATTTAATCTTGCATTTTTTTATGAATTGAGAACAATTGGCCTTCGTAATAAAAATAGAGCTGTATTTTGGTATACAAAATCTGCTGAAAATAATTATGTTTTGGCTCAGCTTAAATTAGCTAGATGTTATGAATGTAATATTTTACTAAATGAAGATATTATCAAGGCTTTATATTGGTATGAAAAAGCTGCAGCGCAGGGCGATGCTGAGGCAATAGCAAAACTTAACGACCCTAAATTCCAAACTAAAGTAGCTTTTGCTTATGAAAATGCTATTGGTACAGAAGTCGCTATAATAAAGGCGCTAACTTATTATGAAAAAGCTGCAGCGCAGGGCGATGCTGAGGCAATAGTAAAACTTAACGACCCTAAATTTCAAACTAAAGTAGCTTCGGCTTATGAATATGGTGTAGATACAGAAGTTGCTATAATAAAGGCGCTAACTTATTATGAGATGGCAGCAGCACAAGGAAATATTCTAGCTATGGAAAGGCTTGAGAATATTTCTTTTCAAAGGCAAATAGGGCTTTGTTATATTGGCATGAGTGATGAGAGGTCTGTTCAAGAAGCTATCAAGTGGTGGTTAAAAGCTGCGGAAAAGAATGATTCTATATCACAATTTCTGCTGGGGAGTTATTTTGAAACTAATTTATCTAGAGATCCTATAAAAGCTTTATATTGGTATAAAAAAGCTGCAGCGCAGGGTTGTGCGCAATCTTTGGCAAGACTTGAGAATTCAGAATTTCAAGTCTTGATTGCGTTTAGTTATTCTCGAGGGTGCGATACTCCGAAGAATGAAGAGCTTGCGGTTGAGTGGTGTAAAAAGGCTGCCGATGAAAATCATCCTGGGGCGATGTATAGTATAGCTAATTATTATTGGAATAAAAATTTGTTAGATTTAGCAGTAAAATATTATAAAAAAGCGGCAATAAATAATAATCCTGAGGCGCAATATACTTTAGCAGTATTATTTGAAATTGGTTTAGGAGGAGTTGCAGAAAATTTTTGTAATGCCTTATTTTGGTATGATAGAGCCGCTCGACTTGGACATGTAGTAGCCGAAGAAAGACTAGAAATATTTCAGGATAATCCTAGCTTTACATTAAAACTTGTTAATACTCAATGTGTTGCTCAGGTACCTAAAAATATTGAAATTAATTTTGGCCGATATTAGATTATTAACTATTGGTTCTCTAGAGAATCTATTTACTATCTATAGTTTCAATTATCCTGATATTTATCAAGCAATATATATCATGTTTGGTTTAAGATAAATTAACCAAGAATAGTTGTTGACTATTTATTAATAATTTAATACACTTAGTGTCGATTACTTAATATTTTTTAATTTTAATAGGATAAAAATATGCTAAGTAAAGACATTGAGAAGGATTTTATAAAATACCTAGAAACTAATTTTTTTATTCCTCATGCGAAACATCTAGAGCCACCTACGCGAGCTAGTTTATTATTTGCTAAAGCATATTCTAAAGAATATGGGCTTGATGAAATTGAACCTAAGCTTGAAGAAGCATTCAACTTATACCTATCTGCTGGACTAGCAGGCAGTAAAGAAGCAATGTTAAAACTAGCTTTGTTTTATGAAAAAGGCCTAGAAAGCGCTAGCTTCAAAGTTGAACCAAATATTAGCAAAGTTAAAGAACTATATAAGATAGCTTCTGAAGAAAATCCAGAATTGCAATATAATATAGGTAAATATTTTGAACATAAAGGTTATTTAGAAGAGGCTGCAGGGCTACCTCATTAAAATTTTGTTTGACAAATTATATTGTGCATAGCTGAGTC
>CAYZBM010000054.1:0-15053 GCA_964476705.1 uncultured Rickettsiales bacterium | reverse complement strand
AAAGTAGGTTCAGGTCTCTTTCTTTTTCAACCAAAATATTAAAATATTTTGGGAAAAAGATAAGAACCTGAATGACGAATTTGGGGGTAATTGCGGAGCTTGCCATTATCTATCCGCTTAACTTAAGCGTTATTTTAATTTTTTATGTAGGTCACTTTAAATAAAAAATACCATATTGCATATATAATATAAAATTTCTAATCTGGAACCGAATTAGTGAACTTATACAAGGATGACGATCGAGAAAAGCTCTAGGAGAAAGATCAATAGTACCCCACACTTTTTTGAGGTGCTGTTTTCTTCTGAAATTCTCCAACAACGTCATCAACATAATTTTTCTAAAAAATACTATTGATGACGTAGTGTGGAAAAATGCAGAAGAGAACAAAAGCTTAAAAAGTGTGGGGTATTATGCTTATAATTCTACCTTACTCCACCACCTTAATCATTTCCAACAACTCAGCGCCAACTTTATTATTAGTATTTTTTAGATTTGAATAATTTAATTCAACTTTAATATTGCCGCTATTATTAATCGCGAAACCAAACATCCCGCCTTTCCTGGTAAAACCATTAATATCACTTAAAGTAATTAATTTATGCTTATCGGTTATAATTAATAAATCTTTTAAAGATGAAGAATAATCATTAGAAATATACACTAAATTACAAGAGTTATTAATATCGCCAGTTTTAACATTTTTAAAATTTATTCCACTTAAGGCTTTTTTGCTCGATAATACGGTGAGATTATTACTCACACTATCTTTAGCGCCATCATCTAAAATACATACTAGCGGTTCAGCTATATTACCTGCGCCAAATTTTATAAATTTTATAATTTTAACAATATAAAGCGCCTTAACTGCATTTTCCGACAGAACTTGTGCATATAACAGATATGGTGCCAAGAGAACTGTTAAAAATATCATTGGCCATATAATAAATCTTAACAGTCCCATAAATTAAAAACCTAAACTTAGTTTAAAATAATAACCGCGTTCAATTTCATTAGCTGCACTATGTAAAGAAGGACCAAATTCTGGATGAGAAGGATCAAGTAAGTTAAAACCAACTAAACTTAATTCCACCCCTTGTTTTGGCTTCCAGGCAATTCTACTATCTAATCTATAATAGCTTGGTATATCACCAGTAATTAAATCTAAACCTCCAACTCTATATAAATTACTACTTAATTCCCAATTATTTGGTAAATAAATTGCCGAACGAATACTAAATTGATTCTCTGGGGTAGTATCTTCAGAACTTTTACTCAAGAAAGCAAGATCAGAAGTCCCAGGTAAAGAGTAAACATGAACTTTTAACCAAGTATAACTAGCATTAATATTCCAATAATCAGTGATATTCCATTCACTTGCTATTTCAGCTCCATATGTTTTTCCATATTCCTCATTCTGGGATTGAAACACAGCCGCAGCATCAGGATAAGTAGCGGAAGTATCGGTTAGTAATGCTTGATTAGTTCTAAGATTTCTATAATAATTATAAAAAGTACTTAAATCAAAAGTTAAATCACTACGTGGCTTAACCCTGTAGCCCAATTCATAAGATAACAATTGCTCTGATTTAAGTTCAGAATTTCCTGATAATCTATAAACAAAACCAGGATCAGGAGATTCTGCAACAGCTAAGGAAATTCTATCTTCAGAAATACTAGGTGTTCTTACGGCTCTAGATACAGAAGTCCAAATAGTGTTTTTCTCATTAGGGGTATAAACTAACCGCGCATTTGGCTGGGTTTCAAAACCAGTATAATCATTATGCTCAAATTTTGAGCCTACAATAAATTTTAAACGTTCTGGTACTAAAGTTACTGTATCTTGCACAAATGTATTAAACAATTGGTGATTAGCTGACGTTGGATCATAAGATAATAAAGGTGAATTACTCATATCATCATACGTTATTCTATAGCCGGCACCAGTAACAAAAGAATGTCTATTAAAAGCATCTATAGAATATTGATAATCTAGATCTAAGGTATCAATAGCCTGTCTTAATACAGAATAATCAAATAAAGTTTTATCGTAATAAGCTTGAAGCTTGCTCTCTGAATCATTATCATGTTTATGAGTAAAACGTGCTAATATATTGCCACCTTGACTTTTTAATTCATCCTTAGAATTAGAACTAGCACCTGGAGCTAAAACAGTTTCTGGCAAACTTAGTAAAGAATAATTTTCTTTACCGTTGTAAACATCGCCCTGTACAGTTAAAGTATTATCGTCTTTATTATCCTTATCCACCCGAAAACCAGTACGTTCGGAATACCATTGATTGCCGCCATCTCCACCAGTAGCTAATCTTGAAGAGTCACGATTAAATCTTTTTGCATAAACTCGATAATAAGTATCATCATCAATTTTACCACCATAACGAGCTTCACCAAAATATTTTTCTTCTTTACCAAAACCAGTATTTACTAAAGTTGATTGAGTTTCACTAGCTTTTTTAGTAATAATATTAATCACCCCATTAACTGCATTAGCTCCCCATAAAGCAGCACCTGGACCTCTGATCACTTCAATACGCTCAATATCTTCAATTAAAGTATCTTGTACATCCCAATAAACTCCAGAAAAAAGTGGCGTATAAACACTTCTCCCATCAATTAAAACTAATAATTTATTACCAAAACCATCATTAAATCCACGCGAGGTAATTGCCCAATTCTCTGAATCTGATTTAGCTACACTAAGGCCTGGTACCATGCGTAAAGCCTCAGGAATTGAAGTTGCCCCTGATTCTTTAATATCTTCTTGATTTAACACATAAATGGCAGCTGCCGATTTGAAAGCTGATTCTTCTTTTTTTGATACAGATGTAACCATATCACCTAATTTATCAAAAGATAAATCCGTATAATTATTAATACTATCAGTTGCAAAAGCTGAGCTAGTTGCGCAGATAAGTGATAATGAACAAATAAAACTACCTATTTTACCTTTCATATAATCCCCCAAATTTAAGAATACATTTCTGACAAAGCTGTTTTTTCTAACTGCTTCCTTTTTATTAAATTTTTATTCAGATCAAAAGACATTACATACATCTTTAAACCTTCATAATCTTCCTTAGTTGGAACATCGATATCTAAATGAAGATTTATCGGCAAACCAAAAGAATTCATTATAATTTTATAAAATCTGGCTCTGGTTAAATCAGACATACAAAAAACATAATCAACACCACTTTGTACAGCACTTACTAATATGGTGTATATTATATTCTTGAAATAGCGAACATTTCTATAGCCAGGTAGTAAGAATACTCTGGTAAATTCGCCACATATTTTTTCCTTAAGATCAAGATTTGGAAATATATCTAACATTTTTTTGTAAGTTGCCTTATCCGATAACTCATACTGCAAAGGAAGTATACTACTATCAACTTCTCCATAAGAAAAGCATCCACCTCCTATACATTCACCATTTTTTAATACCACTAAAACCTTAGTAGTATCTCGGAAATAATATTCATAATTATCTACAGAACTAAAAATCCTAAACCCCCTAAAAGATTCATCTTTTTCATAAAGATCTTTCCTCAGCTCTATAAATTTTTTTATCAACTCTCTGTCTTTAGTAAAAAAATATTCTGTCTCAGCTTTCGTATAATTCTCATTCGTCTTCATATAACTCTCTTAAACTATTAACAATTTAATAAACTACTCCGAATATATACTATAGGTTGCATATGTGTTATATATATAGTTAATTCTTTTTTAAGAATCAACTGATAATATGTTACAAACAAAGGATTTTTATATTTATGCAAATAAAAAATAGTATTAAACGCAAACTTATTATCATGAACACTATAACTTCTCTTACCGTTATAGCTTTTGCTTGTTTAATATTTATTTTATTTACTATTTATCAGTCACGGATCTCATTAATTAAAGAATTAACTATGATCGTGGATATTACAGGTAAGAGAATTGCTCCGGCCCTTTATTGGGCAGATGAAGAGCTCACGGAAAAAAGTTTAGACCCATTAGTTGCCAAAGAATCTATCCTAAATGCCTGTCTTTACAACAAGAACGATGAACAAATTAAGGTTCTATACAAATATTCAACCTATACTTGTCCAGATAAATATTCAAACTTTAAAGAATTTGCTAATTGGTCAATAGTAAGTATTGGCAGAGAAATTAATTTCGCCGCTGACAAAGCTGGATATCTGATTTTAATCTCGGATTTACGCGACGTAAAGCAGCAGATCCCTAAATATTTAGGGTTTGGCATGTCGATTTTTATCTTATCCTTATTTGTTGCCGCCATTATTTCGGCTCGATATCAAAAGAAGATTGCGACTCCGATTTCTTTATTATCTAATGTCACTGAAGATGTAATTGAGCGTCATGATTATTCACTTAGATCAGAAGTTGAAACCGATGATGAGATTGGTTATCTATCTAATAACTTCAATAAGATGATGGAAATTATTGAGCAAAGAGATCAAGACTTAAATGACGCTAATGATAATCTTGAACAAAAAGTTTTAGATCGTACTCGTGAGCTAGAAATAGCTAAAGAAAAAGCTGAAAGTTCTAATAAAGCTAAAAGTGAATTCTTACGTAATATGTCTCATGAATTTAGAACACCATTACATGCCATGAGTAGCTTTTCAAAATATGGCATAAAAGAAGCCCAAACTGCAGAGCGTGATGAATTACATAAATATTTTACCAGAATTGCCGGTGGCACAGCTAGGCTATTAAAATTAGTTGAAGGATTATTGTCTTTAGCTAAACTTGAAAGCGGGCAAGAGATGTTTTCTTTAGAAAATAGTGATCTTTTTGCCGCAGTTGATTCTGTACTACTTGAGGAACAAAGCTTACTTAATGATAAACAAATTGAGGCGGTATTAAATAAACCATCTGATGATATTAAAACTATAGCTGTATTTGATAACGCTAAGATTATTCAGGTAATTACTAATATAATTAGTAATGCGATTAAATTTACGCCAAATGGCAAAAAAATTATTATAGATTTTGCAAATACTACTCTACCTGATCCAGAGAATTTAACTCAAACAATCCCAGCCTTACAATTAGCAGTATCCGATCAAGGTATTGGTATCCCTGAAAATGAGCTCGAAAAGATATTTGATAAATTCGTCCAAAGTAGTCGAACCAATACTGGCACTGGTGGTACAGGCCTTGGGCTTCCTATTGCTAAAAATATTATAGTCGGCCACAACGGTACCATTAAAGCGACAATTAATAAATTTGGTGGTTCAACTTTTACTATATGTTTACCCTATAACTTAGCCCCAGGTAAAAAAATTATTAGTTTTACTGAAGAAACTAGTAACTTAAGCTAATGAAAATCCTGATTAATTAAGCTTTTATTAAGAATTTTATTGTATAATATTAATTATAATAGAATAATATTATAAGCAATTAAAGGCCGAGAATTTAGGTAAAATTAAAGGAGTTAAGTAAATGAGCCAAGCAAAGCTAAAAATAATGACCGTAGATGATGACGTCATTAACTTAGAAATTCTAGAAAAAAATCTAAAAGATTCTGGTTATAAAGCTGTTCCCTTTGAAGATCCAGAACAAGCTTGGACTTATCTTAATAATAATCCCCAAGAAATAGATTTAATATTACTTGATAAAATGATGCCAAAAATGAGCGGGCTAGAGATGCTCCGCCGAATTAAAGCACATGATAGTTTAAAAAATATTCCAGTTATTATGCAAACTGCTGATATTGGCTCGGAACAAACTAAAGAGGGTTTAGATTCTGGTGCTTATTATTATTTAGAAAAACCTTTCGATCCTTCCGTAATGGTCTCACTAGTTAATGCTGCGTCTCGTGACTATATTCAAAAAAATTCTGTTCTTGATACTTTAAAGAAAGAAAAAACTATTGCTAAGATCATGCTTGATGGCAGATTTAGATATAAAACCTCGACTGATGCCAAAAAATTAGCTGCAGCTTTAGCTTACCACTCAGAAAATCCTGGTGAAATGGGCATAGCCTTATCTGAAATTATGGTCAACTCAGTTGAACATGGTAATTTAGAAATTGGTTATGAAAATAAAAATATGCTTATGGCTGAAAATCGTTTTGACGAAGAAGTAAATAAACGTTTAAGTTCAGCAGAATATAAAAATAAAACAGTTTGTGTTCGTTACCAACGTGATCCAGAAAATGTGGTAATTACTATAAGTGATGAAGGCAAAGGTTTTGATTCTAGTAAATTTTTAGAATTTGACCCTTTGCGTCTTACTGACTTAAATGGCCGGGGTATAGCCACAGCCAATCTAATGGGCTTAAAACTTGAATATCAAAATAATGGTAGCACAGTAATTTGTAGTTATAAGACTAGCGCTGTTAGTAAAGAGGATTAGATTTACTTGCAAAAAAATATTTTTTTGCAGATTGTTTTGAGTTTATAAATCTTGGGGCGGCCCTACGATTTATAAACAAATAGCAAAAATTCCCACTGGGTAATTTTTGTTTTTTATATTAAATTAAATTTTCTTATAATAAATCTCCGGCATAATGGTAATTGCTTCGCCATTTAGATATCTTTTTATAACATTTAATACCATCCCGGTAGTAATACTGGCACTGATCACCATTTGTGGGAAATATTTTTCTTGAGAGTTATTTAAAAAATCATCCAAACTTAAGCCTGTATCATTAAGAGTATTAATCTCTGGATATCTTTCAAATAATTGCTTGATTATGGCAATATCGTGAAAACCATTTTCTAGAGAAAAAATCTCATAAGGTGATGGAGAATTTGCCGTAAAATTCAAAGTAATCCCGCCAAAACCAGGATTAAATGGGCAGATTATTAGCTTATTTGCTTTACGTACATAATCAATAATATCAAAATTAGCCTTACAAAAATCTATAGTATTTATAACTATATCGCTTTGATCAATATAGGCTTTAACTTCTTTTACATCCTTAATATAAGCCATTTTGGTCACGATCTTTAAATCGGGATTAATTTTAAGCGCTCTTATTTTTAAAGCTTTTACTTTAGAACGGCCCACAGATTTATAGATAAAATCTTGCCGATTTAAATTATGTAATTCAACTTTATCACCATCTACAAAAATAAATTTAGTAAAACCTAATCTAACGCAAGCCACAACTATAGAACTACTTAAACCAGTACCAAAAAATGCCAGTGTAGTATTTTTAATTTTATTTTGCAGCTCTGGGCTTATATATAAATAATTGCGGCTAACAAATTTATCATAATCAAATTTTTTAAACAAACTCTACCTCTATATCTATATCTATCTTGCAAGCGGAGTTCTAGCTTCAAGTAAAGCGTTCATTTTACGATTCTCAAGCAGCAAAGCATCTAAAGTTTCTTGTTGTTTGGCAAGCAGTTTAACTGCTACAGTTAAAATATCTTTTTGCTCTTCAATTAAAGAATATTGTTTAGCATTTAGTAGGGTTTGTTTATCTACTGACTTTTGTAAATTAGCAATTTCAACATTAATTCCTTGAATATTATTCGCATTTTTTAGAGAAAACTCACCCATTCTTTTCATCTCATCATTAATGGCCATAACTTCAACTAAAGTGTTCTTTGCTATTTCGAGATTATATTCTTTACTATCATAGCTTTTGGTAAAGCCAATTTGCTCGGCCGCAAAAGTAAATCTTGCTAGAAAAATAGCAAAAAATGACAAAAAAGCAGCAATAACTATTGCTTTATAGTTTTTTCTGATTAACATAGAACTTCCCTCTTTTTTCTAAAAATTTTAATCAAAATAATAGTATTTATTATGAACTACAATCCAATTATTTGTGCATTAGATACCAAAGATTTAAATATTGCTATAGATTTATGCAAAAAGATAAAACCTTATATTGGTATGGTCAAGCTCGGTCTAGAATTTTTTCTAGCTAATGGCAATAATGGGGTAAAGGCTATAGAAAGTCTTGGTCTACCTATATTTTTAGATTTAAAATTACATGATATCCCCAATACTGTGGCCAAAGCTATTGAAAATGTAGTTAATCTCAATGTTAAATTTGTAACTATTCATACTTTAGGTGGCAGAAAAATGCTGCAGAGCGCTAGCCTATCTGCTAGGGATTATAGTTTAAATAATAACAAAAAAGCCCCTGAAATTTTAGGGGTTACAGTTTTAACTAGTATGGACAAAGAAGACCTAGAAGAAATTGGCATCAGAAAATCTGCAAAAGAACAAGTAAAAATGCTCGCACGCTTAGCCCATATCTCAGGACTTGATGGCGTAATTTGCTCACCCCATGAAATTAAAATTGTTAAAGAAATATGCGGCAGTAAATTTAAAACTATAGTACCAGGAATTAGAGCTGAACATGACGCTAAAGATGATCAAAAAAGAACTCTTACCGCAGCAGAGGCTATAAAAGAAGGTGCTGATTATTTAGTTATTGGCAGACCTATAACGGCAAGCTCTGATCCGATTGCGGCAGCTCGAAGTATTTGGGAGAGTATAAAATAGCCTGCTATATAAAAATAAAGTCACTGGCAGTCATAGCTGTTTTTATAAAAAAGCTAAAATTAGAATTCACATCATTAATATATACTCCACTACCATAAACAGGATCCGTGCCCCAGGCTGGCAAGGACCAAGATAAGCCCGAAAATGAAGTAGCTATAGAACTTGAAATTACAATTTTATCCTGACCATGTATAAAATCAGTAATCACATCTCTAGCATTATTTAAAGAATCGCTAATATTATTAAATATAAATTTATCGTTACCAAAACCACCAGTTAAGTTATCAATTCCAGCACCACCATCTATAGAATCATCACCGTCATTGCCAGCTATAGTATCGTTACCACTGCCACCTATAAGAGCATTATTGCCACTATTTCCAGCAATAATATCATTATAATTACTACCTATTACATTTTCAACTCCAGCAACTGTATCATTCTCCGCATCACCACCGCTAAACCTATTTAATAGAAGGCTTATATTTATTTTTTCTCCCGAGGTAATATAAGAAATTGTATCTATACCATCACCACCATTAATGTTATCTGCACCAGAGCCACCAATTATAGTATCATTGCCTCCATCTCCACTTATTGTATCACCACTGGCACCACCATAAATAACATTATTAGCAGAATTTCCAGATAAATAATCGGCATAATTTGAACCTTCGATATTTTCAAAATTAGCAATTTTATCATCAGCAGCGAATCCATTACTTGTTGCATTTTCTTGCAAATTAACTCTAACATAAGATGGTGAATTTGCATATGACAGAGTATCTATACCATTTCCTCCATCAAGCTTATCACCACTATTTCCACCAGATATTATATCATCTCCCTCGCCGCCATAAATAGTATCACGACCTGCATTACCACTAATTATATCATTCCCACTTCCCCCTACTATATAATTATCAGCAGAATTTCCTGTTAGTTCATCATTATAATTTGAACCTTCTATATGCTCGAAATTAGAGATTCTATCTCCTTCAGCAAAACCACCAGATGCTACATTAGTTTCTATGTTAACTTTAACTCCAGCTGTTGAATTAACATAAGATACTGTATCATTCCCGGCTCCACCATCTAAAGTATCTGCTCCAGCACCACCATTTATTCTATCGTCACCTGCGGCTCCTAAAATAATATTATTTCCCAAATTGCCAGTTAAATTATCATTATAATTTGAACCTTCTATCCCTTCAAAATTAGAAAGTGTATAATTATTTCCCAGGATATCATTAGCTATATTAGTTTCCATATTAACTGTAACCGCCACAGTTGATTCAATAAATGCAATAGTATCAACTCCCAAGCCACCATCCATATAATCATTTCCTGAACTAACAATTATTCGATCATCTCCATTTTCACCATAAATATAATCCTGCCCAGCATTTCCATTTATGGTATCATTGCCATCAGCGCCATGAATAACATCATTACCTGCTCCGCCATAGATAGCATTGTCACCAGCATTTCCAGTTAAATCATCCGCATAATTTGAACCTTCTATAGCTTCAACATTAGAGACAACATCACCTTCAGCAAAACCACCTAAAAAAACTCCAATAAGAAGATTAATTCTAACTAACGATATGGACGTAGCATAAGAAATCATGTCAAATCCTAAACCACCATTTATAACGTCATTACCATTACCGCCATTAACTACATCATTACCATCGTCGCCGTTAATTACATCATTACCATCACCACCATTTATAATATCATCACCTGCGCCTCCGGCAATAAAATTATCTGCCTGATTACCCGTTAAATTGTCATTAAAATTTGAGCCACCTAGAATTTCAAAATTAGCAATTCTATCGCCATTAGCAAAACCACCAGACGCCGTATTAGTTTCTATATTAATATTAACTCCAGCAGTAGAATCAACATAAGAGATAGTGTCTATGCCATCACCACCATCCAAATAATCAGAACCTGTACCACCGGTAATCTTATCATTACCGGATCCTGCAATTATAGTATCATCACCATCATTTCCAGAAATAAGATTATCTTTCTCATTACCAATTAATTCATCATTATGATTCGAACCTTCAATATTTTCAAAATTAACAATTCTATCACCTTCAGCAAAGCCACCAGATACAACATTAGTTGTTAAATTAACATTAACTGCAGCTGTTGAATTTACATAAGAAATTGTATCAATACCTGTACCACCATTTAAAACTTCAGCCGCACTTGAAGCAATTATTCTATCATCACCATCGTTACCATTTAAGCTACTTATATCGCCGCCGGCATAAATAATATCATTACCATCACCGCCATCTAAGCTATCATTTCCGCCATCGCCATAAATAACATCATCCCCTGCTCCGCCATTTATTGCATCATTGCCAAGTCCGCCATGTAAAATATCATTACCCTGTCCGCCATTTACAGTGTCGTTGCCATCACCGGATAAAACTATATCATTACCTTCATCCCCATTAACATTATCGTCTCCTGCCCCTGCATCAATCCAATCATTACCTTGGCCTCCTGATACTACATCATTACCGTCACCAGCAATTATTGCATCATCCCCTGAGCCACCTGCAGCTATATCATTGCCATCGCCGCCAAACACTACGTCACTATCGGTGCCACCATCTAAATTATCATTACCATCACCACCAAATACCCAGTCATTACCAGCTCCGCCAATAACTGTATCATTACCGCTATTGCCGACTAAAACATCGTCGCCAGATTTGCCATCAATTCTTTCATCCCAATAACTACCAACTAATTTATCGTTACCGATATTTTCATCACTGCCAATTCTTTCAGTACCATCAATATTGCCGGGTTGGTCTAGTTTATAAACGCTATATTTGCCGCCCCATTTACCACGATTTCTAAAAAAGCTAGTAATTCCTGTGCCATTATAATAATCGTTAGAATTTTTATCCCCTAATTGCTCGTCATAAGCAACATTGGATAATTTTTGTAAAAATGTATCATTCCAAAATATATTGCTGGTTTGGGTATTGTCGGTAATAAAATTTTCTTTAGTAGTTATAGTCTGATTAATCTCATTATTCTCGAAATTACTAGTAGAAAAATTACCTAAATGCGTAGTTTCATCATAGGTAACTGCAGATAAAGCAATATATAAACCGCCGGGTAATATTATTTTTTCTATCGCTAAATCAGCATTTAAAAACTGATTATTAACGGTAATTATTCTTCGTCCTTCGTAAGAAATCTCTAAATTATTTTCATTTTTGAGTAATTGTAAATTACTTAAATTAAAAGAAGTATCATTCCATTTTAACAAAATGCTATCTAGACCTAAAGTTTCATTAATAACATTATTATTATCATCCACATCATTGGTAAAAACATAAATATCATTCCCAGCACCACCAGCTAAAGTGTTATTCCCTTTGCCACCTTCAATAATATCATCACCATAACCTGCATCTATATAATCGTTACCATCACTGCCCTTTATATAATCATTGCCCATACCGCCAATAACTGTATCATCACCTGAGCCTGCAACCACTACATCATCGCCTAAACCTCCGTCAATATAGTCATCACCATTACCACCAACTATATAATCATTACCCTGGCCTCCAGAGATAATATCAATTCCATCACCACCATCGATAAAGTCATTATCATCACCACCATCGATAAAGTCATTATCATCACCACCATCAATTGTGTCATTACCAGCACCGCCAAATATAGTATCCGAGCCAGCATCGCCAGTAATCCGGTCATTACCTTCATTACCTAAAATTATATCATTACCGATACCGCCAGAAATTTCATCGTCCCCTGCGCCACCATCAATCATATCATTGCCAGCTTCACCTGCTATTGCATCATTACCCGAAGCACCTAAAATATTATCATTACCATCCCCGCCACTTATAGTATCTGACTCAGAACCGCCATGTAAAAAATCATCGCCAGCCCCACCAATCACAATATCTTTACCTTCTTCACCAAAAATAATATCGTTACCATTATCGCCTTGTAAAATATCATCACCTTTGCCACCATTTAATTGGTCAGATCCATCACCACCAATTAAAACATCCGCACCATCACCAGTTTCGATATAATCACTACCACCATTACCTTGAATATAATTATCTGTAGCCGCTTGAATAACCAAGACATCTGCGCCATCATTCCCCACCACATGCGATAAACCATGTGCAACTATTGTTGAACCTAAAGCATTTACGGCAACTATCGCATCTACCATTTGTCCATTTATATTAACTCTGGTAATTTGATATTGTGAATTCCATACATAACTTGGATCTGGATATTCACCAGCGTAAAACTTTTTACCCCAATAAAAGCTACTTACTATTTTACCCCCAGTAATCGCAATTACCGCGGCAATTACTGCAGCAGTTGCTATAGCTGCAGGGTGACCACTTAATGTAGCTATATGGAAAAGACTTTCCGCTATAATAGTTCCGGCAGCAGTACTACCATAAGCAATTCCGGCTTGCACACCAAGCATAACCCAATCACCACTAGTATAACTACTAGAATTAAGTACACCATTAATCGCGGTAGCAATGGCTGCCGCGGTTCCACTGGCGTTACCTGCAGATAAATGTAAAACTTGTGTCGCATAAGTATATGATAAACCAGAGGCGATCATCGTAAGTCCGGCATTAGTATATTGCTCACTATCCCAACCACTGGAAGTAAGTGTAAATTCTATACTCATTTTAATTAATGAGCCATAAACAGAATCTGCAAATATGCTAGCATGTTCAGTTGCACCAGCGTTTTCAAATAAACTTGTAAGCAAAGCTTTGGCCTGAGTTACTGTTTGCACTCCATCTAATTGCCGCAGCAATTCATTGCTTAACTCTTGCCTTGCAACATATTTAGCCAAATCTATAAACGCCTCATCAGCGCTCATTCTGCCATGCACCAAAGCATCTAAATTAGAAGCCAGCCAATAACCAATATCAACTTGCACGTCACTTCCCACATGCGAAAACCAATCAACTGCAGCAGATACTTGCTTGTTGATGAAGGTGGCTAGGGCTTCGGCGGCGTTTTCTACGGTTTCGAAGATTTCATGGGCGATATAGCTAACTCCATTAACTTTAATTTCTGCAGTTTTTTTCATGACAGTTAGATCGCCGAACTCTGCAATATCTTCATTTTTATAAGTAACATCATCCCTTAAAGAAAAAATATCCTTTATTTTTAAGTTTGAAACTACCCACTCCGCACCATTAACAAGCCCATCTATTCCAGGAACTACATAGTTAAGTATAGGACTTTCATTAACTCCAGCATCTGCAGCTTTAGCACCAAGAGATGAGTATTCATGTAGTAGAAGTTGAGCCGCAGTTGGCATACCAGGTGTTAAATGCGTATTACTATTTAGCGTTCTTAAATCATTGACATCTAAAATATCAGCTAAACTACCTATCCCACCTTGAGTTACTATAATATTTACTAAATTTGCACACATTTGATGATTAGCAAAATCGTAAATGGGAGAAATACCAGCATCTATCGACCTTTTAAGATTATTCATTACATTATAAAGACTCTCTATTTGTTCTGGTGCGACATTCTCTACAGGAATTGTAATTAGTGAACCAACTGGAAGTCCAAGCCTATGTTCTTCACTATGATAGACTCCAATGCCATTTAATGAATTTTGAAATTGTATAATTGGATTATTACCACCAATTGGCCCCAAACCAATTTCTATTGGTGGAAAACCATCACGTTCAACTCTGGCCCACATATGTGGAGTACCTTGATTTTCAGCGTAAATAATAAATTTATCAGTCATAAAAAACCTTTATATTACTTAAAAGTTGGATATATATATTGGATAATAATATCTTGGATTTTATCTTGATTATGTAAGACTTTTAGAGTCCATCCTCTAGATACGGTAAACCACCCATATTCAGTTCTAAAAAGATAATTAGATTCTTTTCTCGATAAGGAATAAATCTTATAGTTAGGGAACATATCATTAAGATCTGGCACTATTTTAACTATATCATCAGTTTTACTTATCTCGATTTTTGCCTTAATTAGATCTTCTTCAAGGGATTTTCTAACAAAATCTAGATCATAAGCTCTAGTTACCAGAGTTTTTTCTGAAATCATTTTTTCAAGCCTGGTATTAGCCTCACCTCCCAGACGAACATTTTCATAATTCTCATTTCTAGGGAATCCCCCATTCACCAATGTCTTATCAAGTGCTGTAGCTGAAGAACCAATCTGATGAAGTTTAAGTAAATCATTTTTCATGCGCACAGCTTCTTCTGGCCTATCTATATCATAATTTTTTAAATTAAATTCTTGTGATGAATTGTTTTTGCTCATATTACACCCAATTAAATTTAATAAAATTAGCGATAAAGCTGTAAGAATATATTTTTTCATAAAATTTTTTCCACCCTTTTAATCAACAACATGACATCATTTTTGCTTTAGTATAAGTTATACGACAATCTGTCAACTGCATTTTCAGCTTTTAAGTATATTTTTCATTTGAGCAAAAATG
>CAYZBM010000053.1:0-15346 GCA_964476705.1 uncultured Rickettsiales bacterium | reverse complement strand
TATTAAAACTCGACTTTCCCCTTGAATTCTTGAGTATTACTCAGTTTTCTCATATCTCTATATTTCCTTATAATTTTCTTTCTTTCGCGTACACATTCTTGGTAAATTAATAAATTAACTAGTATCCTTGACTATTTTCGCGATACATCATATAAAAACCATAATTTTTTAATGAATAAGGTTTGATAGAGGAAAACATATGTCTAATGATAAGCTAGCTATGGCAAAAATTTGGTTGGAAGATAAGCAACTATCACCAAATAATTTTTCGGATATTGTTAATGAAATAGAAAATAAAGTCACTAGTTTTTCTCAAGGTAATAATTGCAATTTAATTTGGAATATTCTTGAACAATTAAAGGAGACTATACAAAAAGATACTAAATTTACTAATTTGTCTGAAGAAAAAAGGAAAGAATTAGAGCCAGCCCAAGCAAAAATATTATATTTGCAATATTTGTTAATTAAAGATCCAAAAAAATATATAATTACGGATAGAGATCTCCAACATACTAAAGATCCTTTAGCTTATTTATTAGATAGTTCTAAAAAAATTTGTAATCCAGCAATTTTACGTGAAATAGGAGTTCTATTAAAAGAACAAGGAAAATATACTAAGGCTATTAAGTTTTATGAAGAAGCAATAAAAGCTAGTGATGAGTTAGCAAAAGTTAGATTAGGTTTCCTTTATGAAAAAGGTTTAGGATTTATTTTGCCTAACCGAGAAAAAGCCTTTAAGTTATATAGAGAGGCAGCAAATAAGGGTCTTTCAGATGGCAAATTCCAGTTAGCATATTGTTATGAAAATGGAATTGGGGTTAAAAAAGATATTTCAAGAGCGAAGTATTTTTATAATGAAGTAGCTAAAGCTGGTTATATAGATGCAAAAAATAGATTGACTCAAATATTTAATCAAGAAGAGCAAGATCCTAACTATACGAAGGGAGTTGCGTTTGAAACAAGCGGAGATTATGTAAATGCGGCTAAATTTTATCAAAAGGCAATTAAAGATGGCCATACCCAAGCAAAAGTAAAATTTGCTAATTTTTATAAAACGGGCCAGGGTTTATCTGCTGGAGAACGTAGTACTGATAAAGCCCTTAGATTATATGAGCAGGCTGCAGGAGAAGGTTCTGCGGAAGCTCTTGAACCTATATTTAAGTTGGCTGCTTTTTATAAAACAGTTGAAGATATTACTAAAAGTAAAAGCATTTATAAAATGTTAGTAGAAGCTGCTTATCAACCAGCGAAAAGTAAACTATCTGAGATAGATTTAGAGGAAAAATCTCTATATACCACAGCTTTTACTGCGGAAAATGAAGCAAGATATGAAGATGCCAGAAAATCTTATCTAAAAGCAATTAGCTTTGGCAATATACTAGCAAAAGTCAGGTTAGGTTATCTTTTTGAAACTGCCAAAGGATTAAAAGAGGCAAATTTTTCTAAGGCATTTGAATTATATAAAGAAGCTGCAGATCAAGGTTGTCCAGAAGGTATGTACCACCTTGCTCATTGTTTTGAAAAAGGGATAAATGTTACGAATGATTTTGATCAAGCTAAGGCATTTTATGAATTGGCGGGCAAAAATTATAAGAAAAAACACACTGATAATTCTTATACGAATATATCTAACTCTTCTAAAGAAGGAAATATATATTTCCATGCTATTTCTGCGGAAAATAAAGGAAAATATAAAGACGCTATAAAATACTATTTAGTAGTAATGAGAGAAGATAAATACCCAGAGGCTAAAGTTAGATTAGGAAATCTTTGTGAAACTGGTAAAGGATTAGAAAAGCCAAATCTTACAAAGGCATTTGAACTATATAAAGAGGCTGCCGATCGAGATTGCCCAGAAGGGATATATCATACTGCTCGGTGTTTAGAAAATGGTATAGGTGTTAAAATGAATATTAAGGAAGCTAAAAAACTTTATGAATTAGCAGGAAGAAGCTATCAAACTGACCGTACTACTCCAAGGAGCTTGATAGATGATTCTAATTTATCTAGAAGAAGTTCCATTATAGAATCTTTAGTATAAAATAAACTAAAAAATTATAAATCACTTACAGACATTCTAGCCATAGCCTATTATGATCTAGCTTTAAATTTGTAAGAGCAATTAAAGTGAAATATGACGTTATTATTATAGGCGCTGGGGCTGCCGGTCTTATGTGTGCTATTATCGCGGCCAAACGCGGTCGTAGAGTTCTACTTATTGATCATGCAAAAACCATCGGTGAGAAGATTAGAATTTCGGGCGGTGGCCGCTGTAATTTTACTAATATTTATGCATCCCCAAAAAATTATATCTCTAAAAATCCTCATTTTTGTGTATCGGCGTTAAAACGTTATACTCAATTTGATTTTATAGAATTAGTCAAAAAATATAATATTGCTTATCACGAAAAAACTTTAGGCCAATTATTTTGTGATAATTCAGCCAAACAAATAATCGATATGCTTATAGCTGAATGTAAATTATATAATGTAGAATTTAAGCTTGAAACTGCGATAGCAAAAATAGACAAAGTCGGGGATTGCTTTACTATTGTAACTAATGCTGATGAAGAAATTCAAAGTGAATCTCTAGTAATTGCAACTGGTGGCTTATCTATTCCTAAAATGGGGGCGACCGGCTTTGGCTATGATATTGCTAAACAATTTGGCTTAAATATTATTGCACCTTACCCAGGTTTGGTGCCATTTACTATTAATAATGACTTATTAAAACCCTCAGATTTAGCTGGAGTTTCAACCGAAGTTATAGCAAGTTGTAATAAGAATAGTTTCAAAGAAGCTTTATTATTTACCCATAAAGGTTTAAGTGGACCGGCAATTTTACAAATTTCTTCTTATTGGAACTGTGGTGAAGAAATAGAAATTAATTTTACGCCAGATTTTAATTTAGAAAGTTATTTGCAAACTATGCGTAAAGAAAAGCCAAATCAGGAACTTACAACAATATTAGCGCAAATTTTACCCAAAAGATTAGCTAGTTATTTAAGCAAAATTATTGGCTATGAAGGGAAGATTGCTGATTTATCTAATAAGCTTATTAAAAATATAGCTGATTTAATTGCTAAATATAAAATTATACCTGATGGTACTGAAGGTTATCGTACAGCAGAAGTAACTATAGGTGGGGTGGATACCGACGAATTATCCTCACAAACTTTGATGGCAAAAAAAGTACCAGGGCTCTTTTTTATTGGTGAAGTGGTTGATGTGACTGGTCATTTAGGCGGGTTTAATTTTCAGTGGGCTTGGTCATCAGGGGCTGCAGCTGGCGGGTATGTGTAGGATAAAAATTTGTGATGGTAAGCTCTAAAGAGAACCAAAATAAACACAACGCTTAACAACCACTTGAAATTTATCTACTAAATTTAATAGAAATTAAATTTTTAGCTGCCTTACTGCCTCAGCTAAAACTATGGCTATTGAAACCGCAACATTTAGTGATCTAGTATTTTCTGCCATCATAATTTTTACTCTGTTTTTGCAATATTCATGTACATTATCTGGTACTCCAGCACTTTCTCTGCCAGCTATAAGAATATTATTTTTTGTAAATTTAAAATTAAGATAATTTTCGCTAGCTTTTGTAGATAATAGAACTGGCCTTAAATTATTATCTTCGATAAAGGTGCAAAAATGTTCCCATGAATTATGTCTTTTAATTTCTACCTGCTCAATATAATCCATTCCCGCACGTTTAAATTTTTTATCATCAAAGGGAAAACCACAAGGTTCTATAATATGTATTTTAGCTCTAAAACAAGCCGCCGTTCTAATGGTGGTACCTAAATTTTGGGCGATATCTGGTTGGAAAATAGCGATATTTAGCATAATTTTGTAGTAATCTCCATATTGTCTCTATATTTTTTAATAAACAGTTAACTCTTTATTAAGATAATTATAGTATAATTTATCCATATACTAACAGCTAAAATATAATTTTTATTGTATATCTAGTCTATGGCAGAAATTAATAATCAGAGTAATAATAAAATATATAGGAAGGCTGAGTCCATTGTCCAGCAGGCCTTAAGATTAATGGGCTTAACCCAAGATAATATGCCAGACAGCCAATATAAACTTTTGGTTGATGTTTTGAGCAAGAATGAAAAATTACTAGCATGGGATGATAGTGATTTGGCTAAGTTGGTAAAAAAAGAATGTTTACAAGCACCGTTATTATTACCAAATTTTTTTCTACCCAATAGAATTCATGCGATTCTTGCTGTTAAAAGTAATCAACTCCCGAGCTTGATTGATAAAATAACAACTCCGCAAAGTACAATTACCCAGACAAATATTCAGTTCGGTAATTTAGCCCATCCAGATGCCAATAGGGGCTTGTAACCACTTCTACATTAATTCCTTATTTTCTTTAAGAGATGCAAATATTTTTCTAGATATTTGAAGAAATATTCTTTATATAGAACTCTTATCTTGTAGGATTAGTTTTAAGTATTTATTAAAAGAAGTTTGAATTTTATGTCAGATACTAATAAAAAACATGGTGAAAAACCGGATAACAAAACAACTAGACGTGACTTTATAGTCTTGGCAGCAAGTGCGGTAGCTGGTGTTGGTGCCGCCTCTTTTATCTGGCCTTTGGCTAGGTCCCTAAATCCATCGGCTGACGTATTGGCTCTTTCTTCTCTAGAAGTTAACGTATCAAAAGTATTGCCCGGCGAAACAATCCGAGTTAAATGGCGGGGTAAGCCAGTTTTTATTAGAAGAAGATTAAAAGAAGAAATAGAAGTAGCTGAAGCTGAAAAGCTTAGTGATTTACGTGATCCGCAAGCTGATGCGACTCGGGTAAAAAAAGGTCATGAAGAATGGTTAGTGGTAGTTGGTGTCTGTACACATTTGGGTTGTGTTCCTATTGCTAATAAAGGTGATTTTGGCGGTTGGTTCTGCCCATGCCATGGCTCACATTATGATGTATCTGGAAGAATTCGTAAAGGTCCAGCTCCGGCTAATCTTTTAGTTCCTCCTTATGAGTTTATTAATGAAAATGTTATAAAAATTGGCTAGGAAATTATGTCTGAGAAAAAGCAATCAGTTAAAGATTGGATAGAATATAGATTACCTATTTTTTCATTTATAAAACATTTAGGTGAATATAGAACCCCGCGAAATTTAAGTTATGCTTGGAGTTTTGGCTCTATAGCAGGTATTGCATTAATGATTCAAATCATTACCGGTATTGTGCTTGCTATGCATTATACGCCTAATGCAAAAATGGCGTTTGATAGTGTTGAAAATATTATGCGTAACGTTAACTATGGTTGGTTAATTCGTTATACTCACGCAGTGGGGGCTTCAATGTTTTTTATTGCGGTTTATTTGCATATTGCTCGTGGATTATATTATGGTTCATACAAGGCACCGCGTGAATTAGTATGGTGGTTTGGCATTATTATTTTTATTGCGATGATGGCCACAGCTTTTATGGGTTATGTTTTACCTTGGGGGCAGATGAGTTATTGGGGTGCAACGGTTATAACTAATTTATTTTCAGCAATCCCGGTTATTGGTGAGAATATAGTAGTATTTTTATGGGGTGGTTATTCTGTTGATAATCCAACTTTAAATCGTTTTTTCTCGCTGCATTATTTATTACCATTTATCATTTTAGGCTTGGTTATTCTGCATATAGTAGCTCTGCATATTCATGGTTCAAATAATCCAACTGGAGTTGAGATAAAAGATAAAGAAAAAGATACTATTCCTTTCCATCCTTATTATACAATTAAAGACTTTTTTGGCTTTGGAGTATTTTTTATAATTTTTGCTTATTTTGTATTTTTCCAGCCTAATTACTTAGGTCATCCGGACAATTATTTGCCGGCAGATCCAATGGTAACGCCTTCTCATATAGTTCCAGAATGGTATTTCTTGCCATTTTATGCTATACTTCGCGGTATTCCAGATAAATTAGGTGGTGTTATTGCAATGTTTGGTGCTTTACTTGTACTTTTTGCTTTACCATGGCTAGATAGATCTAAAGTTAAAAGTGGAAATTACCGACCATTATTCCAAATTTTCTATGTGTTATTTTTTATAAATTTTATTATTTTAGGTTATTTAGGTAGTAAGCCAGCTGAAGGTACTTATGTAATTATGGCAAGATTTTCTACCTTCTATTATTTTGCTTATTTTTTCTTAATTTTACCGTTATTACCTAAGATAGAAAAAACTAGAAAATTGCCTGATTCAATTTCAGCTTCTTGTAAAAAACACTAATTATTATTAAAAAAGAGTAGCGTATGCTAAGGTTTGTTTGTGGAATAGTTTTTATCTCATTTTTTGCGCTATGTAATGTAGCGGTGGCCTCAACTGACAATCTTGAGCCAAAAGAAGTTAATTGGCCATTTGAAGGGTATTTAGGCTATAATGATAAAGCTGCAGCGCAACGAGGTTTTCAAGTTTATAAACAAGTTTGTGCAGCTTGCCATTCTTTAAAAAGAATGTCTTATCGGAATCTTGCTAAACTAGGATTCTCTGAAAAAGAAATTAAAGCTGTGGCTGCTGAATATAGTGTGACTGATGGTCCGAATGATGATGGTGAGATGTTTAAACGTCCGGCCCTTCCATCCGACGCATTTGTAAGTCCTTTTGATAATGATCAAGCAGCAAGAGCGGCAAATAATGGCGCATTACCTCCTGACTTATCTTTAATAGTTAAAGCACGCGAAGATGGAGCAAATTATATTTATTCAATTTTAACTGGTTATAAAGATGCGCCAAAAGACTTCCACCTGAGTTCAGGAATGAATTATAATCCATATTTCCCAGGGCATCAAATTGCAATGCCAGCACCTCTTGCTGAAAATGCAGTTACCTATCAAGATGGAACTGTGGCAACTGCTGATCAGATGGCACGCGATGTAGTTACATTCTTACAATTTGCAGCAGAGCCAGAAATGGAGCAAAGAAAAGAAGCTGGAATAAAGGTTCTAATTTATCTAGCGATATTTACTATATTATTCTATCTCGCAAAAAGAGCTATTTGGCGTGACATTACTCGGTAAATTTTGTGAATTGCGTCGTTGCTAGAAATATTTCTAGCGCCTAGCACTTCACTTAAGATTTACCTTCGTACTGCCGCGGTACAAAAGACCTAAATGGAAGAGAAATATAAATGAAAGACTCTTACCTAGCAGTTGGACTTATGAGTGGCACTTCTTTAGATGGAGTGGATGCGGCATTGATTAGAACTGATGGAGAATATTATCTCGATAATTCTTTTGAATCTATTACTGTTCCTTATGATGAGGCAACTAAAACGGCAATTAAAGAATTAATCGCTGGTAATGAAACTAATTTAAGCAAAATTACCGATAAATTAACTCATATCCATATTTACGCT
Source organism: uncultured Rickettsiales bacterium (assembly GCA_964476705.1). Taxonomy (GTDB): domain Bacteria; phylum Pseudomonadota; class Alphaproteobacteria; order Rickettsiales; family UBA6187; genus CAYZBM01. The sequence goes on along the minus strand of CAYZBM010000053.1, from coordinate 7,962 downwards.
CTAGCTTTGGTAGTTAAAAAAAATAATTTTTGGGCTAAAGATATCAAGGTTGTTGGTTTTCATGGCCAAACTATATCTCATCATCCGGAGTTAGGATTTAGTCGGCAAATAGGTAATGCTAAATTATTGGCGGATTTAACTACAATTTCTGTAGTTAATGATTTTAGAAATAATGACATCAAAAATGGTGGTCAAGGTGCTCCTTTAGTTCCTATTTATCATCAAATTTTAGCCAAAAATCTGCCTAAGCCTGCAATAATAGTTAATATTGGTGGAGTTGCTAATGTTACCTTTATCGGTGAAAATGTTAATTTGGATACCGGCGAGAATCTATTAGCTTTTGATACCGGTCCAGGCAATGCCTTAATAGATGATTTGATCTATCAGCATAATCAAGGCGATTATGATAAAGATGGCGCTATTGCAAGAAGTGGAAGCATAGATTTTCTGGTACTCGATAAATTACTTTCATCTCCTTATTTTAAAAAATTACCGCCCAAATCTCTTGATCGTAATGAATTTAAAAATGACTTATTAAATTCGCTTTCATTAGCAGATGCGGCGGCAACGCTTACTGCCTTTACGGTTTATTCTTTATTAGAGAGTATAAAGTTTTTGCCCTCACTTCCAAAAACTTGGTTAATTACGGGTGGTGGTAGGTATAATAAATTTATGCTTGAATTATTAGAAGCAGAATTAAATAAGCAAAAATCTGGGATAAAAGTTGCAAGCATAGATAGTATAGGAGTAAATGGCGATGCTATTGAAGCGGAAGCCTTTGCTTATTTAGCAGTAAGAACATTAAAAAACTTGCCTATTAGTTTTCCTACAACTACCGGCTGTAAAACTCCCACAGTTGGCGGAGTTATAACTTTAAGATAAAATGCGAATTAGAAGCTTGGTTAAATAAATAGATATCTAATTAATTAAATAATTTACTTTCTCTTTCTTGAAATTTCCTCTATGCTAAATCTTACCAAATCAAATTAGTAAATTAAAAATAATATTTAAACGGAATATGATATGCTAACGGAATTAACAACTGGGGCTGCTCAAGCTTCAACGGCATCTCCTACTTCATCTCAAGGGAATGGAGAATTAGGAACTGTTTTTCATAGAATAGGTAGTTGGCTTAGAAAAATTATAAGTTATGAAGTAAACGAAACTTCTACGGGATTGTTAGGAAAAGAAATATTAAATGCCATGGCAGGGCTGCCTTCTACATTACTTAGTGTAGTAGAGGCTATAGATGCTAAAATAACTTTCCCAGGAGCTATGGCTGAAACTGACGGAGGAAAATTGCCATATTGTCATAATCTTCAAGCATTATCATATGTTATGCAGGCAGCAGAAGAGTTTGCAAGAGCAGAAAAAATAAGGACATGTGATGTGATTGGTCGAGTTGTTGAAGATGAAAAATCAGATCCGAGTAGTTTACTTAAAGTAACCGACATGGCTCAGGCTATTGCTCGCAATAAGGGTAATTGTAAACTTAGAACATAGCACCTTATGTTGCCTATAGCATTTATAGGCAACATTATTATTAATTTAAATATCTTATAAATCCGAAGGCGATTGTTGTCTACGTCTTCTATCAGGTTTAACTTTGCGCGGTTTACTTGCGTCGTTTCTAATCCGTTTTTTAACATAATTGTCTAAGTGTAAATTAAGTTCATCGATTCTATTTCTGAAAAAATGATCGGCACCCATTACTACTTGATATTCTATTTCAGTATTTTTTTGCTTTCCTAGTTTTTCAACTAATTTTGCCACATCTGCTTCAATAACTATACTATCTTGGTTTCCTTGGACAATTAATCCGGAAGCTGGGCAAGGAGATAGGAAATTAAAATCATAAGAATTGGTAGGTGGAGAAACTGCCATAAAACCTTGGATTTCAGGACGGCGCATTAATAATTGCATGCCAATCCATGAACCAAAAGAAAATCCACCCATCCAGTAAGAAGAGGCATTAGGATTTTGTAACTGTAGCCAATCAAGAGCTGCAGCTGCATCATTTAATTCGCCAATACCATTGTCGAATTTGCCTTGAGATCTACCTACGCCACGAAAATTAAAGCGTAATACAGAAAAACCATTGCGGGCAAAACTATGATAAATATTATAGGCAACCTTATTATTCATGGTTCCACCATAAAGTGGATGAGGATGCAAAACTAGGGCAACAGGGGCGCTACTATTAGTACTTATGTGATATCTACCTTCTAATCTTCCTTCTGGACCATTAAAAATAACTTCTGCCATTCGTATTATCCTTTAAGTTTTATATAAAAATCTGTATAAACTACTATTTTGATAGTAGATAATGTATTATATTGCGCATAATAAATATTATGTAGACCCGGGATAATATGCATATTTTACAAAAAAGCAAGAAATTTAAGCCTCAATATATTAAAAAATATTAGAAAAATGAAATAGCCTCGGTAATATAAGGAGAAATTTATGTTTAATAAAATGTTTGAAGATATAGATTCCTTTTTTATGCGGGATCCTGCGGCTAAATCTAGGCTTGAAATAATTTTATGCTATCCAGGTCTTCATGCGGTGTTATTTTATAGGCTATCTAATTATTTATGGCGAAAGAAATGGCGGTTATTAGCTAGATTTATCTCGCATATGGGCAGATTTTTTACTGGGATTGAAATTCATCCTGGGGCCAATATTGGGCGAAAATTATTTATCGATCATGGGATGGGGGTGGTTATTGGTGAAACCGCAACTGTTGGTGATAATGTGACTATATATCATGGGGTAACTTTAGGAGGAACTTCGTTGGAGAGAAATCATGTTCGTCATCCGCAAGTAGGAGATGATGTGATAATTGGTTCTGGCGCTCAGCTTTTAGGCCCGATTTCTATTGGCAAAGGAGCAAAAATAGGTTCTAATGCGGTAGTAGTTAAAGATGTTGACGCGCATCAAACTATGGTTGGAATTCCGGCCAGGAGAACTAAATATAAAGTAGATGAGAATCTCGATAATAAAGAAGAATTTGCTCCTTATGGGGCCGAGAGTGGAACATTAGTTGATCCTAATAGACGGGACCTTGAAAAATTAAGTAAAGAAGTAGAGTTATTAAAAGCGCGTTTAGATAATTTAGAAAAAAGATAAAATGAAAAACACCGCAAAAATATATTTTGATAATAATGCTACGACCTATTTGCAACCAGAGGTGGTTGTTTGCATGAGGGGTTTGATGAAAGAGCCATTAAATCCCTCTTCCCTACATAGTTTTGGTCGTCGAGCGAGAAATATAGTTGAAGAAGTACGTAAAAAAATCTTAGAAAAATTAAATGCCAGTAATATGCGGTTGGTATTTACGGCCTCAGGTACAGAAAGCAATAATTTAGCGCTTAAAGGCTTGTCAGGCTATAAAATAATTACCTCTAATATTGAGCATCCTTCGATTTTAAATAATTCGCATATTGATATGGTGCATATCTCTGTGGATAAAAATGGTTTAGTTAACCTGGAAGAGTTAGATAAAGTTTTACATAATGAATTTAATTTAGGGAATGAAAAATTATTAGTCTCCGTGATGTTAGCTAATAATGAAACTGGAGTTATTGAACCACTAAAAGAAATAGTAAAAATTGCTAAAAAATATAAAGCTTTAGTTCATAGCGATGCGGTGCAGGCCTTAGGCAAAATTCAGTTGGATATATTAGATTTGGGGCTGGATCTAATAACTATATCAGCTCACAAAATGGGCGGTCCTGTAGGAGTGGCAGCTTTAATTTTTAATAAAAATGTAAAACTTGAAAGTATTATAGAAGGTGGTGCACAAGAAAAAAATTATCGCGCAGGAACCGAAAATGTTTTAGCCATAGCTGGATGGGGTGCTGCTATAACTAATTTAAAAAATGAAAAAAATATATTCTTAGAGAAATTGCGAGGTGAGCTCGAAACGGCAATTTTGCAAATTACTAGTCAAACGATAATTTGTGCTAGCCAAGTTTTGCGCTTACCAAACACTAGTTGTATTTTAATGCCTAATGTTAGTGGTGAAACGCAATTAATTGATTTTGATTTAAATAATATAGCCATAAGTACTGGCTCTGCTTGCTCATCAGGTAAAATTACCACCTCGCATGTGCTTAAGAGTATGGGCATAGAAGAAAATTTAGCTAAAAATGCGATTAGAGTTAGTTTAGGTGTAAATAATACTTTAGATGAAGTTGTTAGATTTATAGAAGTTTGGGGAAATTTATATAAGCGATTAAATAAATAATAATAAAAAAGAAAAAATATAAAGTGAAAAAAAGACCTATCTATTTAGATTATCAATCCACCACTCCAGTAGATAAAAGAGTGCTAGATGAAATGCTGCCATATTTTAGTGAAAAATTTGGTAATGCTAATTCTAAAGAACATGTTTATGGTTGGGAGTCTGAAGCTGCAACTGATCTTGCCCGCGCACGCATAGCTAAAGTTATCAATGCTAAAGATAGCGAAATAATTTTCACCTCTGGTGCAACTGAGTCTAATAATTTAGCTCTTATAGGCACGGCTAATTTTTATGGACAGAAAAAAAATCATATAATTACTTGTATAACTGAACATAAATCGATTATCGAAACTTGCAAATATCTCGAAAAACAAGGTTTTAATTTAACTTATTTAAAAGTATCGACAGATGGTATTATTGACCTAAATGAGCTCAAAAATGCCATTACTGAAAATACCTTATTAGTTTCTATTATGGCTGTGAATAATGAAATTGGAGTTATTCAAGATTTAAGAAATATCGGGAAAATTTGTAAAGATGCCCAAGTTTTTTTTCATAGTGATATAGCGCAAGCTTTTGGTAAAATAGCAATTAATGTCAATGAAATTGGTGCTGACCTTTTAAGTATATCAGGGCATAAAATTTATGGGCCAAAAGGAATAGGAGCTTTATATATTAGAAATAGTCCTGCCATAAGATTAATGCCATTATTACATGGTGGCGGACAAGAACTAGGTTTAAGATCTGGAACATTAGCAACTGAGTTAATTGTAGGTCTTGGTAAAGCTTCCGAGATATCTAATGATGAAATGTTAGTTGAACAAAAAGAAACTTTAGTAAAAAAAGAATTATTTTATAATTTACTTAAAAATAATTTGCCGGATATTTATTTAAATGGGTCAGAAATTACCAGAATTTCTGGTAATTTAAACATTAGCTTCTCTGGTATTAAAAGCGATAAATTAATTTCTGAAATAAAAGGTTTGGCTATAAGTTCAAGTTCAGCTTGTGCATCGGGCACAGCAGAAAGCTCTTATGTTATAAAAGCCTTAGGATATGACCAGCAGCGAGCCAAATCTTCTTTAAGATTTAGTATTGGCAAGCCCACTACTGAAGAGGAAATTAGAGAAGCTGCAAATATGGTAATTAATGCAGTAAATAAATTACGCGAAAAAATGGTATAAAGATGGAAGATAAAAAAGTAGATATAAAAAATCTAAAAGAGGAAAATCTAATTTCCTTAAATAATATTTATCTTAAATATGATGATAAAGTTATTTTAGATAATATTTCTCTCGATATTAAAAAAAATGATTTTATTACCATTATTGGACCAAATGGTGCGGGGAAATCATTGCTGCTTAAAGTTATGATGGGTTTAGTTATACCAACTTCCGGGATAATAAATAAAAATAAAAAATTAAAAGTTGGTTATGTGCCGCAACGAATTATCCCGCCACTTACCTTGCCAATCACGGTTAAAAGATTTTTAAGCTTAAAAAAACAAATAGAGCCAAAAAAATTAGCGGAAATTTTAAAAAATACTAACATAGAAAATTTAATGAATGCGAATTTAAGTAATTTATCTCCTGGTGAATTACAACGAGTTTTATTAGCCAGGAGCCTACTTAATTCGCCAGATATTTTAATTTTGGATGAACCGGCGCAAAATATGGATGTCTCAAGTCAAATGGCTTTTTACAAACTAATAAATGAAATCTATTTAGAATATGCCTGTAGTATTGTTATGGTTTCGCATGACTTACATTTGGTTATGGCTTCAAGTCAGAAGGTAGTTTGTTTATTTCACCATATATGTTGTTCGGGCAAACCTGAGATGGTGGCAAAAGATCCTAAATTTATTTCTATGTTTGGCGAAGATATGTCCAAAATGATGGCTGTGTATCAACATACTCATAATCATCAACATACACATGATGGTTGCCAAACTTTGCAAAAATAAATAAAAAAATATAATAGGAAATAAATAATGAACATAGATCAAAGCACAATTTTAGCACTTCTTGGCGGGGTTGGTATTGCAATTTTAGTGGGTCCCTTAGGCTGTTTTGCCGTATGGCGACGTATGGCTTATTTTGGTGATTCTTTAGCGCATAGTGGCTTACTTGGGATAGCTATGGGAATGATTTTTGGAATTAATCAGCATGTAGCTATACTTATAACTTGTTGTTTATTTGCAGTTTTACTGGTTTGGTTACAAACTAAAAAGTTTTTAGCTACCGATACTTTACTTGGAATATTAGCCCATGGCGGCTTATCTTTAGGAATGATAGTTTTAGGAATAATTGGCGGGAATAAACATGCTGGAGACGAAGATAGTCATTTGGATATTCATAGTTTCTTATTTGGCGATATTATGACCATTAAAGAGCTGGATATTGTCTGGATTGGAGTTAGTATAATTATTGTTTTATCATTACTTATTTATTTTTGGCAAGATTTAATCTTAATGGTTATTGGTGAAGATTGCGCTAAGGCTGAGGGCGTAAATATTTTTATGCTGAATATAATGCTGATGTTACTTATGGCGGTGGTAGTGGCTGTATCTATTAATATTGTGGGAATGTTACTTATTACTTCAACTTTGATAATCCCGGCGGCCAGTAGCCGGCAATTTGCTAAAAATCCGGAAAGCATGGCAATTTATGCGGTGATTATTGCAGCTATTTCTGTAGTTGTTGGTATATTTTTACATCTTAAATTTGCGCTCGAAACTAGCCCTGCAATAGTAGTTACCGAAATTGGCGTATTCTTATTATTATTAATTTTAAGTATTGCTACTGGTTCTAAGCGCCATTTTTCATAAAATCTTATAGATTATATAGTATATTATGCAAAAAAAATATCTGATTGTAGCTCCTAATACTGGAGTAGGAAAAACTTACATTACTTGTTTACTTACAAAAAGCCTACTCAAAGAAAATAAAAAAGTTTTGAGTTTAAAGCCCATCATAACTGGTTTTGATAGGCTCCAAGAGAATGATGTCTCTCTTATACTCAAAGCCCAAAATTTAGAATATAACAATGAGAATATAGAAAAAATTTCTCCGTTTAGATATAAGTTACCACTTGCAGTTAACATGGCGGCTAAGGCCGAAGGCAAAATAATTGATCCTCAAGAAGTAATTAAATTTATAAATCAATCCAGAGAAGAATATGAATATATTTTAATTGAAACGGCTGGAGGAATAATGAGCCCCTTGGCTTATCGCTATAATAATCTTGATTTAATTAAAGATTTAAATTTGGAGGTAATTTTAGTTGTAGGTAATTATTTAGGCTCTATCTCTGATGCTCTCTCTGCGCTAAAATTACTTGAAATTTCTAATATAAAAATAGTAGAAATTATTCTTAATGAGATGGAAGAAAATTTGATATCTTTAGATGTAATTAAAGCAATTATCAGAGAATATACCAAAGTACCAGTAAAGGTGGTAATGCATGGAAAGAATTATTGTATAAATAGTAAGAAGCCAGAATTAACTCATCTAAGGCCACCTGATGCTAATGGTTTATTCGTATAACATATTGATATATAGTAAATTCATTTTATTAATTAATTAACTTTCCTTTGAGAGGGTGCGGTGTATAATGTAAAGGGTACTGATTTTTAATTTACTAATATATTAATAAATGGGTAACCGTTCAGGCCACTTAATCTAATTCTTAATGAAAGAACCTATTGCGCCAAT
>CAYZBM010000052.1:0-15726 GCA_964476705.1 uncultured Rickettsiales bacterium | reverse complement strand
TGCGTCAGCTAGACCTGCGTCAGCTAGACCTGCGTCAGCTAGACCTGCGTCAGCTAGACCTGCGTCAGCTGGACCTGCATTTTCATTATCATCTTTTTTTCCTGAAGGGCCATAAATTAAAATATCTACTCTTTCACGAATATCTTTAAGATCATGAAGTCTTTCACCAACAACAGATGTTTTCTTAATTGCTTTTATAAGTTCTTTTAATTCTTTATTAAATATCATAATATTATCTAACTATTTTTAAAATTAATTCTATAGTATTTCATGATTGAAATAACCTATATTATGGATCCTTCAGCAAAACATAAATAGTATTATAAGTATATGTTTTTTCAGGATATGTAGCATCATAGAAATAATTTAATAATTATTGATTAGAGGTAAATTATTTCTTGATCTACTATATTTATATTAGATCAACAAAGAGCCTTTTATTATTTTAGAGTTTATCTAATAATTAATCGTAATCGTAACCTTAACATTTCCAATACTCACTTCAGTAATATTTGTTCTGGGCATATTAGTAGTATGACCTCCGACATCCGGTTGGGGCAGAATTTGAACTTGAACGTTAACTTGGACCGGGGTTTGAGCTTGAGTTTGTGCTAAAGGTTCTGGTTGAGCTTGAGCTATAGGTACATCTTGAACTAGATAAGGAGCTGTAGGCACAGGTACAGGTATAGTTCTCGGTCTAGATACAGGTCGAGCTGATTCAGGAGCTGGAGGTACAGCTTGAACTTGATCAGCAGGTTCAGGTACAGGCCGGGCTTGAAATATAGATTGATCCTGAGCTTGAGTTTGGGCTAAAGGTTCAGGTTGAGCTTTAATAGCAGGTTTAGGTCTAGGTTTAGGTACAGGCCGGGCTTGAGGTATAGATTGATCCTGAGCTTGAGTTTGCGCTAAAGGTTCAGGTCGAGCTGGAGCAGGAGGCACAGGCAGAGTTTGAACTTGGACTAAATCAGGTTGAGCTGAAGGTCGATGTCTATTTTTATTTCCAACTTGAGCTGCTCTAATACCATGATTCCCAGAATTATTCATAGAAGGACGAGCATAGCCAATACCATGTGGATAATGTCTGGATTGATTTGTAGGCCCAGGATAAGCTGTCTGATGACCTTGATATAATGGATTATATCTAGGATTAAATCCCGGCATCGCAACCATTCTTGAATTTTCATTTTGTTGATTAAAATCTTGAAAAGATTGCTGTCCAAATCTACTATTATTCATAGTGTAACTAGCAGGTTGAAATCTACCCAATGGATTAGAATTAAAAGCATTATCTGATGTAGCCGCATCATTAGCTTTGCTGGCTGCCGTAGCTGCAGCAACATTAGTTGCAGAATATGAAGCATTTGCTATATAACCACTAGCTGTTATATTTGAAATATTGTTTGTATGATTAGTATAAGGATTAGGCTGAGTTGGTATATTTAGTGTATTGTTGAAATCAGAAGAAACAAATGCCTCAGCTTCCGGATCAAACTTAAAAGTTTTAGAGTTAGTATCTGATGTAGCTGAAGATGCAACTTGTTCGGCAAATGCAGTAATAGCCCCTCCTGGTGTAGATGAAGATATATTAGTAAACAAATCTTCTTGAGCCGCAGCTAATTCAGTTTCACTTGTACTTGTTGAAGTATTAGTTGACTCTACTTGCTCTGAACTGGTTTGATTTTTAAAAGCTAAGTTTTGAACTAAGCTATTTAATATATTTTTAAATAATTTTTTTTCAGATTCATCATCTATTTTAACCAAATTTTCTAGATCTAAATTTGGTATTTTAAGTACTATCAATTTGTCTTTTAATTGAGTTAAAATTTTTGTATCTACCCTAAATTTAGAGAATAACTGACTATATTCCTGTAACTCATTAATGATATCATTAGCATCTGTAAACTTAATATCTTTAAGTTCTTTTACCTGATCATTTACATCTAGCCCTTTAATATTTAATGATTTTGATTCCTCATTATAATTAATTTCTAGATTATATTTAGGATTTTTATATAACTGCACAACTTGGTCATCTTTTAAAAAAGGTGCAGCTGGTTTGGTAGCAGCAGGAGGCGGAACATGCGGACCAAAATTATGAGGAGTATTACTTATATTATTAACTTTAGGGTAATTATCCGTATAGAAATCATAATGCCTGCTTTCTAAATTAGTATGGGCAAGTACAAACATATATAATGAACTTTCTTCTAGATGACCCGTAAAAATATCTGAAATTTTTACGTAGAAAGACCAATTTTTAGTTTGAAATTTTAGTTCATCATCAAGACTATGATAATAAATATTAACTGTCTGCAATTCTCCAAAATCTTCTGTAGATAGCAAATATCTATTTTGATCAGGAAAATGCTGTCTGTACACATGACATTCTTTAGGAATTGTATAATCCTTATATTTTATAGGTTCCTCTCTGCGATCTGCTGGATTTGGATCTGTTTGATTACTATTTTGTTCCGTAGATAGCGTTTTAGAATCTGTAGCAACAGATGTAGTAGATAAATCTGCGGTATAAAAAGATGAATCGGCAGATGTTTTTTGTTCGCTAGATATAGTAGTATCTGCTGTAGTAGTAGTAACTGTTGTAGTAGAGGAAGATGGTTCATCAGACGATACTTTAGAACTTGTAGCAGAAGAAGATGTAGTAGGAACTATTGGAGCAACTGGAGAAATAGATGAAGATGCAAGAGCAGCCGTTAGTGTAGCAGCTTCAGTAGCAGATGTTTTTACTGGTTGAACCTCTGCAGCAGAAGAAGAAGAAGAAGAAGAAGATAAAGGTGCTTCTTCTTGTTCGCTAGATATAGTAGTAGCTGCTGTAGTAGTAGTAACTGTTGTAGTAGAGGAAGATGGTTCATCAGACGATACTTTAGAACTTGTAGCAGAAGAAGATGTAGTAGGAACTATTGGAGCACCTGGAGAAATAGATGAAGATGCAAGAGCAGCCGTTGGTGTAGCAGCTGCAGTAGCAGATGTTTTTACTGGTTGAACCTCTGCAGCAGAAGAAGATGCAGGAGTAGCGAATGGTTTAGCTACCGCAGTATTTGTTGTAGAAGACGAAGCAGGCCTATTAGTTGATTTAGTAGTAACCACTGAAGCGTATGAAGTTTTTGTAGCAGCCGCAGAAAAAGATAAAGATGACGTCTCTTTAGTAGCTGTAGCAGTAGCTACTTGAGTAGATGAAGCTGCATTAGTAGCATCTTTTTTAGCTGCTAAAGCTGGCTTAGTAGCTGCTGTAGTAGCAACTGAAGTTTTTGTTGTATCTGCTGTTTTATTAACTGTAGTAGTAGACAAAGATGCAGTATAAGTAGAAGACGAAGCTGCTGATTTAACTACTTTTTTAGTAGTTCTTATAGTAACAGCTGGAGTAGACGAAGCTACCGTAGCATATCCCATTGTTTTAGCAGACACAGAAGAAGATGAAGTGGCAGATGCTTCTTGTTTGCTAGATATAGCAAAGGTAGATGTTGCTTTAGCAGCCTCAAGAGTAGAAGAAGATGGAGGAGTAGCTATTATTCCAGAAGCCACAGGAGTAACTATAGCTGCCACTGTAGTAGACGAAGCTTCTTTAGTAACTCTTTTAGTAGTCCTTTTAGTAGCTCCAGTAGACGCAGCTACGTTAGCAGATGTTTCTACTAGTTGAGCCGCCACAGAAGAAGATACGGATGTAGATTCTCCTTGTTTGCTAGCTATAGTAACAGCACTTGCAGAAGTAGATAAAGATGTAGGAGTAACCGTAGCAACCACTGTAGTAGATGAAGCTTCTTTAGTAACTCTTTTAGCAGTCCTTTTAGCAATCCTTTTAGTAGCTCCAGTAGACACAGCTACGTTAGCAGATGTTTCTACTAGTTGAGCCGCCGCAGAAGAAGATACGGATGTAGATTCTCCTTGTTTGCTAGCTATAGTAACAGCACTTGCAGAAGTAGATAAAGATGTAGGAGTAACCGTAGCAACCACTGTAGTAGATGAAGCTTCTTTAGTAACTCTTTTAGCAGTCCTTTTAGTAGCTCCAGTAGACGCAGCTACATTAGCAGATGTTTCTACTAGTTGAGCCGCCGCAGAAGAAGATACAGGAGCAGCTAGTGGTTTAGCTGCCGAAGCTGCAACAGTATTTGTTGTAGTTACATCTGATGGTTTAGCATCTGTAGTAGTAACTGCAGCAGCAGAAGCTGCAGTAGCAGATGTTTCTACTGGTTTAGTAGTAGCTGTAGCAGACAAAGCTGCGGTACTAGCTTCAGCTTCCGCAGAAGTGAATGAAGTATCTACTACAGAACTACCACCTGCTATTGCCTCTAACTTTTCTTCAGGCTCTAATGATTTTTTATAATTTGTATAATCATCAGTAGCTTGTTCTTTAGCTTCAGGTGATAATATATCCATACTTTCAAATACAGCAAAAACTTTTCCCCACACGTCTTTGATTATTTCTTGGTAAGCTGGAATCTCTTCATCTGTTGCTTTCTCTTGAATTGCGTCATCTATTTTTTTGAATATAGCTAATATTTCTTCAGGTAACTTATCATTTATATAATAACTATACTGTGAAAATTTAATTTCTTTTGTGCTATTGCGATCTGATTTTTTTAGTATCTCTAATAGAGTTAAAAATTGATTAGATAATATAGCTTTAAACCTTTCTAACGTTATTAAATCGTTATTTATTATTACTAGATTCACGAACGGAAATGAGTAATATTTAAAAGCTGCAAAAGCAATAATTTTTTGTCTATCTATACAAAATGGAAGTAACTCATCATTATCTAAAACAAACCCTTCAAATTTTTCTAAATCCTTTGCCTTGCTTAATTCTAAATTTTTACATATGTCCATCATATCATCTAACTTCACAGTAAGAGCTAGATCTGGCATAGCATTCATTATTTTTTTATGTTGATCTTCTTGTAATCTAGCTAAACCTTTTAACTTCGAATCATTTTTATTAAATTTAGAAAATTTTTCAAATATATCATCTAAATAATTCATCAAACATAACGAATATTCATGCTCAGTTTTTTCTTCATCTTTGTAATAAGTATATTTTTGCAATAAAAATTCTAACAAATTAAAAACTATACTCTTAGTATTAGCTATAAGGTCTGATGATTGGTCTGGTTTAGTTGAATTTCTTTTTGATTGATCTTTTTCTTGTGGAACTATATCTTTAGATTTAGATTCTTCTTTAAATAAGAAAAAGAAAATACTTAAGGCCAATAACAAACGTAACGAATCAATAACTAAAAGATTATCTATGCTAGCTTTTTCAGATTTACTATCTTTTTTATCAGATTGCCTATCATTTTTAGAATTATCGAATAAAACCAAAGCTAGTTCTAGAAATTTTTCTGAAACATCCTTACTTATGTATTTGTCGAACTTTGTTATTCTAAAAATATTTAAATAGCTTATTAATTTATGTAACAAACTATATTGATTATATTGCTCCTCACTTTGTTCGTTCAATCTTGCTAAAAACTTAATATGTTTAGGATCACTTCCTTTGTCCTTATCTGCTGTAGTCATATTGTCTAAATATGTAGCTAAAGGCACTCCTTGACCACAATCCTCATAATTAGGATTTTTAGATTTTTTATGTGCAATAATTTCTGGATATTTTCGCTCCAGATAAGATTGTAACTCTTCTAATGTTTTTTGTTCATCAAAATTATTAGTACTTATATCTTTAACTAATATTAACCTAAATATTTTTACAGCATCAAGTAATTTTCTAGGTAATTTCATAATCTATCTCTCTTTACTACTTAAAATTAAAAATTCACCCCTTTTAAATTTTTACTTTTTATTTTATTTATTACCCTCTTGTCTGATTAATATTCCCTACAGCGGTAAAAACCAGCCCTCCACCAAGCCCTTCATCCACCTCATATACAACATTACCTCCTATAACCACTTTGCCTCTTGTAAACAATGTAGAAGAAGGCGAATCTGGATATGATGCTGATTGAGATTGAAGCATAAATCCCGCCGATGCAGAAGCAGCTGGTTGCCCTTGTTGTAACAAAGGGGGGGAATCTTGAGTTAGGCCAGCTCCATTATATTCTTTTACCACTTCACCTCTAAGATCTACCCTATCACCTCTTCTAACACCAACTTTCTGCTCTAGTTCTGCTAATTCGCTATTAAAAAATACTAATTCTTCTGTTTTAATATGTCGAGTTTTAGGGATTTGATCTTGTGGATTAACATCTGGATTTTTAGCATCTGTTAAATCTTCACCTACTGCTGCTTTTGCTACTTGAGCCTTAGCTTCTCTAGCTGCTTTGGCCGCTTCTTTTGCAGCTTGTGATTTTTTAAATTCTATCCCGTAAGAAATTCTAGCTTTATGAATTATTTCTTTTTGCAAACTTTCTATCTGATCTTTAATTTGCTTTAATTCTGCAAGCATTTTTGGTACAAAATATAGTTGTTTATCTTCTATACCACTTCTGCATAATTCATAATATTTTTCTGCATATTCTATAATGTTTTTGGCATAATTAACTCTTACTAAATGAGATATATTTTTATTCTCATTTTTACTTAGTCCTTCTAGCAATTTAGAAATTTGCTGATAAACCGCATAATGATAATCTTCAGAAAATAATGCCGCCTCAATTGCTGGTAGTTTTTCTTTTATTTGACTTGCTTCATTATCTAAATCACCAAAATAATCTTGGGCTTTATCTGCATTAAATATTTTAATGTTTTTAGTGGATAAAGTATATTTACCTTCTTTAGTTTTTTTATGCCCGCTAAATATATGATCTTTAGTAAGAAAAATATTTAAATCTATAGGAGCTCTAACTTTATCTAAAAATATTCTGGCCGCAGACTCTGGCTCATAACGAGAATTTCCCTGACTTGCTACTTCCTGAGCACTTAAACCATAAGTATGATCAGCGGCTCTTGCTTGAGCTCGGGCTGCATCTTTATCTTTTTCTTTCTGGCTTCTTTCGTCAAGTTTTTTTTGTATTTCCTCTTCTTGTTTTTTTTGTTCAGCTAAGTTTCTTTGTTGCTGTGCCTCTTCTAATAATCTAACCCTAACTTGTTCCGCAGTTTCTTGTTCTATTAAGTCTTTAGCTTGGTTTGCAGCTTGAACTACATTTTGTTCTAAGTTCGATACTTTATTTAAGCGCTGTCTTTCTAACTCTTCTTGTTTTTCTTTTACTGCTTTTTGCTGCTCTTCTAATTCTTTTTGGGCAGATTCTTGATATTTGGTTCTCATAGGTTCAATTTTAGCTACCATATCTTGTATATCAACTTTATTACTTTGCAAATTTTGGCTAAATTCATGCCATATTCTAGCAAATTCTATTTTAAATTGAGGAATTTCTTCATTTAATGGTATTTCCTCTAACCTTTTAGCTATTTTAGCCGCTAATTTATCAAATCCTAAGTAAGTTATAAGGCATAAAACATTACTATCTACAAAGTTTTTATTATTATCCTTAAATCCCATTTGTACAGCATAATATTGACAAAGCTGCTCTATATCATTACAGGTTTGAGTAAACCCATATAATGATTCAAATCTTTTTATTGCTTCCTTAATTTCTTGACATAATTTGATGTAAACCGAACTTTCTCCAAAAAATTCTGCTAAAAAATCAGCAGTCTTATTTGCTTTAGTTATTTCTAATTCAGCGATAGTTTGTAAAGCCGGAAAAACCACATATTGTAAAAATTTATTACATAAAATAAATTTTTGATATTGGTTAAATTTTTTATATTCTTCACTTTCTAATTTAGCTGAATATTGTTTTAATATTCTTTTAAATATTTCTATTTTAGAATCATCACCTGCATTTACAACTGAGTTAGTAGTCTTTTTAGTAGATAATTCATATTCCGCTATTGAACTAAGCATAAGAAAACAAAGCTGTTCAAGTTCTTTAGCCCCGTTTATTATTACCTTATCTCTAAGTTCTAGTACTGCTTTTATATCAGAATCTTTTACACCAAACTCTTTTTTACTCATCATATAGGATAAGCCGCTTTGGGTTTTTTCTAGTATATTATTTTTTATTACTCTAGGAATTTTATATTTAGCAATATTTTCCGGTGATATAAATTGTAATAACTGGGTAGACAAATCTATAATTATAGGTCCTAAAATTTTAAAACTCTTACTCTTATCACTATCTCGGATATAAATATCCAATTTATTAAGCAACAAAGCTGCATTTAAAAAAATAAGAATTTCTGACTGATAGTCTGCTTTACCCTTAGAATATTTGATAATAGCATCTGCTGGCTCAACTATCTCTTGATCAGAACAAAGAATTTGTACTATAGATGATGATACAAAATTTTCTACTCTAGTTAAAACCATACCAAAATCATTTATTTCATCTAGTTTTTCTGGGCTAAATTTAGAAAAGTCTTCAGAAAACTGCTCCTTTTCTATTTCATCTGGAGATTTTTCTTTTTTCCTGCTATCTAGAGCTGAATCTGCAACTGCAGCATTAGAAACATTCATTCTTACTGTCCCTTTATGCAAAAAATTCATAAGGTTTAATAATTGCTGAAGCGATTCAGATCCTGCCATACCTTTAGCTGATTTAGGATCTGCACTTTTAGATAAGGTTTTTAATAACGCATTTAAATTTCGCTTTAGCTCTGCAGGCACTAACATAACAATTTCACTTAAATTATAATTCATTAACCAAATATATTTAGAACAATTAACAACTTAATTTTCTTATGACAAGAAAAAATCCTAAATATCTTAAGTTTTAAGCCATTTATTTAGTGATAAATATATAATCAGCTAATTTATGTTGAATGCTGTTCCAAGTTTTGCTACTTTGGGGAGAGATAGGGTATATAATATAGTATTTCTTATTTAAGACGAATATATTTATGGATCCTGAATAAAACATAAAATGTAATATATATTTTTGTTATAATAATATGTTTTTTCAGGATAACCTGTCCCGGATTTATTCCGGGATGTAGCATTATAGAAATGATAGTTGTATTATGTATTTTATAGTCAATCATTTCTTAATCTACTATAATTCTAAGTAACTATTTAGCAATTCAAAGTGTAAAACATATATGAAAGCAGATGTCGTTGAGTTATTAGAGCAAAAACGTAAAGAAGCCCAATTAGGTGGCGGACAAAAAAGAATTGATGCGCAGCATAGTAAAGGCAAATTAACCGCAAGGGAAAGACTAGAAGTCTTACTTGATCCTGATTCTTTTGAAGAATACGGAATGTATGTCGAACATCGCTGTAATGACTTTAATATGGAGAAAGAGAAAACTCCAGGTGATGGTGTGATTACTGGGCACGGCACTATTAATGGCCGCTTGGTATTTGTTTATTCGCAAGATTTTACTGTGCTTGGTGGTTCGTTAAGTGAAACTAATGCCGAAAAAATTTGCCGGATTCAAGATATGGCCATCAAAGTTGGAGCGCCAATTATTGGGATTAATGATTCAGGGGGTGCGCGTATTCAAGAAGGAGTTAACTCGCTGGGTGGTTATGGCGAAATATTCCAACGTAATGTTGCGTCTTCCGGAGTAATTCCACAAATATCTTTAATTATGGGACCATGTGCTGGAGGAGCTGTATATTCACCAGCCCTTACTGACTTTATTTTTATGGTCAAAAATTCTTCTTATATGTTTGTAACTGGGCCTGAAGTTGTAAAAACTGTAACCCACGAAGAAGTATCTAGGGATGAACTTGGCGGCGCTAAAATTCATACTAATAAAACTGGGGTCTCGGATTTAAGTTTTGATAACGATATTGAAACTTTATTACAAACCCGAAGATTATTTAACTTTTTACCGTCATCCAATAGACAAGAAATCCCTAAACGTTATACTCCAGATTATGCTGACCGTTTAGATTTATCTTTAAATACTTTAGTTCCTGAAAATCCTAATAAACCTTATAATATGTATGAGCTGATCAACCGTATAGTTGATGAAGGTGATTTTTTTGAATTAAAACCTAATTATGCCAAAAATATTATTACTGGTTTTGGCCGGATGGAAGGCAGAACCGTTGGTTTTGTTGCCAATCAGCCCATGCATTTAGCTGGATGTTTGGACATAAATGCTTCATGTAAAGCTGCGAGATTTATCAGATTTTGTGATGCTTTTAATATTCCACTAGTTACCTTTGTTGACGTTCCAGGATTTTTACCAGGCGTTTCGCAAGAACATGATGGTATTATTAAACATGGGGCTAAATTACTTTATGCTTATGCCGAGGCTACAGTGCCTAAAATCACGGTAATTACTCGCAAAGCTTATGGCGGCGCTTATATAGTTATGAACTCAAAACATCTTAAAGGTGATATTAATTATGCCTGGGCTAATGCCGAAATTGCAGTTATGGGACCAAAGGGGGCTTCACAAATATTATTTAGAGATAGCGCTAATGATAAACGTAAGATGAAAAAACTTATTGATGATTATAGCAAAAAATTTGCCTCACCTTTTGCAGCCGCAGCCAGAGGATTTATTGATGAAGTAATTAGACCGCAAAATACTAGATGGCGAATTTGTAGAGCTTTAACCCTACTTGATAATAAAAAAGTGGATACTCCATGGAAAAAACATGACAACTTACCTTTATAATCTATATACTTTTGTTAATATCAGAAATTAACTGTATCGTTTTCTGATATTAGCCGTCGTCTATAAATTATAATCTAGAATGTCTAATAATTTTTAATCTTATAACTATTAAATTGCAGTTCTCAATTATATGTTTAAAAAAATTCTTATTGCCAATCGTGGCGAAATTGCTTGCAGAATCATTAAAACAGCTCGTAAAATGGGCATCAAAACTGTAGCTGTTTATTCAGAAGCAGATACTAATTCTAGCCATGTAACTATGGCTGATGAAGCGGTATTTATTGGGCAGTCACCCGCTAATAAAAGTTATTTAGATATTAACCGTATTATTGCGGCAGTAAGAAGTACTGGCGCTGAAGCCGTGCATCCTGGTTATGGTTTTTTATCTGAAAATTCTAAATTTGCTGCCAGATTAAAAAAGGAAAAAATTGTTTTTATCGGTCCTAATGAAAATGCCATAAAAGCAATGGGCGATAAAATTGAATCAAAAAAAATAGCGCAAAAAGCTGGGGTAAATACGGTACCTGGTTACGCTGGGGTTATTAAAAATGAAAATGAAGCAACTAAAATTGCCTCTAAAATTGGCTTTCCAGTAATGATAAAAGCCGCAGCTGGTGGTGGCGGTAAAGGTATGCGAGTTGTTTATTCAAAAAACGAAGTAAAGCAAGCTTACAGATCGGCAACTAACGAAGCTAAAAATAGTTTTAGTGATGGCAGAATCTTTATCGAAAAATTTATTGAAAAACCAAGACATATCGAAGTTCAGATCTTAGGCGATAAACATGGAAATATTATTTGTTTAGGTGAAAGAGAATGTTCAATACAACGCCATCATCAAAAAGTAATTGAAGAGGCTCCCTCGCCTTTTATTAATGATAAGCTGCGTAAGGCTATGTATAAACAATGTATTTCATTAGCCAAAACCGTAAAATATGAATCAGCAGGAACAGTTGAATTTATTGTAAATAGTCGTAAAGAATTTTATTTCCTTGAGATGAATACCAGACTGCAAGTAGAACATCCAGTAACTGAAATGGTCACAGGAATTGACTTAGTTGAACAAATGATCAGAATAGCCGCCGGCGAACCATTACCACTTACTCAAGAAAATGTTCAGTTAAATGGCTGGGCTATTGAAACTCGTATTTATGCAGAAGACCCAACTCGAGGATTTTTACCTTCAAGTGGAAGAATATCTGAATATAAAGAACCTGAAAGTAATGATAATGTTAGAGTAGATAGTGGCGTTTATGAAGGTGGTCAAGTTAGTATGTTTTATGATGCTATGATTGCTAAACTTATAACTTACGGTCGAACTAGACAATCAGCTATTGAACATATGCAATTTGCCCTGGGTGAATATGTAATTAGAGGAATTTCACATAATATTAGCTTTTTGGAAGCTTTAATTGCTCATAAACGTTTTGCCAGCGGTAACTTAAATACTAATTTTATTGCTGAAGAATATCCTGAAGGTTTTTTTGGTGCTGAACTTACTTCTGAAACTACCAAAGTATTTCTGGCAGTTGGCGTTTATATATATTTAGAAGATGCTAAAAGAGCAACTACTACTTCTGGGCAATTAGAAGGCAGAGAAAGACATATTGGTAATCGTTGGGTAGTTGGAATTGATGGCGAGAATTATTCTCTTTATACGCGTCCAAGACAAGGCGGTTATGATCTTAAATACGAAACTGAAATGTTGGTAATTAGAAGCACTTGGAGTATTGGTAATTCTTTATTCCACGGCACTATTGACGGCAAAACGGTATTTGTGCAGGTCGATCATTTTGCTGGTGGCTTTAATTTAACTCATGCCGGCTCTAAAGTTAGAGTTACAGTTAGAAGCCCAAGAGTTGCTGAGCTTGAAAAATTTATGCCGAAAGTTTCAGATCTTACCGATACTTCAGAAATTTGCGCACCAATATCAGGAATGGTAGTTGATATTTTAGTTAATGAAGGAGACGCTGTAAAAAAAGGCCAAGATTTAATTATTTTAGAAGCCATGAAAATGGAAAATATTATCAGTGCTGAACGTGATGCTGTGGTAAAAAAGATTCATCTAAATAAAGGTGATAATACCAGCTACGGCCAAGTTATCTTGGAGTTTAAAGACTAGAGGATTTTTATATTCCAAAAAATAAAAAAATCAGCTTTTAAGTCATTAGCTATTCTTAAGATCTACTTGCAAAAATAGCTTAATAAATATATAGTACATTAATAGCAAATCGCTGATTTGCTATTAATTGCATATAAAATAGAAATAAAATCAATCATTTCTATAATGCTACATCCCGGAATAAATCCGGGACAGGTTATCCTGAAAAAACATATACTTATAACAATTCTTATGTTTTGTTCAGGATCCATAAATACTAGTTCATTTCAATTAAGAAATACTATACCATAGCTTAATGGTTATTGTTAGATATGTTATGTAGATATATAGGATTTAAAATGGTTAGACGCATCGGTTATATAGTCTTAGGTGCTCAAGTTTTATTCAGCATTTATGGCTGCACTCAAGATCCGGCAATAATAAGCTCACATAATGTTACAGAAAAAAATCTAGTAGATTTAGATGCTCCTTATTTTGTAACTATAAAACCAGGCGATAGTTTAAGTACCATAGCTGATGAGTATGGTGCTAATAAAAATGATCTTATTCAAATTAATTCTTTAAAAGAACCTTATATCTTAACTCCAGGTGGTAAATTAAAATTACCTTATGCGCGATATCATATAGTTGGCAAAGGCGATACTTTATATTCAATTGCTAAAAGTTATGGCATAAATGCCAATGATTTAAGTACGGCTAATCATATTAATTCTCCGGACCACATATTAGCCGGAAGCAAACTTATTCTCCCACATAATGGAGTAAGTAGTAGCAGAGATATGGGGCAATTAAATAATAATAGCATTAATAATCCTACAGGTAGCCCTTTTGTCTTAAGTTCGCCAAAAAAAGAATCTAGTATAGAAAGTGACGATATAGATCCTCTAGGAGTAGATAATAAAGCGCTAGAAAACAATAATGACATTTTTAAACAAAATAGCCCAGGTAATAATAAAGACCTAAATAAAGATAATGCGCCAAAACAAATTTTACCCAATAATATAAATGATCCAGAATCAACTGATGGGCAAGCTGCAAAAGTACAAGACATATCTTATACGGTTCCAGTTCCCCGTAGCAAACCGCTTAATTTAAATTATCAAACTGACTCAGAGCAAAAAACAACCTCTTCCTTACAAAATGATATCATGGTTGATAATTTTATCTGGCCAGTAGAAGGGAAAATTGTCGCACGTTTTGGACCGCGTGAAGGTGGACTTTTTAACGATGGAATAAATATCCAAGCTAGAGAAGGCACAGAAGTAAGAGCTGCAGGTGATGGTCAGGTAGTATATGTCGGCAATCAACTCAAAGCTTACGGCAATTTAATCTTGATTAAACATGATAATGGTTATTTAACTGCTTACGCTCATAATAAAAATAATAAAGTTAGCAAAAATGACCGCGTTAAAAAAGGCGATATCATTGCCTATGTTGGCAAAACAGGCGATGTAGGCCTGCCACAATTACATTTTAGTATCAGAAAAGGCAAAAAAGCCTTAAATCCTGAAAAGCATTTACCTGTTTTAGCTAGTATTAATTAGGGTGATCCAACGCCACCTTTACGCACTGTTGCTTGCCCTGTAAAACTATACGCTCCCGTAATACCTTCAATATTAGTACTAACTGAAGAAGCGGTAGAGGTAGATTGTAATGTGGCAGCAGAAATATCTCTCGTAGATGCTGAAATAGTATCAGGCCTTTTTCTACTATCATCGTCTGAGCCATCTAAATCGCGCTTGCGACTAACTTGACCTACTCCTGAAATATTATTTGGAGTATCCATATATCTAGGATCTTTAGTTTCGTTCACATGAATAACCCATAATGCATCATTTTTAGCCAGAATAACATCTTTGAAAGCATTAAAATTTTCTTTATTAATATTATTTATAAATTTTACAAAATCTTTATTATCAATCCCACTTAATAATCCTGATTTATTAGTATCAAATTCTCTAAATCTAGTTTTACTAAGTTCTTTTTTTATGGTTAGGTATATATCGTCATATCCACCTGAAAATTCAAATAATACAGATGATAAATTATTGATAAAAATCTTCCAAATTTGATCACTAAAACTATCTGCCTCTATACTTATATTAACTTGATTTGTACTTATAGATTGGCTGTCGGAAGAAAACTGCTTAGGATTAGTAGACTTCTTTCTAGCTTGTCTATTATTTCCGCTACCTGTTGATTGCCTTTCTAAGTTAGACTGAGTTACGGAATAACTAGAATGTATAGTCGTAAGCAATTTTATCAAATCATCTTTATAGGATGCATTTTTTTGAATAAATAATCTTATCATTTGTTCAAATTCTTGATTATTTATCTCTGAAAATAATTCATCTTGAGTAAAAAAATCTTGTTGATTTTGTAATATTGCATTATTTAGGGCATTAAAACCTTTTTTAGATTTCAATATTTTATAATGGTGCTCTTCTTCCGCTTGATCAAATTGATAGTCTGCCGCTTTTAAGATATTGTAAAACCATTTATGGTAACTTGGATGAAATGAAGTATCTTCAGGTAATTTTATCGAACTATCCTTTGATAAAGCTATTAGTACTGGAATGGATGTAGTAAGCCCACCAGAACGAAGACCTGACATTACAGCAGAACTTGCCGGATTTGGTGATGAACTTGCTTGGCTTTGAGAAGCTGAAACTGCGGCTGCTGCGGCTGCGGCGGCTGCTGCACTATATTGTGGTTGTTGTTGCTGCTGTGATGGTGCAGATGAAGCTTTAAGAGTTAAACTGGGAGATGAATCACTCCTTGGCGTAGCAGAAGATGAAGAAGATGGAGAAGATGAAGAAGATGGAGAAAGTGTGCTTGCCGCTACTGCCACCGAGGCTAAACCAAAATTACCTCCACCTATATTTAGGCCAAGTTGACTTGCTCCAGGATTAGCATCTGGAGCAGAAGATGAATTAGTAGCTCCCACCATAGTACCCCACACTTTTATGTAAACGCCTGAGAAATCCGCCAATTTAGCAAAT
>CAYZBM010000051.1:0-15830 GCA_964476705.1 uncultured Rickettsiales bacterium | reverse complement strand
ACCAAAATATTAAAATATTTTGGGAAAAAGATAAGAACCTGAATGACGAATTTGGTGGTGATTGCAGAGCTTGCCATTATCTATACGCTTAACTTGAACGCCCTAATCTGAAACCGTGAATGACGGAGGGGGGAGGTGAGCTTTGAGAATTCACCATCAACAATTGAGATTGAGTTTAAATAATTAAATATTATTGATGGGTTTTGCTAAGTTTATCATCAGCTGTACGCCAACCAGTTGGTATATTTAATGAATAGTATCAACAAAAGGATTCTACCTCTTTTTGTTGATGTGATTCTGTGGTGGTATCGGAAAGTTTCCCCTCGGGTTTTAGTAGTGCAGGATTTTCTGCCTCAATACTAGCGCCATTATTTTCTTTTGTTTGAGCTGTTTTTTCTGCAGCTTTTATTTTCTCTTCCTCTTCTATTCTTTTCGCTGCCTCCTTTATTTTTCTTGTGTCAGCTATAACATTATCAAGATTTTTCTGCTGTTCATCTAATTCGTTCTTTGCCCTTTCCAATTGTTCTTTTATATTGCTAGCTTCGTTATTTGCCAGTGTCGCCTCTGCCATTGCGTCTTTAGCTCTTTTTCTTAGTTTTTGTAATAGTTCAGTTGATCTTTCAGATTGTTGTTGTTGTTGTTCTATTTGTTTGATTTGCTTATTTAAAGCTTGAGCAGCTTGAGTTTTATTTTTAGCGTTTTGATCTGCCTTTTCATATGTCTCTTCTGTCGCCAAATATAGCTTATATGCATTGTCTCGATTCGTGCGTATTCCTGTGTGTGTCATAACTATAGAATTATCTCCTGTAAGCTTTGTAGCTGCCTTACTAGGTCTTCTTTCTTGTTTTTCAGGTTTAATATCTTTCGGAGGTATTGTGACATCGGTTTGAACTTCATTATCTTTACTTGCAACTAAAACTTGAGGCCCTACTTCAGCTAATTGTTTGACTACCTGCGCATGAACTAAAACTTCAGGCTCTTCTGCTTCATCTAATTGCCCGACTACAAATGCTTCAACTAAAACAGCAGGTTCCGCCTCAACTAAAACCTCAGGCCTAGCTACTTTTTTCCGCTCTTCCTCCCTTGCTAATAATTTTTGTAGTTGCGCTTCAAGGGGTTTTATCTTTGCTCCTAATTCAGCTTCTTTGCTAACTGCGTCTGCTCTAGCTTTATTGTTAGATTCATTCAGCGCTTTTGATTGATTTAATTTTGTTTGCAGAGCAGATAGTTGTGCTTTTAAAGAATCTCTTTCTGCCGTTATTTGTTTTACAAGTTCAGATTCGGAGATATTTGATGCACTCCTTACTTGTGCTTGAAGGTTAGCTATTATTGCTTCTAATGCAGCTCTTTCTTTAGCTGTTTCTTCTGCAGTTTTTTTATTAGATTCTTTTAATTCGCTAATTTGCTGGTTTAAACTTTCTAGTTCATTTGCTCTCTCTTGCTCTTGCTTTATTTGTTCTTCGGTTCTGTAGCGAAAATTATTTGCTCTGATATACTCTTCATATTGAGAGCGCCAGGTTGCCATTTGTTGTTTATCGGTTTCATCTGCAGATTTGTTTTGGGCTAAATCAAATGTTTTATCGAATTCACTTTCGCCGACCAATGGAGAAGCTCTTTTGGTAAGATAGGCTCTTAAGCCTTTATTGTTTCCAGAAAGAATTAGTTTTTCTTCTTTTTTATTTGCAAGGATATTTTCTAATTCTGCTATTGGAGTTGTTGGCTTAAGATTAAAATCAATAAATACTCTATGTAGATTTTCTAACTTAGTTAGTTGATTTTGAAACTTTTTTTGATCTTCTGTTGATTTATTAACATTTAATGATTCACTCTTACAGAGCTCAAAATATTTAGTAGTAATTTTGCATTTAATTCCATCTTCATTAGTAATCTCGTCATTAACATTATTTGCTACTCTATATTTTATCCAAGCTAGTAAGCCTGAATGTTTAGTTTGTCGCATCTCCTCTATGAGGTCTAATTTTTCTTGTAACGCAGCTATATCTTTTTTATGTTTTTCAATTATTTTATTGTTGGCATGTTGGTTTAAGTCATCTACAACATTTGCAAAAGATTCCAGTCTTGTGCTTTGGGGAAAATTTTGATTTTCTTCATCAAAATCATAACTCCCTTTCTTCCTATTCTTACAATAATTATATAAAGCATTAGCTAAGCAACAAGCAGTTGCTGTACCTGCTACTGCAGCGGCAATTATCCACCAAGGAAAACCATCATCCTTATTTGTAGGGATGATGAGCGGTGGGGTGGTTTCATTTTTAGGATTAGTGAAATTAGTGGGACAATTAGCAATAATTGTGTCAATGAATGTAAAAGTTTGGGTTGCCGTGACATTAGCTACAATCAATATTCCTTTTACCTTATTCCAAAACTCAGAACTATTTTTAGCTGCTTGTAATTCTCGACAAAGAGTAGCTGGATCGATTGCTATAGTTGGCCCAACATCAGTAGTAGGGCTGCCTAACGGAGTCGTTGTGGTGGTAGTTGTTTGTGAGGTTGCGGTAGTAGTTGTGCTAGAAGTTAATTCATCCGTAGTTACGGCTTTAGTTGTGGTGCCTTCGGGAGTAGTGGTAGTTACGGTCGTGGTTCTGGTTGTGGTGGTAGTTGGAGTGGTAGTCGTGGTATCGGTAGTTGTTGTAATTGCGGTTGTAGTAGAAGTTGCGGTTGCAACAGTTGCGCCTGTAGTTGGACATTGGTGAAAAAAAATAATCTCTTCTTTTTTGGTTGTTCCAGGTCCACTTAAAGAATTCGTTACACTTACCAATTCTCCGTTATCAACAGCTCTAGCAAATTGGACATTATCGTTATAAAACCGGTCTAATATTTGCTGATTTGCAAAAACTAATCGAGTAGTAGTTGTACCATTAGAGTAAAGCAGAGTTATGTTTAAGGTAGTTCGGCTAGAAGTTTCTATAGCGCTATTAGGTATAACTGGACTTATATAGGCAGGGTCGCTTGGCTTTGTATTGGTTCCATATTGAGCTGTAATTAAGCCTCCTGGTACAGTTGTCATTGCATTACCTGATTTTTACCTAAAATTTAACTTATGAAGGAACATAATCAATTTTAGATTATATCCTATGGCAGTAGTTAAACTTTTAATAGAACATCTAAAAGATGTCAATCTAATTTAGTTAAAAAACTTACGATTGAATAATTGTTATTTTATGAATTTCTTGTTTTTGTGGCAGTAGGAGAATCAGTGCCAGCCTCTGCTGTAAGATCGCCATCGAGAGTTGTTAGGACTTTATTAGCATCTTTATCTAAATCTCTAGCTATTAATTTAGATAAAGCTAGTCGTGCTTGTTCGCCATCTAGAGTTCCGGTATTAAGATAAAAACTATTTTCTTTCCCTTGTTCTATATAGGTTTTTAGTGTTCCTACATTTTTATTATATTGCTCAAGATCCTGAGTATAATTATCTTTAAATATATGCTTATTATCAGTAAAATATTTTGGATTAAAGGCTATTTTGCAATAATCATTAGGATCTTTGTTTAGCCTTTTTACTAAACATACAACGTTTCTTTTTTCTATAAGCACATAGATATGTCCAGGCTCAGCCTGAAGATCATCGTCTAATGATTGTATAAATTTTATTTTATAATTGCCTATACTATGCGAAGTATTTCCTTTATTTTTATAAACTTCTGCGGCGTCAGAACCTTTAAAAATATCTAAACTTTTACTAAGAGTTGACTCGCGTATTATATCGGCTAAAGAAGCATCAGTTTGTGTTTCTTGATTTGTACCTTTTTCTGTCTCAGTCTGAGTCTCATTATCATTACTATATCTATTATAAAAATTATTATTTGATATATAGTTTTTATGTAATGTTCTTAATTTCTCAAGTTCTAATATAGCTCTTTCTTGCTCTTCAGTAACTAATCTAGTCTCAGGCTTATTTCCAGTATTAGTTTTACTTTGGCTTTTAGAGAATTCTTTTTCAAGTTTTAGTAATTCTTTAATTTTTGCTTCTTCTAACTTAGCCTGGTCGGCTTCTTCTGAAGTTATAAAGGCAATTAATCCTTCGTTTGTATTGGTTAATGCTAATTTTTCTTTTGATTTTTGGCGCTTTTCTATTTCAGCTAAACTCATCAAGTCAATCTTATCATTTTTGTCAGCATCTTTATTTTGAAATAGCACCAAAAATTTATATAGTTTTCTGTATTTTTCGGTTGCTTTAGCCGCCTCTGATCTCTGTGATGATGAAATATTCTTATTGCTTTTTGGGGTATTTTCAGTTTCTTTATATTTGTTAAATTCTTCTGCTGTAATAGTATCGGTAAGATTACTTTCTCTACGATAATTTAACCATTTAATTAGTTCTTTATCATTCATTTTTCGTTCAGGTTTTGGAAGAACGCTTAACGCATCTATATCTAATATATCTAAACTAGCTTCTGCTCTAACAGGAATTTCTTGCAGAGAAATTACTTCATGTTGTGTGTCAGAAACAGCTTTTGCTGCCAAAGCCTCTCTAAGCTGGGTTCGCTCTATTTCTAATGTGGATATTGCTTCTGTGTGCTGTTTAATTCGGCTCTCTAATCCAGGTATAGTTTTTGTTCTTAGTGATTCTAATTCTATTAATATATCCTTATATTTTGCAACCTCAGAAGCTTTAGTCTTGTCCTGTTCTTTATTTTGTTCTAGATTTTGTTCTAGCTCTTTATTTAAATCGCAAAGTTTAGTAAATAGAAGGTTGATCTCATTAAAATACCAATTTTTTATTTGCTCTTCATATTCGTTACGGAGAAGATCTTCGCTATCATTTTTACGAGTATTTAAATCAGATTCTTTCCAAGCTTTATAATTTTCTTCGCTATCCTGTACATATTTAAAAACAAAGCCAGTTTGAGAAGTACTTTCCTTGTGACTATCTAAAAAAGCTTGGATTTTTAATTTATATCCAGCGGCACGATCAATATTCTCAGCTGTTTCAAGCCATGTATTTAACTTAGTTTCAGCTTTAGCAGCTTTATTGTAGTTTCCTTTAGATGATTCTAGTTGGTATATTTTTATAATTTTATCAAACTCTTCTCCTGTACAAATCTCTTTTGTAACAAGATCGTGTCTTTTTGCTGCAATTTTTTCCTGGTTCTCTTTATTTATTTGTTTTGCAAATTTTTTTATTACATCTTCTGCGTTTTGCCCGTCTTGTTCCTCTATGTCTGTAGGCGCTGTATTAGTAGAGGTGCGGTTAGTCATTTCTACTAATTCTTCTGCTCCCTCAACTTTAGAATTCTTTTTCTTTCTGCAGCATAATCCAGCTAGAAATCCAACTATGGCTCCTCCGGCAGCTGCTGCGGCGGCAATAATATAGTTAAAGCTACTGGTTTTATTATCTTCTGCATTACTAGCAATTATTGGCGGAATGACGTTTTGATTAGTAGTTGTGGTTGTAGTTGTGCTTCCGCTAGGAGTTGTTGTAGTTTTAGTAGTAGTGGTAGTAGTGGTAGGTTCTGTGGTGCAAACACAAGGAGTAGGTGTTGGACAAGGAGTTGTAGGGCCTACGTCAGTTATTGTTCTGCCATCTGTAGTTGTAGAGGTAGTTGTAGTTTGAGTTGTAGTTGTACTACCGTTAGTAATTAAAGTAGTACTGGTTCTAGTAGTGGTACCATCAGTAGTAGTGGTTGTGCTATCAGTTGTCCTAGTTGTTGTAGTTGGAGTAGTAGGGCAAGGTTCACAAGGGGCGCAGACTTTTTCAGTAACAGTAGTAGAAGTAGTAGAAGTTGGAGTAAGTGTTGTTGATTGAGTAGTGCTAGTAGTTGTAGTTGTGGGAGTAGTTGTCGTCGCATCTGTAGTGGTTGTAGTTGTAGTAGGATTTGTGGTTGTAGTAGTAGATGTAGTAGTTGTTGTGGTTGCAGTAGGAGCCCCGGTTGTTGGACAAATATTGAATTGAAGAGTAGTGCTGGTCGGAGTTATTCCTACTCCAGATTTATTAAAAGTTAAACTGGTGACGGCACCTGTTTGGATGCCACCTAATATAGCATTCCATGAGGAATATTGAGCATTTACTTCTGAGGCAACTAAAACCGTTGTAAAACTATTATTTTCTCCATTTAATGTTAAAGTAGTAAATGCTCTGCCCGTAGTGTCAAGACTACTTATATTTACTGCTCCTGGAATTATGGGATAGATGGATCCAATTGGTATAGCGGTAATTTGTACGCCAGTAGTTGATACAGAATTGACGGTCATTAGTTTTACATAAACAAAATTAAGGTTTTTTATAGAAAACCAACTCAAGGTTTTCTTCCATAATATTAACCCAATCTGTAATAGAAACTTTAAATAATGTCAATCCACAAGTTGAAAAATTTACGAATGATTTATTATTTTCTTTACTATTATTTTCTAGTAATAAAGTTGCAAGGTTTGAAATTCCTGGATTATGACAGACAATCATTAAATTGTTTATCTTATTATCGATAGTTGAAATTAGATCTAAAATTTCATTGGCGCTGGCATTATATAATTTATGAGTTGTTTCAAGTTGGCTTTTAGGAAAATAATTTTTTATATTTTCAGCAGTTTGTGTAGTTCTTTTAGCGTTAGAGGCTAAAATATAATCAATATTTTGCTGTTTATCTTGTAAAAACTTACCAATTATTTGGCATTCTTCTATACCTTCCGGGCTTAAAATTCGCTCAAAGTCGTTGATACCTTTATTTATATTTGCAGGTAAACTGTCGCCATGGCGTAAAAGAAATAATTGTTTTTGCATTTTGGTCGTGAAAATTTTATATTTAAATGAAGATGGAGTTATATACTAATACTTGACTCATATAGTATAAGAATTATAGGCTCAAATTTTAAAACGAAAGATTAAAATTGTAAAGATCTAATGGACACAAAATCACATTTTACGGCTAATCATTTTTTAAATCGTGAGATTTCATGGTTAGAATTTAATTTTAGGGTGGTTTTTGAGGCCACCAATTTAAATAATCCACTTTTAGAGCGCTTAAAATTTTTGGCGATCTCGTCAGTTAATCTTGATGAATTTATAATGGTAAGAATTGCCGGGCTTAAAGATCAAATTTTAAATAAAGTAACTAATTTAAGCGATGATGGATTACTACCTGAAGAGCAGCTAGAAAAAATTTATAGTTTAATGGTAGATTTAACTGAGTTGCAGCAACAATGTTATTTAAATTTAAAAACTGAGCTGGCAAATGAAGGAATTCAAATTGTCAAAAAGTCAGATTTACAAAAGGCCGAGATTAATTATTTAGAAGAATATTTTTTGCATAATATTTTCCCGGTTTTAAGTCCTATTGCTTTAGATAATCTCCATCATTTTCCTTTTTTACCTAATTTATCATTAGCAGCTTTTGTTCAATTAGAAGAAAATAGCCAAAATAAAGCTGATTTTGTGGTGATGTTGCTACCTGAATCTTTGCCGAGATTTATTGCTATTAATATTCCAGGAAATAATAATAAATTTATTACCATTGAAGAAGTAGTGTATCTTTTTCTGACTAAATTTTTCCCCGGTAAAAAAATTAAAAATTTTGGTTTAATTCGGGTGATTAGAGACGGTGAACTTGAAATTGAAGATGAAGCCGAAGATTTAATGAGCCATTTTGAATCAGCAGTTAAAGAAAGGCGGCGGGGTAAAGTAATTCATGTACAAGCTAATAATTATATTGATGAAGAAGGTTTAAAGATAATAGCTAAGCACTTAAATGTTGCAGGATTTGAAATTGAAGAAAAAAGAGCTTTTTTAGGCTTTAAAAGCCTATTTGAATTATATGAGATTAATAAACCTGAATTAAAATTTGCGCCTTATAAAGAGAGATTTCCAGAGCGGGTTAACGATTTTAATGGTGATTGTTTTGCCGCAATTAAAGCTAAAGATATTGTAGTACATCATCCTTATGAAACTTTTGATGTGGTGGTAAATTTTTTAGAGCAAGCGGCAAAAGATCCTAACGTTGTAGGCATAAAACAAACTTTATACCGGACCAGTAGCCAGTCTCCCATTGTTAAAGCCTTAATTGCCGCGGCAGAAGCTGGTAAAATGGTGACTGTGGTAGTTGAACTTAAAGCTAGATTTGATGAAGAGGCTAATGTTAAATGGGCGCGAAATTTAGAAAGAGTAGGTGCGCAAGTAGTATTTGGTTTTGTTGATTTAAAAACTCATGCCAAAGTTTCATTAGTTCTCAGACAAGAAAATGATGAAATAGTTAGCTACGCTCATTTTGGCACCGGAAATTATCATCCAGTTACCGCTAAAAGTTATGTTGATTTATCGTTTTTTACTTGCGACAAAGATATTTGCAATGATGCTTCCTTATTATTTAACTATCTAACCGGTTATTCGCTACCTAAACATTTTAGTAAATTATTTATTGCTCCAGTATTTTTAAAAAATAAATTATTGGAATTAATTAATGACGAAATAGCTAATGTTAAAAAAGGCAAACCCGGGATTATTTGGTGTAAAATGAATGCACTTATTGATCCTGAAATGATAGAGGCTTTATATGCGGCATCCCAAGCTGGGGTACATATTGATTTAATGGTGCGGGGAGTTTGTGCGCTAAAACCAGGGATTAAAGGACTATCTGAAAATATCTATGTTAAAAGTATAGTTGGTAGATTTTTAGAACATGCCAGAATTTTTTGTTTTGGCGCCGGAAATAATCTTCCATCATCTAAGGCCAAATTATATATAGCTTCGGCTGACTGGATGCCGCGAAATTTTCAAAGCCGGGTAGAAGTAATGGTGCCAATTGAAAATCCTACGGTTCATGAACAAATTATGGGGCAGATTTTGGTAGCTAATTTATATGATGAAAAACAAAGCTGGTATCTTTTGCCTGATGGTAAATATAAAAGGTTAGATGCAAATAAAGATTCTTTCTCCGCTAATGATTATTTTATGACTAATCCTAGTTTGTCCGGTCGCGGTAAAGCCTTATCTGAAGAAGAGTTAGTTAAACAACGTGAAAAAATTGCTAAATTACTGCATAAAAAATAAATAAAATAAATAGAAATAACAGGAATTAAAATGATAAATCAAAAAGTAGCTGTAGTTGATATTGGGTCTAACTCAGTTAGGTTAGTTGTTTATAATGGAATTAGAAGATCGCCAACGCCTATCTTTAACGAAAAAGTGCTATGTGGATTGGCTAGCGCCATGGCTGAAACTGGGCGACTTGATAAGTCTGGAGCTAAACTTGCTTACGAATGTATAGGTAGATTTGTAAAGCTAGCCGAAGTAATGAAAGTCAAAAAATTATATTTATTTGCAACCTCTGCAGTTAGAGATGCTCAGGATGGCGATGATTTTGTAAAAAAAATTGAAAAAGACTATAAGGTAAAAATTGAAATCTTGCCAGGCGAAGAAGAAGCGAAATATGCGGGTCTTGGTATTGTATCGGCTCTTGATCACGCAAGTGGGGTAGTTGCAGATTTAGGTGGTGGAAGTTTAGAATTAATTGGTATAAAATCAGGCAAATTATTTACAGAAGGCGTTTCTTATCCTTTAGGGCCATTAAGGATTTCTGGTGATAAAAGAAAAATGCGCTTATATATGCGTTTAGTTAAATCTGCTTTTGCGGATTATGATTTTTCGGTTCATGCGGATGAAAATCTATATTTAGTTGGTGGTGGCTTTAGAAGTTTAGCTAAAATTCATATGGGCATAACCAATTATCCATTAAAAGTTTTGCATGATTATAAAATTCCAACAAGTAGTTTTGTTTCTACTTTAAAATTATTAGAGAAAATGTCGGAAAAAGATCTTTTGCATTTTTCTGAACTTCCTAGCAAAAGAGCTAAATTCTTACCTTTTGTGGCAATGTTACTTGATCAATTAGTTGAATATTTAAAACCAAAAGAATTAGTTTTTTCAACTTTTGGAGTTAGAGAAGGATTTCTATATGAAAAACTAACTGAAGCAGAAAAACAAAAAGATGGCCTAATTGAAGGAGCCATTGATCTGGTTGCGTCCTCTGGTTATGACCCAGAATATGGCGAAGAATTATTTTCGTGGATAGAGCCTTTATTTAATTATAATGACAAAACTAAATCCAGATTACTTAAAGCTAGCTGTATTTTAAGTGATTTAGCTTGTTATGAAAATACTGAATATCGCGGCGAAATTGCTTTTAAGCGGGTAATAGATTCTTCTTTAATTGCCTTAAATCATGAAGAGCGGGCCTTTATAGCTTTATCTTTATATTATAGATATAATTCAGCATTAGAGGGGACCGAGATTACTGAGCCTATAATGTTTCTATTAAGTAAAGCTGAAATAGCTGAGGCTAAAAAAATTGGTTCTGCTATGCGTTTAGCAAGAAGCCTAAGTGGTAGTACTAAGGGGATATTAAAAAATATTCCAATTAGCTTAAGTAAAGGCAAAATAATCCTCCATTTTGAAAATGGTTATGGCGATTTATATGGTGAAAAAATAACTAAACGACTTGCACAATTAGGTAAGGTTTTGGAAAAAGATATTTTGGTGAGAAAATAATTATTTTGCGCAAATTGGTAGCTAAGTATATAAAAACTTGCAATATTTTGTATAGTGGAGTTTATTTTTTCTTATAATAAAACAATTTGGCGCAATTTTTGTCTTTTTATGAAATCCCATTTAATAAGAGTTACTAAATAAAATAAATCGTATATGCGCAAAAAAGACATTGACGGCAAATTTTGGTTGCATTATGATCCTTGGCAGGAAGGGAGTATTTTTATGCATGTAAATATTACAGAAGCAAGAGCAAAATTTTCAGAAGTGATTAGGCGAGCTATGAATGGCGAGAATATTATGATTGAACGTCATGGCGAGATTGTAGCTAAAATTATAGGTTGCAGTAATAGCACAAATTATAGAGATAAGGGAAGGAGAATTATTGGACTTATGGATGGTCAGGCAGTGATTCCTGATGATCTTTTTTCGTCTTCCGAAGAATAATTATGGTTTTAGGTATAATTCCAATAGATAAATAGAATTTATGAAACTTTTGTTAGATAGTCATATTTTGTTGTGGATATTTTTTGATTCGAGAAAATTATCACGAAAAATAAAAAATGCGGTTAGTAATCCGAGAAATACAGTTTGTGTTAGTACCGTTTCAACGTGGGAAATTGCGACTAAGAAAAATGCAGGAAAATTAGATATTCCTGATAATTTCTTTGATATTATTTACAATGATAAAAAGTATAAATTTTTACTTATAGAGCCTAAACATATAGATTACTATATATCGCTACCTTTGCGCCATAAAGATCCATTTGATCGAATGCTTGTTGCGCAAGCAAAGGCTGAACAATTAACTTTAGTTACAAATGATAGCAATATAGAGTTATATGATGTTGCTATATTTGGCTAACTTACCTTAAAAACCATCTTGCCATTTTCCATTTTTAGCGATAATTTTTCCTGCTTAAATTCCAAAGCATATTTACCAAATACTTCATATCTCCAGCTTTTCATGGCTTTAATTTCATGATTACCACGCAAGACAAATTCTTCTAATTCATCGTTAGTGGCAATTAATCTTTCAGAAACATTATTTTGTTTGGCTAAAGAAATAAGAATAGTTTTGTAGAGATCAACTAAATTTTTTTCTTCAGGGCTAATCGCTTTATTTTTATTTTTCATATATTCTGTATCTAAAGGATTAAGAGTTGCTTTTTCTAAGGCTTCAAAAATTTGTTTTATTTGCGTTGAATTTAAGTTTCTTAAAGAGCTGATTTTATAAAGGTCATCCGAAGTTTTTATGTTTTTACTAATTATATCAAGAATTGTTTGGTCTTTTAAAAAATGCTGCCTTGGAATGTTTAATCTTCGTGCTTCCATTTCGCGAAAGTAACATAATTCTCTTAATTTACTAAAAGAGATATGTTTATTGCGAACTGGGACTTTTTTCCAGATATTGTACGGATCAATTATGTAAGTTTTAGGATTGGTTAAAACTCCAAACTCTTCATCTAGCCATAAATTGCGGTCTGATTTATTTAGGGCTTCTTTAATTAAAGGGTAAGCTTGGTTTAAATATACTACGTCTAATATTGCATATTTAACTTGTGATTCAAGTAACGGTCTTTTATCCCAAGATGAAAATTGTTGGGTTTTATCAATATTTTTATTGAGAAAATTAGATACAATACTTGCATAACTCGAATCACTAGAATAACCTAAAGCCATTACCGCAATTTGGGTATCAAATAAAGGATAAATAACTTTACCGGTAATATGATAGATAGTTTCAATATCTTGCCGTGCGGCATGAATAACTTTAAGAACTTTATCTTCAGTTAATAATTGCCAAAGTGGAGAGAAATCAACATCTTTAGCTAAAGTATCAAATAAATAATATTGGTCTTTAGCCGCTATTTGGACTAAACATAATTTTGGATAATAATATCTATCGCGTAAGAATTCGGTATCTATAGCTATATAATCTTCCTTAGCCAATTCTTGGCATATTTGGCGAATTTCGCTAGAATCTGAGATAAGTTTCATTATTTTTTGAAATCTTTAAAATTACGATATTTATTGCTTTTATGGGCTTATTATTTTATATAAGATCCCGGTATATAGATTTGCTGTTGCAAGATATATATAATCCATATCTTAAGAACAAAAGTCAAGGAATAATATGCATTTTTATCGCACGCATAATTGCAATCAATTAAATTTAAGCCATGTTGGCCAAACTGTAAAATTATCTGGTTGGGTTCATCGTAAACGCGATCATGGTAATTTGTTATTTATTGATTTGCGCGATCATTATGGCATTACTCAACTTTTAATTACTAATGATTCTCCGTTTTTATCAGAAATTACAGCTGTAAGATATGAATCAGTAATTACTATAGAAGGTGAGGTTATCGCTCGAAGTAATGAGACTATAAATAAAGATTTAGCAACTGGTGAAATTGAAATTAGAGTAGAAAAATTCTTAGTTGAATCAGCGGCTGATATGCTACCTATACAGGTAAATAGTGATAAAGAATTTCCTGAAGAAACTAGACTTAAATATCGCTTTTTAGATTTACGTAAAGAAAAATTACATAATAACATTATTTTACGTTCGCAAATAATTGCTGATTTACGTAAAAGAATGACAGATTTAGGATTTATGGAATTTCAAACTCCAATTTTAACGGCGTCATCTCCTGAAGGTGCGCGTGATTATTTAGTACCTAGTCGAATTCATCCAGGTAAATTTTATGCTTTACCACAAGCACCGCAGCAATTTAAACAGCTACTTATGTGTTCTGGGTTTGATCGTTATTTCCAAGTAGCGCCATGTTTCAGAGATGAAGATGCTAGGGCAGATAGAAGTCCTGGAGAGTTTTATCAGCTAGATATGGAAATGGCTTTTGCAACTCAAGATGATGTCTTTAGTGTGATTGAACCGGTTATGCATGGATTATTTAGTAAATTTTCTAAATATGAAATTTCTCCGGCGCCATTTCGTCGAATTTCATATGATGAATCTATGTTAAAATATGGTAGTGATAAACCAGATCTTAGAAATCCGATAATTATTCATTCAGTAGAAGAAGTTTTTGCCGGATCTGATTTTTCAGTTTTTGCTAAAGCTATAAATGACGGTAAAGTGGTAAGGGCAATTCCAGTTAAAGGGGTGGGCGATCGTCCAAGAAGTTTCTTTGATAAAAAAACCGAGTTTGCTATAAGTATAGGGGCTCCTGGTTTAGGTTATATAGTATTTGATAATGAAGGTAATGCTAAAGGACCAATAGCTAAATTTTTAGATGCAAGTCGTTTAAATAAGCTTAAAGAAATAACCGGTATTGGCAATAATGATGCAGTGTTCTTTGCTAGTGGTACGGCTAAAGAAGCGGCAAGTATTGCAGGTCAGGTTAGAACTCACTTAGGAGTAGAATTAGGTCTTATTGCCGCAAATAAATTTGAATTTTGCTGGATTGTTGATTTTCCATTTTTTGAATGGGATGAAGAAAATAAAAAAATTGATTTTAGCCATAATCCTTTTTCAATGCCACAAGGTGGAATTGCAGCATTAGATGCCGCAAAAACTACTGAAGATTTACTAAAAATTAAAGCCTACCAATATGACATTGTTTGTAATGGCATAGAGCTTTCAAGTGGTGCAATCAGAAATCATCAACCAGATTTAATGTATAAGGCCTTTAATATTTGCGGTTATAGTAATGATGTTGTTGATCAAAGATTTGGTGGCATGATTAGAGCCTTTAAATTTGGCGCTCCTCCTCATGGGGGTATAGCACCAGGCATTGACCGTATAGTTATGTTACTTGCTGGTGAGCCAAATATCCGTGAGGTTATAGCCTTCCCAATGAATCAAAAAGCTGAGGATTTGCTAATGAATGCACCATCTGTTGTAGATCATAAGCAATTAAGAGAATTACATATACAGCTGTCGCATAAGGCGAAGGAGCTAGTGGAAGGTTTTGAAAAATAATTACAGTAATTTAAGAAATTCTTCAAGCCCTATAGCCACAGTTTCTTTATCTATTGGATATGGATCGCCATACGGGATGATATAATATCTTTTATGAGGTTTTATATCTTCGCAACCATTTTTAAAGCCTTTGGAGACTTTTGGCGATAAAGTTCTTTTTATTTCAAGAGCAAAAGTTTCTCTATTTGGAGTTTCTATAATTAAATCAATTTCAGCTCCCGCATCTGTTCCATAATAAGATACTTCTGATCGATAAGGGAGTTTTTGAATGATTTGTTCTATGGCAAAACCTTCCCATGATTTGCCGCAAATAGAATGGCCAATAATATCGTTATAGTGACCTAAATTGGTTAGACTATGTAATAATCCAGAATCGCGAATATATATTTTCGCCGACTTAATTAGTCTTTTTTTTGAATTACCATGCCAAGGTTGTAATTTTCTAATTAGGAAAAAACCTGATAATATATCAATATATTTTTTAACTGTTGTGGTAGAAACAGCAAGGCTGCCAGCTAATTTAGTTAAATTTATTTGGCTACCTTGGTCAAAGGCTAACATCCTCAATAATTTAAAAATTCTATCTGCCGGTAAATCAGGACCAATTTCGGGAATGTCTCTTTCTACGTAAGTTCTGATAAATTGTTCTCGCCATCTCATACTTAAATTATCATCATTTTGTAAAAAACTATCTGGAAAGCCTCCTCTAAGCCATAAATTATCAAGATAATCTTTAATTTTAGCCTTGTTAACTTCAAGCAAATTAAAAGGATTAAGCTCTATATATGATATTCTACCGGCTAGGCTTTCTGATGATTGTTTTAATAATTCTGGACTAGCACTGCCTAGAATTAGAAAGTGACCAGCTTTTTCACCTTTTTTTCTTCTTCTATCAATTATTCCTCTTAAGATAACAAATAATTCTGGGAAACGATGAATCTCATCGAGAATTACCAGAATTCCTTCCTGTTTTTCTAAAAATAATTGTGGTTCAGATAATTTTTGAATATCGCTGGTTAATTGTAAATCAAGATATAAGGAGGGTTTTTTGAGTTTCTTGCTAATTTGCTCAGCCAAGGTGGTTTTGCCAACTTGTCTGCAGCCTAATAAGGCTACTGCTGGAAATTGCTTTAGATCATTTATTACTTCTTTTAAGGCATTTCTTTCTAACATACCTTGCATTTTACAACTTCAAGTTCGGATTTGCAAGGTAAATCATTAAATTTTGTGCTTTTTAGCTTAATTACTTAGTCAGTTGTGAAAAAGTGTTTTTTTATAAAAAACACTTTTTTCTTAAGTTGTATATGTAGTCTATAATCCTCAGGGTAGGCCCGTCGTATTATAGACAACCTTAAAAAATGAACACTTAGTTCTTTTTCTTCT
>CAYZBM010000050.1:15792-16009 GCA_964476705.1 uncultured Rickettsiales bacterium | reverse complement strand
TACACACAAGCTTTTTGCCCTTCAAGTCTAACTTCAAAAGTAACCCCAGCTGGAGTTTGTATAGGGTCAGTTCCTCCAATTGGAATATCAACAATTTTACTTGGTAATCTCGCTATTGATTCTTGTAAAGTAGCTGGTTTTTCAGGAAAAATTTTACCGTACAGACTACCTGTTGATTGCACAGTTTTTGTTTTATTTATAGCTAAAATCGGAATTC
>CAYZBM010000050.1:0-15782 GCA_964476705.1 uncultured Rickettsiales bacterium | reverse complement strand
TTCCGGCAGTAAGTTTATAAGTACATGTGCTATCCGCATTATAAGTGCCATAACCATCATCAACAATTTTATCTCCAACAGCGTAATTCCTATCTGTACAATCTGTAACTTTTGGATTGGCTTTAAAATAAGTACAAGATTCTAGTATATTTTTACCAGTACACGACTTGTAAGTTTGAACATAAGGATCAGTTTCAATTACAGCAGGCTGAGTACATACACCCTGAGATGGTGATCTATAAACAATATCCCCTGCTCTTACGCCAACCCAATTCCCAGCAGAACTACAACCAAACCCATCTTGAGCGTGCAATCTTACTTTTGTGCCGGTAAAAGTTTGAAAAGGAATTGCCCCATATATTGGATTTCCTTTATTATCATGGATCTCGCTGCCAGCATTAGCCGGCATAACTAACTTAGTTAAATTAACACTACCATCTGCATTATTAGGAACTTCAGTTCCATCAGCAAAATAAAGCTTATCATGACTAGTTCCCTGAAAATTTAGTGGCAAGGTAGTACCATCTGGAATCTCCCTAGGAGAACTAGGCCAAGGACTACCATCTTTTTGTGTTAAAGGTTGCTTTGGATCAAATTCAATACCCACTTTAAATATTTTACCAGGAACAACACCTAACGCTGCACAAGACCTATTTTGCAAAGGAGCTGGAACAGTTGTTCCATCTTGATTATATATCTTATCTCCAATAGGCTTAACTTTAGTAATTGAATAGGTTGTATTTAATACTGTATTAGTTATCAAACTTATATCATTTGGTACCGCCTTTTTCCAAAGATCAATAGTATTTTTTAATTGTTCTACATTAGCTGTAACTTCAGGATCTTTATTATTTGAGGTTAAATTAGCTATATCTTGATCTACAACCTTATTGCCATCGGCATCAAATATTCTAATTAAATAATTAGCATTAACTTTAGCTATAACCACCATACTACGACCAGAAGATGGTACGCTACTTAAGGCAACATCGCCAGAAGTTGTAATAGTGGT
Organism: uncultured Rickettsiales bacterium; assembly: GCA_964476705.1. Taxonomy (GTDB): domain Bacteria; phylum Pseudomonadota; class Alphaproteobacteria; order Rickettsiales; family UBA6187; genus CAYZBM01. The sequence goes on along the minus strand of CAYZBM010000050.1, from coordinate 14,770 downwards.
AGATCCTTTGGTAACAGTTACATCATTACCTACTAAAACATTCAAATCATATTTAGGCCCATTAGTTTGAACTAAATGACCATCGTTATTATACCCAAGCTCCGATACTTTATGGCGAGCAAAAGGATCATCTTTATTAGCAGCTATATTTGGATTACAAGGCTGCATTGTGACTACGTTTTGCCCGTAGCAAGATTTGGTGTATACAGTAGAACTCTGAGACTTAGCACTATCACTTTTTTCAGAATCAAGTAGACTATTAGCCTTAGCATCACAAATACCAACTGGTTTGCCACCTGCATTTTTATAGGCAATACGAGCTCCTGGAAAAGCTCCATAAGCAATATTATTCGAGATGAGAAATAAACATGTCTCTAATAATATTAAATATCTAACTATTTTAACTATATTTTTCATCTACATATTTTTTCTAATATCATATAAAAATAGTACTTAAGAATTAATTACTATACTTGACTACCCTAAACTATATTTTTTTTACTCTTTCCCAAAAAACAGGTAACCATATTTCCGGATCTTCACCAAACTCTTCTAACACTTGATCTAAAAGCAAAACGGTTTCCGCTCTACCAGATAAAACATTTATTACTTTATCCATAGACGACAAATCAACTCGCGCTACCACCGCATCCATACCTTGTTTTACCAAAAAAAATCTACTACTTGGATCAGTAGTTTTTATCAAAGTAAATTCGCGCTGACTTAACATAAAATGCGACCTATAAACATCAGTCGCTTTTAAATTAGGTAAAAATATTTGGGTTGCAGTTTGCTGAATTAATGTATCACTAATTCTTGATTTACTAGCATCTTCTACCGATTGAGTAGCAAAAATAACAAAACAGTTTAATTTTCTTAAAACTTTTAACCAATCTTTTATTTTAGGCGCAAATACATCATTATCAATCAAAGCCCAAGCTTCATCTAAGACAATCATTGTTGGCATACCATCTAAGGAAATATTTATCCGATGAAATATATAAAGCAAAACTGGCCCTAAACTTGCTCTGTCTTTTAATAATTCAGCCATCTCAAAAGCAAAAACTCTACTTCTAGTAAAATCTATAGAATCTTCAGTATTATCAAAAACCTTAGCATGAGAACCTCTACCATGCCACATAGCAATTCTTCCTGCTAAAGTACCAGGCCCGGCTATTCCTAAAAATGGCACAATATTGGTTAAGATTCGATCTTTTTTATCAAGCTTAAAATTACCATTTATCGACTCAGATATACGATCTAGATCTTCAGCATTTATAGCTTCACCATTCACGGTAACTAATAACTTAATCCAGTCACTTAAAAAAGTTCTATTTTCTCCTGTGTCTGGTAACTGCAATGGGTTAAAACTACAACCTTCGCTCGGATCAATAACTAAATAACACCCGCCTATAGCCCTGATAAATATTTCAGCTCCCCGATCTTTATCAAAAAAGAACATCCGACAATTAAATTTTCTAGCTTGCGCACAAAGAAAATTCATAAGTACTGTTTTACCAGCTCCAGTTGGCCCAATAATAGTGGTGTGACCTACATCTCTAACATGAAAATTAAAGAAAAAAGGCGTGCCAGAAGTTGTATCTAATACCGTAACATAATCGCCCCAATGATTATTTTTTTCTTGACCACTAGGAAAATTATGCATCGAAGCAAAGCCTGATAGATTTAAAGTATTTATAATACTTCTCCGTATAGCAAAATCTTCATTACCCGGTAATTGTGCCCAATAAGCAGGTTCTAAATTTACTTTTTCTCTAACTGGAATTGCTCCAAAATTACTTACTTCTGTTGAAGCCATCGCCAAAGCATTTTCTAAAGATTTTGGTGTATCTTCAATACATAAAATAGTCATATGATGCTTGCCAAAACCAATCTTACCACTCATGGCATCGTCAAGGGCTGTAGTTATTTCATGAATCTGAGAAACAGCCGCATCTTCTGATTGAGCCATTCGATTTTGATGCCTCCGCATAGTCCCAATTGCCGCTTGTCTATCAATAAACGAAAAAGACTGCGATATAATCAATTCAAATGGCATCTGTAAAAAAGAATCCATCATTGAGGACGAAGTTTGTTGTGGATATTCTTTAATACTAATAATTCCCGCAAAGCGACTTTTAACCGCCCCCTTAACTTCCAAAGCTCTTTTACCAAAATATAATCTATTATTAGCAAGGTAACTCGCAACTGGAATAGTTGGAACTAACATTCTAGAACTTATACCACAATTTATTATCTTACCTAAAAATTCTAACGGTTCCGAATAAACCCCATGCTCAGCTCTGACAGCACCAAGTAATTGTGGCCTATAATCTCTTAAAGTAGTGATAACCCTTGAGGTCATCTCATCTAATTCATTATAAGATTCTCTCATGGATTCATTCCACAATTTAGAATCAGCTTTTTCCTGTATTTTACGAAATAGATCTTCAAAATAAGCAACACTAGAGCCCGAACGAGCTTTTACAATCGAGATATATAATTCATTAACATAATTTTTGCTATATTCGTGTTTTTTATGCCATTCACTTTCTAAATATTTAGAAAAATGATCCGGCATATTTTCTATAATATCTTTATTTCGTGCGAAAATATTCTCTTTTCTCCGAATAACATGAAAATAAAGAGAAACACTCCCAGCTCCAATACCTTTAAGTAATAAGTTTCTAATATTTTTACGGATATCAACATCTTCATCATCGGCAGTCTCAAAAGAAAATCCATTAATCTTTAAGACCTGCATCATACTATCATTTTCAAGCAGTATAGTGCTATCATTCCACATATACTTATAAGGAATAAAATTAGATTCTGGATATTCACGCTCTGCGTATTTAAATTTTCGACTACGCTGCTTTTTTAATTTTAGCATAACTAATCTTTATATGTTTTTGTTAAGAAGCCGCAATCTAGTCTTATCCAATATAGACCCTGAGATACACAAGGCCTACCTGCCATTATACAACATATAGAATCATTTCTCAATAAATTAACCATTTAGCATCAACTTTATTTTTTTATTAAGATTTTTATTAAGAAATGTCATAAGAATTAGTCATTCCATGAAAAAAGCGGTTTTTGCATTTATTACATTTTTGCTGTTTTACCATGAATAACTGCAAAAATAACGGCTCTTTTTGTGATAGAAGATAAGCAACTAGATGAAGTACTAACATAATAGGGATAACTTTAAAACTACTAGATAATATGTAAAAAAACATACAAGTAATAAAATTCATTCCCACAATCATATAACTAACCCCAAAAATCATCGCGGGACGAGTAAGACCAAGGAAGAGCATATCCACTTCCAATTCACCAGATTCAGCCATACATAACTCAAATATGAAATTATAACGTATATAACGTTAGAAAAAGTAACAAAATTTATGCTAGCATCTTTATATATATTTTTATAGCAAAAAATTAGCTTCAAATGATTATAAATACTGTTATTGTTGTATTTTTACAGTCTAACTTAAGCCTATCATATAAATATTAAATTTAGGTTTATTTTCTCTAAAAAATATATATTTTGAGACAGTCATATTTTGATAATAAAAAAGGTAGTGCTAGAAATGTACTAAACTACCGTATAATATTACTATTATTTAACAAGTAGAGATTAATGAGTTCAGTATTAAGTAAAATAGATTATCCAGCAGATATCCGCTCTTTAAACATTAAAGATCTAGAGGCTCTAGCGCAGGAATTAAGAACTACAACAATTAATGCCGTTGCTAAAACTGGCGGTCATTTAGGCGCAGGTCTTGGCGTTATTGAACTTACAATTGCACTACATTATGTTTTTGACACCCCTAATGATAAAATAATTTGGGATGTTGGGCATCAAACCTACCCGCATAAAATATTAACTGGCCGCAAAAATCAAATTAATAGTTTAAGACAAGCAGATGGCTTATCTGGTTTTACTAAAATGTCCGAAAGTATTTACGATACTTTTGGTGCAGGTCACAGCTCAACTTCTATTTCGGCAGCGCTAGGAATTGCCATAGCCAGAGATTTAAACAAGGAAAATCAAGAAGTTATCGCCGTAATAGGCGATGGTGCCTTAAGCGCAGGTCTAGCTTACGAAGCTCTAAATAATGCTGGAGTTTTAAATAGCCGCTTAATAATAATTTTAAATGACAATCAAATGTCTATATCTCCAGCCGTTGGCGCTATGACTAATCATTTAAAATTTTTGAGCGATAAAAAGCAGAGTAATAACCATAACGCTGAAGAAAATATTTTTTCTTTACTAAATATTGATTATTTAGGGCCAGTTGACGGCCATAATCTTAGCAATCTTATAAGCGCTTTAAAAGATATAAAAAATAACAAACAAAATAAACCTATTTTACTCCATGTAAAAACCGAAAAAGGTCATGGTTTTAATATGGAATGTAGCAAAAATGAAAGACTACATGCGGTTACTAAATTTGATATAAATACCAAAATCCAAGAAAAAAACATACCAAAGAAAGAAACTTATACCGAGATTTTTGGTAAAAGCCTCTCTAACTTTGCCGAGAGCGACCCTAAAATTATCGCAATTACTGCTGCTATGACTTCAGGCACCGGCCTTGATAAATTTGCGACAAAATTTGAAGAACGCTGTTTTGATGTAGGAATCGCCGAACAACATGCAGTTACTTTTGCCGCAGGCCTTGCCTCTCAAGGATACAAGCCATTTTTTGCTGTATATTCGACCTTTTTGCAACGAGCGTATGATCAAGTAGTCCACGATGTTGCCGTACAATCTTTACCCGTACGTTTTGCAATAGATCGAGCCGGATTAGTTGGCGCTGACGGACCAACTCATGCCGGCACCTTTGATATAACCTATCTTACAACCTTACCTAATTTTGTGGTAATGGCCCCATCTGATGAAAATGAATTAATAAATATGATTTATACTTCCCTTTCGATTAATGATCGGCCTAGCGCCTTTCGTTACAAAAGAGGCGAAGCAAGAGGAATTAAAATTGATGATAAGCCAAGCGTACTTCCAATAGGAAAAGGTAGGATAATAAATAATGGCGAGACCATCGCCATATTATCTTTAGGAGATTGTTTGGAAGAAGTAGAAAAAGCAGCTAATTTATTAAAAGAAAAACATAATTTAAATATTACTATAGCCGATGCCAGATTTGCAAAACCCTTAGATAGCGAGCTAATTATAAATTTAGCCAAAAATCATCAGCTTTTAATTACCATTGAACATGGTAGTATTGGCGGTTTTGGCTCGCATGTTGCGCAATTATTAAATGAGCATAATCTTTTAACTCCGGACTTAAAATTTCAATCTTTATTTTTACCAGATGTTTTTATCGAACACGACACTATGGAAAATATGTATAAAGAGGCAGGCCTTTCGAGTGATCAAATTGCCAAAACAGCATTAAATTTACTGCAAAAATCTTAACTACTTCAAACATATTAAGAAAATATTAATAATAATAGCTTAAAATCAATATTATTTTTAAAGAAATACAATATTGAAATATACGCAGTAATATATGAACTTAATAATTATAATATTTACCGTAATAATCTTTAGCTACTTAAGCTTGCTTTTATATTTATATATTTACCAAAGAAAAATTGTTTTTAAGCCCAGCAAAATAATCGATCTTGATATCCTATCTTTAGATAAAGATATCAAAGAAATAGTCATAATAAGTGAAGGTAATATTAAATGCCAAATTTGGTATAAAAAATCCGACAATAACAACCCCACTATCTTATATTTTCATGGCAATAAAGGTAATCTTGGTAATCGAGCAAATAAATTTAAAGAATTATTAAATCAAGATTTTGGATTACTGGCCATCAGTTATCAAGGCTATGGTAATAGCGAAGGTAAACCTTCAGAAAGCGGACTTTACAATAATGCACTCTCTGCACTTAACTACTTAAAAAGTCAGGATATAAATTTAGAAAATATTATTTTTTATGGCGAATCTTTAGGTACTGGAGTGGCCATAGAGCTTGCAAGTCATTACTCTCCTAAGTTATTAGCTCTTGAAGCTCCATATACTTCAATGCTGGATTTAGCTCATGAAAAATATCCTTTAATTCCTATACATTTATTACTAAAAGATAAATTTGATTCTCTAAGCAAAATCGATAAAATAACTTGCCCGGTTATAATTTTTCACGGCAAAAAAGATCCAACTATTCCTTTTCATCATAGTGAAAGACTTATGGAGAAAATTAAAACTCCAAAAATCTTTCACATATTTAATGAGGTTAGTCACATTGATTTTAACCATAAAGAACTGGCTAAAATTATTCGGCAGTTTGTGGATAAATAACCTATCCTCCTAATGTATTAACTTCCAATCCTGCTAAAACAGATGAACCTGTACTAGCCTCTACTAAACTATTATCAGGTTTTTTATCAGTACTTTTGTCAGATACTTTTTGCTTCGCTTCAAAATGCGATAAAAGATCTTGAAGAACGGAATATTCAGCCGCAGAATTCATATCACGCCTAGCTTCTTCAGGAACATATCTCTCGCACATTAACGATAACATATTTTTACCTGAAGGATGATAAGCCATGCCTCTAAGCGCAGAAAAACCTAATACTATGGCAAAATCTACTAAAGCATCTTTCTCCATCCAATCTTGAACTTTACCTTCTTTACGTAAGGCCTCTATTTCTTTATAAATGTTAGGTAAATCATTATGAACTACTTCACTTGCTCTAGTTTCTTTAAATTTTGCAATAGAATTCTCGGCAAAAGGATGTACTTTAGACGGCATACCTCCAGCAGATACAAATCTTTGCATATTTAAAGTTATATCTTTAAAGAATTTTTCTAAATATTCTTCTGGTGCATTTTTCATATTGGCTATTTTGTTAATAATAGCGTCCTTATTTCCTAAACACTTCGCAAAATAACCATTTTCAATTCCAAATTTTAAAGCTCTAAATGCTTCTAATTGTAGGTAAGCAAAACCAGGAGTAACCGGTACAACATTACCATAAAAAGGTGCTACAGCCCTTAATTGATGAGGCAAAATATTCAAAAACTCATCTTGGCTTAATCCTAAGGCTTCATATATATGTAAGCTTTTATCACCTACATGGACTTTTGCAGTACCTGCCATCGACAAAAGAGCTCCTTCTCCGCCACCTGGAATTCTACCATGCAAAATTTCCTCAAAACTATATGGACTTTTATTTAAATGTGGAATTACTTCTTTTTCCTCTAATTCCTTATATTTTAATAAATCTTGTCTTAACTCTGGATATTGATGATAGGCTTTTACAAGCTCATCAATATTAATATGATTAAATCCCGTACCTGGTACCGCAACATAATCAGCATTTAATTTTAATCCAGATTTCGCAAAAGATCTCAAAAACTCTTCTTGAGTTTCTTTACCAAATCCATGATCATGACCATGGAACCCAAATGATTTAATTCCGTATTTATTCAAAATATCTTGAGTTGCTTGCGCAAGACCTTTAATATGATGAGGTTTACAAGTACCAGCAAAATCTTTAAAGCTAGCACTAATTGTACCTGGTAATAAACCACTTTTAGTAACTATCTCTAAAGCCTTTTCTAACTTATTTAAATAATATTCATGAGTATAAGGATTTTTATCTTTACCTTCTTTTTCTAATTTCTCTAATTCTTGATCAAAAAAAACAGGTAATGCTACTTCTAACTGAACTCTATCACCATATAGTTTTTGTTGCTCTTTAATTGCCTCAATAGTACTTTCCCAATATTTAGGATCATCAATTAAATGTGGATGAAATCCTTTAATTATAAATTTTCGTTGACTATCTTTACACCACACGTAAGCTCTTAGGCCCACAAACTCTTTTATAACTTCTGTATGTGCAGGAACAATTCCTGGCCCAGCTCCTAATCTAAATAGTGACCTTACATCAGTATCAGGAAGTTGCTTTGATAATTCTTTAAATTCTCCTAAAGGAAGTAAATGAGCAAGAGCAGCATTTTGGTCAGAAGCCCCCCCAACTTCATATATTCCAAATATATCAGGGTATTTTTTTCTTAATTCATTATAAAATTTATTATATTCAACAGTTGCAGCCAAAGGTGGCTTCCCTCCAGATCTTTGTCTCTCATCCCTCGAGTAATTATTATGCTTATGTTCCACATAGGTACTAGATTTTTCTAACAAGGCCAAATTATTTACAGTGCTATTATTTCTTTGGCCTAATCCTCTAAGATGTACAGGAACTTCAGTTACAACCTTAGCAAAATTACTTGCGGCTCTACCTCCAACCGATGATAATCCCCTAACTACCGCTCCAGCTGCTCTAGAAAGCCTACCTAAACTCATAATATCCCCTTATTAATTTTAAAATTATTAATTAATCCAACTTAAAGTATAACTTTATAAATTAATTTTATCTAATTGAGCAACATTAATTTTAATATTTATTAAAATATTTTTTTAGCTTTAGTTGGACTAAGCTTAATTTAGCAATTATAATTTCTTATCTCTAAATGTCTTAAAACCTCTTCTCTAACCAATCAAAGTAAATATATCTATGACTAAACTTGAAAATAATTCTCTCCATGAAGATATAACTAAACTTAGTTTTGAAAAAGCTATAACTGAGCTCGAAACTATAGTTAGCAAACTCGAAAAAGGGCAAGTTGAACTTGAACATGCTATAGAATTTTATACCAGGGGTGCTGCTTTAAAAGCGCATTGTGAAAAAAAATTAACTGAAGCTAAATTAAAAATTGAGACAATTGGGCAGTAAAACACTCCCCAACCATCCACTTTTTTATCAAAATTTTATTTGCCTATATTTTCTATCTCAAATAAGGCTAATCCTGTTAGCTCCGCTATTTGGTGGATATTAGTGTTAATAGCAAGTAGTTTTTGCGCAAAATATAAAGATTTTTTATGCTCACCAAGCGCAATACCTTCTTTTATACCTTCTTTTATACCTTCTTTTATACCTTCTTTTATACCTTCTTTTATACCCTCTTTTATACCTTCTTTTATACCTTCTTTTATACCCTCTGCTTTACCTCTTTTTAAACCTTCTACTCTTCCAGATATTACAGCTGACCTGAAAAGACTTTTTTCTATACTTAAATTTGTACTATCATTGTCATAAGAACGACGTTCTTGTTCACTTAAATTAAGAAAATCCAATTTCTCACTAGCTTCTTTTAAACCTAATGCTTTAAATTCAGGCCTCACCGCAGAATTTTTAAGAACATAAATCCATTCATCAATTTTATCGTTTATTCTATCATTAAATATATTAACTCTAATTAGATAATATTCAGGAAAAATTTCTTCTATAGATTTAATATTTTTAGTATCTAACTTATATACTTCTTGTTCTTTCTCATTTAATTTTAAAATATCATGAGAATGTATTCCTTTAAAAGAAGTAGTCCCTTTATAAATATAGTCAGAACCTTCACCCATTTTAAAATAAATCAAATTAACACTAATTATTTTAGCCACTTTTGTATATAAATCACCTCTATAGATATTTTCAGTAATAACTTTAGATGAGCTATATAAAATTCGACTCAAGAAATCACTCTCTTGATGACATTGAACTTCGATTATAATATGTTCATTTTTACTAGTTTTAACTAACAAATCTACTCTATTATACTTATCGTAAGCATGATTTTGATTACTTTCACTTTCGAGAATATTTTCTATAACTATTTTTTGGTTTAATAACTCGGATAAAAAACCTTCAAGGATTATAAAATTAGCTTTATTGCGCAACAAATTTTTCATTGCCCAATCGAATCTTACTATTTTTGTCATATTACCTTACCAGATATTTTTCATTTTATTTATGAGAATATTTAATTTTGATTTAAATAAAGATTATTACTCCGGCTAATGCATTTATGCCACGAAAAATTAAATCTTGCAATAAAGAAATGAATTATTTTTAAAAGAAAAATGAACCAGCAATATATTCTATAGTATTTCATGATTGAAATGACCTATATTATGGATTGTATCTTGATACTATAGTATTTCATGATTAAAATGACCTATATTATAATTAATAATTAATAATTAATAAAAACACCAGGTCATCCTTAGGTTTTGTCTAATTTTCTATATAAAAATTAGACCCCTGAACGGTTACACATAAATTTTTCAAACTAAAATACTATATATGTTTTTTCAGGATAACCTGTCCTTAGATTTAGTCCGGGATATAGGATCATAGATAGCAGATCACTGATCTACTAAATTTAATAATTATTGATTATAGGTAAATAAATAGCAAATCAGCGATTTAATATTGATCTACTATATATTAAAAAACCTACTTCCTCGCCACAAGCAACTGCTTAATCTCACCAATAGCCTTGGATGGATTTAAGCCTTTCGGGCAGGTTTTAGCGCAGTTCATAATAGTATGACAACGATATAATTTGAATGGATCTTCAAGCGCATCTAATCTCTCACCGGTATATTCATCCCTACTATCAATAATCCAACGATAGGCTTGCAGTAATATAGCTGGTCCTAAAAATCTATCACTATTCCACCAGTAGCTTGGGCAACTAGTTGAGCAACAAGCACATAAAATACACTCATATAAGCCGTCTAATTTCGCCCTATCTTCAACTGATTGTAATCTCTCGGCATCAGATGGAGCCTTAGTATCAGTTTTAAGCCATGGTTCGATAGAAGCATATTGCGCGTAAAAATTAGTCAAATCAGGCACTAAATCTTTTACTACTTTCATATGTGGTAAAGGATAAATATTTATATCACCCTTAACTTCACAAATATCTTTAGTACAAGCCAGGGTATTAGTTCCATCAATATTCATCGCACAAGAACCACAAATACCTTCCCTGCAAGAACGTCTAAAAGTTAAAGTACTATCTTCTGTATCTTTAATTTTAATTAAGGCATCAAGCACCATCGGTCCACATTTATCTAGATCGACTTCAAAACTATCTATCTCAGGGTTTTTAGGTTTACCATCAGAATCAATATTTTCCGGACTCCATCTGTAAACATTTACTTTTTTGACTCGTTTAGCCTTATAAGACAATTGATGTTTTTTGCCTTTTTTTATTTTAGAATTTTTTGGCAACGCTAACTCTACCATACTAACCTCTTAATATACTCTTTTTTTAAGTGGAACTGTTTGCATCTCATTACTTAAAGTATTCATATGTACCGGCTTATAATCAATGCTAACTTTACCCTTATCATTAATCCACGCTAAACTATGTTTATGCCAATTTTTATCATCACGATCTGGATAATCCTCACGAGCATGAGCCCCGCGACTTTCTTCTCTATTATAAGCACATTCCATAGTAACTACAGCTTGCGCAAGCAGATTATCTAATTCTAAAGCTTCAATCAAATCACTATTCCAAACCAAACCTCGGTCATTAAGCGATAAATTTGCAAAGCTATTATAAACTTCATGAATTTTATCTACGCCTTCTTTAAGCGAATCTTCAATTCTAAATACTGCCGCATGATCTTGCATTACATGCTGCATATTTCCTCTGATACTTGCTGTACTTAAAGAACCTTTCGCATATCTTAGAGTATCAAGCCTTTGTAGTATTTTATCAGTTTTTTCATCTGGTAATAATTTATGCGGTGTTCCAGGTTTTACAATTTCTTTAGCTCTATGTGCTGCAGCTCTACCAAATACTACTAAATCTAGTAATGAATTAGAACCTAAACGATTAGCTCCATGAACAGAAACACAAGCAGCCTCTCCAATTGCCATTAAGCCAGGAACAACATTTACATTACCTTTTTTATCTTTAGTAATAACTTCAGCTTTATAATTGGTAGGTATTCCTCCCATATTATAATGGACTGTCGGTATAACTGGAATTGGCTGTTTGGTTACATCCACACCTGCAAATATTTTTGCACTTTCAGCAATACCAGGTAATCTTTTATGAATAATTTCCGGGTCTAAGTGATCAAGATGTAAGTAAATATGATCTTTAAGCTCACCAACCCCTCTTTTTTCTTTAATTTCAATTGTCATGGCTCTACTTACCACATCTCTGGATGCTAAATCTTTAGCATTAGGCGCATAACGTTCCATAAAACGTTCACCTTCAGAATTTACTAAATAACCACCTTCGCCACGAACACCTTCAGTAATCAAACAACCTGAGCCATAAATGCCAGTTGGATGAAACTGAACAAATTCCATATCTTGATTAGGAAGTCCTGCCCGCAAGACCATAGCATTACCATCTCCAGTACAAGTATGCGCTGAGGTGCAAGAAAAATAAGCCCTTCCATAGCCACCAGTTGCTAAAACTACTAAATGCGCCCTAAAACGATGAATTGTTCCATCAGCTAAATTAAGTGCTACAACACCCTTACAAGTACCTTCTTCATCCATTAATAAATCAAGAGCAAAATATTCAATAAAGAAATTAGCATCATGTTTTAGAGCCTGCGTATATAAAGTATGTAATATAGCATGGCCTGTTCTGTCAGCTGCAGCACAAGTTCTTTGCGCGGCCTTACCTTCACCAAAATGGGTAGTCATTCCACCAAAAGGTCGTTGATAAATTTTACCTTCTGCAGTTCGCGAAAATGGTACACCATAATGTTCTAATTCTAAAATTGCTGGTTTTGCTTCCCGGCACATATATTCAATAGCGTCTTGATCACCTAGCCAGTCTGATCCTTTAACCGTATCATACATATGCCAGCGCCAATCATCTTCACCCATATTACCAAGAGCTGCACTAATGCCACCTTGCGCAGCAACTGTATGACTACGCGTTGGAAATACTTTAGATATACAAGCCGTAGACAAACCCTCCAGCGCCATACCAAAAGTCGCTCGAAGACCAGCACCGCCCGCTCCCACTACCACTACATCATATTTATGTTCAATAATCTTATAAGCCTGTGAACTCATATATAAAAACCTAAAATCAAAACTTTAACTTAAATGTTCTAAATAACCTAAAATCATCGCTGAAAAATGCATATTTAATATTGCAATGATACAAGCTAATCCACAAAAAATACTTACAAAATTAGTAAGTATAAGCACTGTAAATTTCATAGAATGACAATGGATATAATCTTCAACAATAACTCTAATTCCTAGACAACCATGATACAAAGCAAACACAATAAAAATAATTGTAAAAATAACATTGTAAATATTATTAAAAATTCTAACTACTTGAGTAAAATCTTGAGCTAAGGCAACTTTTACTATAAAAGACATAATTAAAAACACTAAAGGAATCAAAGCCAAAGCGGTAATTCTTTGCATTAGCCAATGATGTGAACCTTCTTTAATCGAGCCTAAACCTTTTACTTGCGCCAAAGGAGTTTTTAGATTTTCTGCACCCATAAATATCCTTAAATTTTTTCTTTATTTTAAGATATAACCTAAAGCTATACCCCAAGTTAAAAAGACAGAAATTATAGTCATAATAATAACCGCTATACCACTTCTTGTAACTGTTTTTAAACAATAACCTTTACCAATATCCCAAAATAGATGCCTAATTCCGTTATAAAGATGGAAATAAACTGCAAAGCTCCAGCCAAATAAAATGATTTTACCAAAAAGAGAAGCTACAAAACTCTGTAAAAATACCGAGGATGAACTATACATATTTAAAAAAATCCACAGGCAAAATACTAATACGCCAATAAACAATAAAATTCCACTAAAGCGATGAGTAATCGATAAAACAGAGGTAATTTGCGGCTTATAAATAGTAAGATGCGGAGATAAAGGTCTTAAATCTTTTTTTGCATTACAATTAGACATAACAATCACAACCAAAAATCTGCTAAAGGCGTTTTAAAAATAAGTATTTTATAGGTGTTTTTAATACATAGTTTAATTAACAAAGACAAGTATAAAAGATATAAAATTACAATTGTAATAAAAATTCTTCCGCTTTAGCAATATCCGCAACTGTTCCGACATGGAGCCAAGTCCCATCATAGACTAATCCTCGTATAGACTTATAGCACCCATCTGATTGTTTTTTTGCCTCATAAATAACCCTTAGAGACATAGGTTTAACTTCATAGCCAAAAAACAACCTAGGCTTGATAATTTGAATGCCCGTATATACATATTTATTATCTTCTGACTTATAAATAGCTCCATCATCTTTTAAGCTAAAATCACCTTTCCCATGATAACCGATAGCTTTTTCTTTTGGCACCAAAAGCATCAAAATATCATCTTTAGTTTCATCAAAATTATCTTTTAGTTTTTCTAAAATATTTCCTATTTTATCTTGCCAAATTATATCACCATTAATCGTAAAAAATGGTTTAGGCCCAATTAATTGTAATGCGTTAATAATACCACCGGCTGTTTCTAAAATTTCTTTTTCAGCTGATATTTTAATTTTAAAATTAGGATAACCACAAGCCACTAAATAAGGCTCTATAACTTCAGCTAAATGATGAGTATTCACTACTACATTTTTTATAAATCTCGCCCTGTTTATATTTTCAAAACAATATTCTATTACTTTTTTACCCAGCACGCCAACCATCGGCTTTGGCGTATGTAAAGTTATTGGCAACATTCTTTCACCAAAACCTGCCGCAAAAATAAATGCCGTATCAATATTCGTATTTGTCATGATTTATGCTTTTTTAGAAGTTTATCTCAATTTAAATAATAATGAATAATCTAAAGTGAGCAACCTAAAACAAAAAATTATCCCCACCCAATTCATGGTGCCCGCTAAGCTGAATA
>CAYZBM010000049.1:0-16036 GCA_964476705.1 uncultured Rickettsiales bacterium | reverse complement strand
AAGAATTTATTATATATGTATTTTACTGTCAATTCTTTCTTAATCTACTATACCTAAATTTTTTTATAGATCCCGGAATAAATCTTAGGATATGTAGCATCATAGCAATAATTTATGTAAGTAATTAAAGTGGAAAATCATTGCTTGATCTACTACATTATTGCATATTAATAAAACGACTATTATCCGTAGTATTACTTCTTGTAGCTCTAAATTGCTCAGCATCAGCCTTAGCTGCTGCAAGCACACGGTTAAATTCATGCGCCTCATAAACTCTTTTTTGCATTTCGGTTATCGGACCTAATGATTCAAAGCCTTTATAAATTTGAGGAGTTTGAGCATTCTGGGTCGTAGCAAAAGGGTCTAATCCAACAGGATTTGCTGCAGTTGCCAAAGGATTTACAGATGTATTTGTAGGTCCAGTATTTCCTACTGAAGCTGGAGTATTTCCAGAGGATCCTGGAATTGCCGGAGTTCCTAATATTCCCGGAGTTCCAGCGGTACCTTGTGGCGTTGCAGAAAGAGGAGACCTAGTACCTAAACCAATACCAGAACCTGCAGGCTGTGTAGCATCTGGAATGGGCTGTGCTTGCATTTGAGCAATCGCATTAGCAACCGCATTAGGATCAGAAAAATCTACATTACCACCTCTTCTTTGAAGTTCTCCAATAAGGGCATCACCATATTGTCTAGTCATTAGAGCTAGATTATCTTTAATTCTCTCCTCTCTACTTTTGAATGCAGATAATCCAGTACTCATCTCTGCAAATACGTTATTAGCCTGGTTAGCCCTTGGCTCTGGAGCACCACCACTACCACCTAATCCACCAGAACCGCCACCACTAAATCCTGAACCACCTGATCCTGTTGAATTAGCTTCTTCATCTTGGTTCGCTTTAGAATTTTTACTGCCAAAGAAACTACTTCCCCAATTGAAAAGACTAGTTGCTCCACCAGCTAAGCCGCTACCAAATCTGCTAAGTAAACCTGGTTTTTGCTCAACTCCTGCAGCCTTTAAGTCTTTAGCCAAATATTCTTTACCTGCGGCTTTATTGTAAATATCATAAAGACCAGCAACACTACGCATTGAACTACCTAAGAAACCGCCGTCTCTACCTTTAGTTAAAGTATTATAATATAAATTTCCTGGTGAGAACTTCCGGGGAACCTTCTTACCCTGAGAATCAGTTTTCTCTCCCATATTCCAGCCCCAAGCATCTCCTTCTTTACCTTTATAACTACCTTTGGTTCCAACAGTAGCTCCAACTAAAGCTTTCCAAGCTGCAACTCCAACACCCTGGCCCAGTGCTGAAGCTGACTTACCAGCAGAAGAACCTTTAAGGTGAGAAGCAAGCGTTGGTACATAAGTCATAAATTGTTTCATTAGAAATACAATTCCTATAAATAAAAGAGGATCTAGTAATTCTAAGAAATTCTTTTCTGTAGCAAAAGAAAGTATTTTAGTTTTATCAAATACCGGATCAAAATATGGCAAATCAAAATATCTTAAAACAAATTCATTAGCCTCCCTTATTCCATCATTATTAGCATCACCCCAAATTGGACCAAAATGATCATCATCATAACGAATATCTGGCAGCCAAAACTTCCAATCAATTATATCAAAATCGCCTAAACTTAGGCTAAACCAAGTATTCCAACAAACTCTATAGCCTAAATAATTTTCCATAAAATGAACAATTATAGCCGCAAACATCCCTAGTGCGGCAAACATTATTATCAATTCTATAGCAAAAGCTACAAATTGATCCACCCATTCATCAAATAATTCTCGAGTTTTACCAAATAACATTAAAGTTATAAATATTGGCCCTAATCCTACCAATACAGCCATAGCATATACTGTTCCAATATAAAGAAATACTGCTTGCACCACCGCAATTAAGAAAATAATTAGCGCTAAATAAAAAGCAATGATAAAGAAAAAACCTATCGCATTAGAAAATAAAGTTGACCATAATTTGGCATTAGTTTCCATTCCCCATAATTTTTTAAGTAATTGGTCTAAAGAAAACCATGGTGAATTAGGGTCAAAATCATTAAAAGGAGTAACTACCAAAGCAATAATTTGATTTATTCCCTCAAAGAAAAAACTAAAGAAATTACTATAAAAGAAATCAAAACTCGTTGGACTAAATAATTGAGCCACAACACCAATTCTTAACATAGACATTATAAAATCTACGGCTGGCTTTTGTAGCATTCCCATCATAAAAGCATAGGAAAAAAATACTATATAGAGATACATAGCCGATCTAATTAGATTTAAGAATTCCGCTTGTTGTGTTAAACCTTCCCAGATGGTATGCATTGCTGAAATTGCTGGAGTAGTTAGATAGGTTATAATTGATTCAATAGGCCCTGGATTTGGACTTCTAGTTCCCTCTTTAATATTTACCTTATAATAACCATGGTTGTCAGGATAAAAATAATCTAATATTTTAAAATAGACCCGGTCATTAGTTTGCGCCCCAGGAATTTCATCAGCTGGTATCCCTCTAATTAAATAACCGTCTTTAGCTTGACCATAAGCTATATCACCCTTACTATTAATTACTAACTTACCATCAGCTCCTACTACAGGAGAACCTAAATTTTGTGCCTTAGTTTTATTTATAGAATAAGGAACTTCTGGAAATTTAGCATCTGGGATATGTCGAGTTATAACTATATCGTCTTCGCCACCATTCATATTAGCCAAACCAACATATAGTCCCATACCATCACGCATATAACAAGGAACCCTACAATCAGCATATTTATCAGGATTTTTAAATACTACTCCTGGCGCCGGACAATCAAGCTGATTAGAGGTACCTTGTGTTTCACCTATATATCTTCTAGCTTTAGAAATCTCTGGCCGCGGATCATTATTGTTTCTTTGTCTTGCATCATGAACTTCGATATCATAATTATTAACTGTATCCCTAGCATAACCTGTACGCGAACTATTAACCTTATATTGACATTCTTTGTCAGGAACCATACTTAATGGATCCCAATCTGGAGATATAACAGTACCATCAGGCATTAGCATATCGCCATTATTACCAAACCATGAAGTCCACTGATTATCTGAACTCATAGTCATAACTATAGGTATTTTATGAGCATCAATAATTATTTGCCCGCTATCTATAGCGTGAACTTTCTGTGGACCTGTTAGACCATCCCCTTTTATACTATCCTTATCATATGAAGCCGTAACCAGAATTTTAGGATATCCCCAATCATCAGCTTCCACACAATCTTTACTGTCACAAGAAGCTAGAATAAGACACAATATGAGTATTTGAAAAATACGGCATAGAAGGTTACAACTAGCCAATCTAGCTAACATAGCCCTTAGAATTTTATAAATATTATTGCCCATATTATTTTACCTTATTTTTAACTAGCTCTCATTTTATTAATCTATTTTTTATCCTTATCTCCATCTTTATCTTTAGATTTTGCTGCAGAATAAGCAGCTGCAGCACCACTTGCTCCTAGGTTTGCAACAGCCTTACCTTTCTTAGCAATACTACCGGCAGCCTTAGCTAGAGTAGACGATGCAAGAGCCGCAAGATTAGCAGCTGAAGCACCAAGAGTAATATCTGTAGCAAGTTTTGCCATCCAAGAATTAAAGGCATACATAGCGGAAGTTAAAATAACAAATATTATAATTACAAAAAATTGTATCGGTAATGAACCTAAATTATAACCACCAGATGGTAAATAAAATTTAAAAAAACAAAGAGTAAAGCTAAATAAATACCAATCAGCTTCATATTGCAAAATACATTGCCAACAAACATCATAATGTAGCAAATTATAAATTGCCGAGTAAATAAATACATTAAATATAGAAAGAGCGGTAAAAACAAATACTGGTTGTGCTAAATAAGCCAGCAAATAGTTGATCCACTTATCAAATAAAACTTTAGTCCGTTTAAATAAAAGGAAAGAAATAAAAATAGGAGCAACCATTATTTGCAATCCCATACCAATAATACATAACAAATATAATATTAAAGCAGTTAAAACTGCCATTATATAATAGCCCATGCCAAATATTATAACCAATATATATACAGGTCCTAAAATTGAACCAAATAATAAACCAGCTATTTTTATCCAAGTTTCATGAGAAAAGAATCTACTAATAGTTATATCTACAAAAGCAAAAGGATTAATATTATTTGGTACTACAGGAGCTCCAACAGTATCTGTAATTACTTTTCCAGTTATTGGATCGACCAAACTTTCAGCTCCAAAGCCCATAAATTGCCCAGCGATAGCCGCTATAAGTTCATTAGTACCATTTATAAAAATGCTAAATAAATTATTATTAAAAAACTCCCAACTACTTGGCGCTAACATTTGTTGCAATATAGCAATTTGTAGTATTTTTATTATAAATTCTCTTTGAGCATCTTCAACCATCCCCAACATAAAACGCATGGAGTATAAAATTACATATAGCAACATAGAAGCCCGCACCGCATCTGAAAATACGGTACCCCCAGTTGCACTATTACCAATTAATTTTGTATACATTGTTTGTACAACACCAATTTTCCATGCACCAGGTGTTTGGCTATTACAATCTTCTTGTTTTAAACTAGTATTATTCCGACATTCTCCAAAAATAATTGCTTTAACTGGCTGTATTATTGAGTTTAAAGCCGAAGAAAATCCCCTTGAAACCTTAGTTGTCCTAACTTTTATTAAATATGATCCTAAATTATCATCATAACCGGTAAAACCTTTTGGTGGTTTACAACTGGCATTTTTAAAACCACATCCTTCTATGTAAGTAGCATTAAGGTTTGTAGGTTTGCTAAGTTGAGTTGTTACTTTAGTTAAAATATCTTGATTGCATATATCTGCATTACGAGATCTTACTCCATTAACAGTTATATAATCTTGATAGCAAGCTTTCTGATCAGGATTTGCTACCGAATCAACTTTTTGCACACAATCTGTTGGATCATTTGCCGGCAACGAATAAGCTGCATTACCAGAAATATTACAACCAGCAGGATTTGCAAGCAAATCAGAGGGCTTAACTATACTATCTTTTATCCTAAACCATAATTGACCATTTCTTGGAACTGAGTCATTAAACTCACCCAAACTATTAACCAAAACATTATGCTCTGGATTCATATCAATAGTAGAAATATTTTTTCCAGGCACTAAATTATATAGTGGCTTAGTCATTGGCCTACCATTTTTATCAACTACAACATTACAAGCTCCATCTGATGGATCACAACCAGCTGGAGTAAACACTGGAACTTGGGTGCTAGTAACGTCTCCATCTTGCAAGATTAAAGCTTCTAAATATTTACCTTTAGTTCCCGGACAAGAAGTTGTAAGCCTAACCTCATAACCATTTGCATTTCCAGAATAATTTTCATCTACCCAATGTTCTCCACCACCAGGCCAATAATCATCATCCTTGTCTGGCCATATACAATTTTCCATGTTGGGTAACAGCTTACTAGAACCACAATAACCCATCCAACCAGCTATACAAGCCGGTGCTAAAAGAACTGTGGTCCAACAAGCAGGAAGAAACATTCCAGGATTACATGTTGCAGCGCAAGTATATTCTGCCCAAGCAAATTTCCCGCGCCATGGACTCCATCTACTACCCCAATCACCACTATTACTTAAATTTCTACTACCATCATCTTTTCTAGCCGTACGCGCATATCGTAACCAAACCACACCATCTTTAGGAGCAACTCCTGAAAATCCACCAAGACCTGTACCTTCTCCTTTACCATTACTTGGATCATTTTCATATAATTCAAAAAATTCTGGATCTTTACCAACTGTTGGATCTTTCCAAAACCACTGACTATTTTCAACCTCTCCTGGAGTTTTTCCAGGGTCCATAATTAAGGCATAAAGTCCTTTTCCTCCTCTAATCATAGAACCTCTTCTATCTACATAAGAAGACGAACCTGGAGTTGATTCTTCATTTACACCAAGAACATGTATAGAAAAATACTCATTTTTTCTTACAGAAAATCCAGTATTTTGCCAGGTTCTAGTTCTGGGTATAATGGCTGGAATAGTACTTTCATCAAGAGTTAGATTTTGCGGGCACAAATCTATATCTCCACCAGTTTTCATATAAAGCGGCTCACCACCTAACAATAACATTCCTGAATCAGTTAATTTATCTCTAGAATTAACTAAAATTGAAACATTATGCTCATCACCCCAATCATCAGCAAGAACACAATCTGGTCCCATAGCGGGACATCCAGTTAGAAGTAATATAGAAAATACAGTAAATAACCCACGAATTATGATACGCGGTTTTGTAAAAATATTTAATAATTTTAAAATATAATTTAACATAATTTAAATTTCTTTCATTGTTATTATCAATTAAGTAATATTCTAACTGATATTGCTAAATCACTTTTCTTTACTTTTTGCATCAAACCATGCTGTTTTTTCAGCTATTTTTCTATTTTTCTTGTGCTTCGCAAGACCTTCTTTTAATAGTTCTTTCTTATGAGTTTCTTTAAACATACCCATACCTACTCCAGTAGCTCTGGCCGCTTTATACAAACCTTTTTTTAGCGGTTTTTCTAATAATTTATCATAAATAGGTTTAGCAACTTTTGCTGTAGCTAAAGCAGCTCCGGCAGTGTCTTTAACTGCCTCAGTCATTATTTTATTTCCCTTATCCAAAGAAGTTCCAATCTCACCACCTGTATATTGAGTAAGATTTTGCGTGATCTTATTTATCCATCCTAATAATTCTTCTAAAGTAATAGCTAAAATTAGAAATATAAAAATGCCAGGTAAAGTAATTGGAAATCTATTAAGTCTAGAAGTAAGATCTTGTGTCTGAGAAACTCCCCAAACTTTATAACCATTAGCGATACAGAATTTATCAAAATTCTCACTCACTTTCATTAATTTATTTAATGGAAGATCTATATGCCAAATACACCCCCAACAAACTGAATATGACAATAAATTATTAAATATTGTATAAATAAATAAACTAAATATTGCCAAGACCATAAATAGCATTGCTGGCTGAAAAACATAACTAATCATAGTTCTTAAATAAATATCAAATAAACCACGCAATTTTTGATATAAGATAAAAGTTATAAAAATTGGTGCTAAGAACAATAAAAATCCAATCATTATTATCGAAATAATATACATTATTACGGCTCTTAGTACTGCCATCATAAAATAAAACATCGCAACATAAATTAACATTGCATAAATTATACCCAATGGGAATGTGGAAAATAAAGAAAAGATTTTTATATTAGTTTCTTTAGTAAAAAATCTTGCTAATACCTGATTAATAAAGGCAAAAGCATTATCTTTTACTTTACCTGGATGATCACCAAATTTATTTAAATTTTCTGGATTATATAATTTTCCATCTATCTGCTTACCATCCTTATCTATCATGGTCATAGCATAACCACCAGTAATAGTATTATATGTAGGAGAAGTAGCTGGCACAAAATATTTATCTAATATATTTTTAGCCTCTGCACTAGTTATAAATCCAACTTGACCATTTACAATTACTCCTGTTTTATTTGGACTAGTTGGAACGACAGATATAATTGCATCCTTTTTCTCTGCAATAAAATCCTTACGAATTATATCAAACATTGCATCATCATTATCACTTATAATATCACCAAATCTACCAGATGTTATCCAAATTAACTCATCAGTTCCATTGATAAAGAAAGTGAATAAATTATTGTAGAAAAATGACCAGCTATTCGGGCCAATTAATATCACCACTATAGCAATTTTTATCATATAAGTAATAAAGTTAGTAGCATCAACTTTACTTAATCCCACCATAAATATCATGGCATAAAGAACTATAGAAACTAATAAAGTTGCTCTAACTGCACCAATAAAATCAAAATTACCAGTAAGTCCTAGATACATTCTTTTAGTAAGGCCATATTGAGTAGGATCCTCAGAATCCATATCGCCATACATTATATCCTTAACTGGCTGAATAACCGAATTAATGATGTTAGAAATATAAGGATCATAAGGTCTAGTCGTAACTATATTGACATAATATTTTCCACAATTACTTCCAGAAGATCCAGAAATAGTAGCACTTATATTAGAATTCTCACAAGCATTTACTGGAGTCTGATTATTAGAAAAAGTTAGAATCCTTGGTGAATAATCTCCATCACCCATAGATACTCCCTTAAATCCTTCCCAATCTTTTTTATTTCCATCGTCTAAAATACGTAACCATAATTTGCCTGTACCCCAAGCTTGATCATTATAGATTCCTCCTGGGTTATTAGCATTTTTCGCAGAATATTTACCTAAATCTACAATTGTACCAGATATACCGCCATTACCGCCAATACTAGCCTGCATTAACTGACCTTTAGTCCCTTTACAGATTTTTTTATATCGAATTGTTACTTTATAGGCACCTTTATTATTAGAAAAATCAGTAGCAACACCCCATTTAGCAGTTTTACTATTATTTACCGGACCTGCATAATCACGAATTCTAAAATATAATTGTCCAGAATAAGGAAAATATTCTTCGGAAGCATATCTAGGACCTGGAACAGGAATAGTACTATCATAAAGCTCAGCAAAATAATAATTATTCGCATTATTTATACCATAGGCCTCAGAGCCGAACCAATTATCATCACCTAAACTATTTATGTCTCCTACAAAAGCATATAAGTTATGTCCATCTTTTATCGTATAATTATCTGTAGTAACTGTTGTTGTTGCAAAAGCTAAATTTATTGTATTTGTAATACTAGTTGGCTCACCATTAGTATTAAAGCCATCCTTAATAGAAATAATTTCCCATGGCATATTGTTATCAATCCAAATACCAGTAGCTTGCCAACCATTATTATTGGCATTAACCGTTATTTCAGGGGAAGTAGTAACCTCTCTAGGACATAATTCTATTGAACCTTGAGTATCAATTTGCAATGATTTGCCAGCTATCACATCTACCCCGGTATTAATCCAACCAGGATCTGTAAAATGGCCAGGAGAAGTTTCTACACCTTGTGCCATTACAGTTAAATTAGTTCTAACTATGTCACCGAAATCATCACCATAAACACATACCGGGGCACTACCTCTAGAACAAGATGCCAACAACAATACCATAACCAGTGTAACCAAAAATCCGGCTATATCAGGTATAGATTTTATTTTTTTAAAGGCTAACTTTGTCATTTAAATTAATCCGATATATGTTTTTTAAAATTTATTTGTCTTTCTTACCAAGTTTTTTATCTCTTTTTTGATCATAAGAGCCCGTCATTTCATCAAGTTTTCCTTTATGAGACGCATGTTCTTTGTCTTTTTGCTCTTCTTTTGCGGTATTAATTTTATCTCTATTTTTCATCTGTGAAATTCCACCGGCACCCTTAGCTGCAAGCCCAGCAGTTTTAGCTAAGGCATTAGCTGCAAGTTTACCCCCAGCAATAGGACCAGCTGTACTCATTGGTGATAATCCTTTAGCACCACCACCTGCTGCATCAACTAATCTTATTGTCATTTCTTCTAATGTTTCAAGAACGTTATAAATAATAAAAGATAGGATAAATAATTTTAATAGGGCAAAGAAAATTGTTTCAGACTCAGAAATACTTACCCCTCTTATAGTTAGGAACATAAAATCATCTCCTAATCCAATATCTGGAGTTTTTCCATATGATTTACGACCAAAAATATTACCTATATCTTGCATTATACAGCCAAAAGTATCAGGATCAGGGCACGTAGCCTTAGAATAATCACCTGGCGCTGTTGGATCCATATATTTTATAATTTTATTACGTAATGATATCTTATATTTCTCATCACCACTATCGGAGGCTTCATTTCCATAATTCATAGGATAAAAATTATGATTATCACCATAAATAACTTTATCAAATATCACAAAAGTAAAAGATAATATGGCAAAAATAATAACCGGCTGCATCACATATGCAATAATCTGCTTTAACCAAGCTTCAAAAGTCTTTTTAGTATAGTTAAATAATACTGAAGGTATCGTAATTGGTGCTATATATATAAATATGTTAAGTCCTATAAATGCCATTAATACCATGCTAGCAACTCGCATAATTAGAGTTACAATAAAGGCTAGGCAAGCAATCATTAGAATAAATATAGGAATTCCTAAAGCACTTACAAAAATCATTGATATTGCAAGTATAATCATTTGAGGAGTATTTTTATCTCCTTCATAATCACCTATTCCTAGATACTTAGCAAATCTACAATCAATAGTATCCCATATACGCATATAAGAAAGATCTTCAATTCTGGTAGTACCATCAGGCAACTTAACTGTTTTTTCGTCACTATTTGCAGTATCACCATAAAATAAGCCATTAAAATCACAATAATTATAACCAAAGCTATCTTCATGCTCTATAGCAACTTTTAGTAGATGAACTTTGTCATTATAAGTACTCATCTTACTATCAATATTAGCTAAGAAAACAGTGTTATTTGCTTGTTCTACAGCCTTAGTATAACTTATTTGTAAATTAGTTATATCATTTTGTAAATCACCAACAATATTACGTGCCTTTATATCATTATCACTTTGCCTACTACCATTTGTTCCTATAATTGCATCACGAACTACTGATGGACAAACCGTAGAATTCTTATTTGCATCGCTAGATTGATTATGTTGAATAGAATAAATACAATATATATCTCTATTACACGAAGGTAATCCAGTACTTTCTCCATTTATTTCATAAATACAAGTTTGTAATTTTTCAATATTAGAGCGAATAGAATCAGCTCCTTCTTGCATAATTTTGATATTCTGCCTGGCATTTTTTAACTCTTCATTAGCAATATCTACATTAGCTTGCGCTGCAACAACAGCTTTTCGTGCATCTTGTAAACTACCTTGTGTCCCACGCGCAGCATTTATAATCATCATTGATAAACCATTGCTAACGCTATGAAGTGCCGGCTTAAGTACTACCATACCTTCACCTGCAGCAAAATACCATACCAGAGCAAATCTCAAGAACATCCAAATAAATTCACCGCGTGCAACTTTTTGTTTACCCATTACATATTGATAACCAATAAAAATAACATATAATGCTAAAAGCCCCCTAATAATGTCTTTCATTCTTTCCTGCAAAACACCAAACATGGTAAGGCCAGACTTATCATCCTTAACATAAAATATATTATTATAGGTCTCAGTGATACATTGCATAATAACACCCATAAAAGGCGAAGCAGCCTTTGATGCACACACTTTAACTTCAGGGGTATTAGGATTATTATCATCATCAATATAGCTACATAAATTACCACATACAGGTGAAATAATACCTGGCCATTTTGGCAATCTTAAATTTTGTCTAGGTGGCGGCAAATAAAAACAATTATCTTCAGCTCCATCTTTGACCGCGTCATCACCTTTTGTATCTATCTTAAAATTAAACAAAGAAAAAGGTCTAGCATAAAGACAGGCTTGATCTCCCTCTCTATCTAACGAAAAAGTCGTAGTATAAATATTTGTTGTGTCACCAACAGTAAGCCATTTTTCTTTAGATCCATTAAAAAGTGCCCCAATAAGAAGTGCTGGATGGCCTCCGCCAGACGCAAGTAATGACCAGAAAGAATCAGAAGGATCAAATTTAAACTTAGCCGCGAAATTTTCCATGGTAATTTGCCCTGCTGGACCATCATGACCTTTGCATGATTGTTTATAACGATAATCTCCGTCTTGCGGATTTATTCGCATCCAATCAGTATCGGTATCAGCACCAGGATTACAAGCACCATACAACAAAATAGCTCCAGGAAATGAAGCTAAAGCAGAATTAGGAATAGCCAAACCAAATACCATCCCTAAAATCAAGGAAATATAGAAAAAATATTTAGTTTTTAAATTACACATAAAATTCATATAATATTAATTTTTATTCTTATAAATTAAATTTATTCTTCAATAATATATTACTTATTTAACTATACCATTTACCATCTAAACGTCCTTGTTTTTCAGCATTTAGCCTATCTTCTCTCATCTTAACTCTTTTTGCAAAATCCTCAGGTTTTTCACCTTTTATATATAAAAATTTACTTTCAACTACACTTCCATCAGCTAATGTAATTGGAGCCTTAATTCCTTTTCTTCTTAGTTTATTTTCTTTTTGCAATCTACTATCCCGCTCTTTTAAAGCATCCCAGGCTTTTCCAGGAAGTTTTTTAGTACCCTTCCAAAGATCCTCAGCTGCGCCCTGTACACGATATTTTAACGGTACTTGTTGATAACTCTTCTGTAAAGCTCCTTGTTTACGTTTATCTTCTTCCTGTTTACGCTTATCCTTAATTGCTTGAATATTTCCGGTACCATTATCTAAACCAAAATTATTTGCGGTAGGGCTGTTAAAATAACTTTCTAACTTTCTTGCATTTCTAGTCAAAGCCTCTCCAAAATTTTTAGGAAGATTTTTAACTGTATTTGCAGCATTTTTAGCTGTATTTGCAGCATTTTGTACACCTCTTTTCACATTCCGCGGGATATGATAAATTGCCAGCGCACCTCTTTTAACTGTTTTAGCCAATTTTTTACCATTAGCATAGCCATGAGTTACTCCATGTACTGCAGTCGCCGCTATACTGACTCCTCTTTCTGCGCCTCTTGCTATAGCTCCATAAGTTTCAGCAATAGAACTTACTTTAACTCCAGACATTGAAGCTGCGGTTCCACCACCAAAAGCTCCGGTTAACCTTTGAGTTAAATCTTCAACAACATCCAAAACTTGCAACACTACATAAATTATTAAAATAAGTTTTAATAATCCAAAAACCACATGCTTATCCCCATCTCCCTCATAGTCGGCCACTTTTATATCAAGTCCTAAAAATCTCATAGTGGTATGATAATGTAATGTTTGAAAGACACAGCTCATTGCCTCAGGGTCAGGACATTCATAAGAATTTACAGCTTCTTGACCATTTGTGGCAATAATTTTATTATGACCATTAAAATTATGATTTCCTCCAAAAAATATACTATCTGTCATTGCAAATAAAAACGATAAAAAACCAAAAAGAATAACTGGCTGTAAAACATATGAGATTACATAAGAAAACCATTTATTAAAAACACCTTTTGTATGCTCAAAAAGAACCGCAGGTATAAGCAATGGTGCCATATAAAATAAAATTATTTGCGACATATAAGCCAAAATATAAATATGTACTACCCTATATGTAACTTGTAATATAAATAATAAAAATATAATGGCAAAAACAAGTATAGGAATACCATAACCACTTCCTGTAACTGACAACATTGCTAAATATAATACTTGCGGAGCAGATGGATCATTTACATTATCACCAATCCCCATATATTTAGCCACTTTACAATCAACCATATCCCATAATTGCATTGACTCATATCCGGGAGTATAAGTATGCATTCTAAAATCGCAATAATTATAGCCAGAATTAGGTAAAATCTTAGTACCATGGGCATCAGCTTCATTCATTGCATTTCTCAGTGCAGTAGCGGCTGCATCATAAAGATCTCGAGAAGTATCAAAAACTACTCTAGCTGCATTTAAAGCTTTAAGTGAATCAGCAAGTAAAGTATCAGAATTAGTCTTAGTACTATTTAAACCATCAAGTATAGCCTTTTGCGCATCAAGCTCTGACTGTAAATTATTAATATCCGCAGTAGAATTATCTCTATTTTCTATTAATTGTCCTTGTTGATTATTAAGTATAGCTAGAGGACTTGCAGCCGATTGCCCAGCTGGTATTGCAACAGTAGCTGTAGGAGGAGTAGTCGGGTTAGGATAACGAGTAAATGGATCTATACCACTACTAAAATTCCCTCCAGCTCGCCATAATGCGATCTTAGCATCATAGAGACTATTTTTAGTATTTAAAATATTTAGAGCATCATTATTACCTGCACTAGCAAGCGGGCTTAAATCATTAAATGTTGGATTGCTATTTACGCTATTGCAAAAAACTTGCATCATTCCATTACCGCCACCACCTATACGATCACCATAAGTATCATCAGCACCACAACCACCGGCTCCAGGATTGGCAGCTCTACCAGCATATGTACCATAAGTAACACCCTGACCTATACAATTATTGACTGGCTCTCCAGCTCCACTAATCGTTGTTTTGGTATTACTAGTATAGCTATTTCCCCCTCTATTAGTCTTAACGTTAGTAGAGAGTCCAGCTTCCCCAGAGGCTGTAAAAACTTGCGCTACTTGACCATTAACCGTTGCTTGATTATTAACCAAAGAATTAACAATTCCTGTTCCGCCTGGAGGCGCTCCACCAATAGATACGCGACCACCAGAAGCTGTAAATAGAGGGATTCCCGTACTAGTTTTTAAAATTGTATCTCCACCATCACCAGCTATAGAGCAACTGCCGGTGGGAAGAAATATATCAGAGTTATTAATGTAAGTACCAGTATTGAAGTCGGCATAATTGCAATTAGCATAACCACCTCCACCACGTCCTATTTGAGCTTGTAAAGAAGTCCCTGGAGCAATAGGAAAAGTTGCTCTAATATATCCTCCTCCTGAACCACTATAATCACGAAAATTATTCCCCCTATACCATTGCCCAGAACCACCACCACCCCATAACTCAACAGTAACATTACTGCATAATGCTGGAACAGTATAATTTACCAGCGGTTGAGCTGCAGTACTTCCACTCGGAACAGAATAATTTCCTGTTACATTAGCATTATCAATAGCACTAGTTAGAGCCGCAGCTGCTGCTGTACTAGAATTATTATAGGTATTTAGTTTACTGGTGTAATTTTCATTAGCTCTACCTAATTGCGCTCCAATGCTAGGTTCTGCATCACCACTCAAAATATTTTTACATAATGCATAAATAGTTGTGTAATCAGATAAAATATTAGCACCAACTGTTCCTGTACAACCATATCTTTCTACACAAGCTTGAGTTAAAGGATTACAATTATCTAAAACATTATAAACATTATTTAAGAAAGCTGCTTGTTTTGTAGTTAAAGCCTGAGCCGCAAGAGCATTAAGTGCATCTTGCCTTTGTTTCCAAGCACCATCCAATAAAGCTTTTAAATTATTTACGATCTGTTCTTGCGCTTTTATACGCGCATTTATATCAATAATATTTGTTTGCAAATTATTATATTGCTGAACTTTATTTTCATAGTCATTTTGACTTTTGTTTAAATTATTTAAAGCGGCACTATCATTTGATTGTAAAGTTTTAAAACTATTATCTGTTATAATACCAAGTCCAGCCTCCATAACTATGATGGATAATGATTTGCTTATATTAATAACTTTTGGAAATAAATATTCTACTCCAGAACCTAAAGTAAAATAACTTACTAAAGCCATTTTTAAAATAAGCCACATTAATTCACTTTTTCCAGGAATTTTTTGCTTACCCATAATTATTTTATAGGCAAAAAATATTATATAGAGAGCCATCACAGCTCTGATAAGGCCCTTTAAAGAATCTTGGGTTCTTTGGAAAAAAGATTTACTTCCATCAACTTGATTAATAAATATATTATTTAAAGTTTCTTCAATACATTGAGTTAAAACACTAGTAAAAGGTGCGCGTGCATGCGATTCAGAGATGCTATAATTTGTACAAACAGGAGAAATCATATGTGACCAAACTAAGGGTCTTGCTACAGGAACTATATAAGGAACATCAACACAATTATCTTCTTCTTTTAGCCCAGGAATTTGTAGAGTTTTTCCAGCATAACAATTATTTCCAATGCCAGGAGAAGGAGTTCCTGTTTCTGGAGCCACACAAACATTATCTATACAACGATTATTACCTTGACAGGTTACAGAATCAATTTTTACGGAATCATGGACTTCTTCTTCAGTTAAAGGATAAGTTGAACCAACCTTCCAAATCTTTGAAACATTATCAGAATCATAAGCATACACACAAG
>CAYZBM010000048.1:0-16111 GCA_964476705.1 uncultured Rickettsiales bacterium | reverse complement strand
TCTGTTAAGCCGGTATAAATTAATTTTTTATCTGGTTGATCTTTATATATTTCAGCTAAGGGTGCTACCAAAAAATTATAAATTTCTGCTGAATAAATATAACTTACACTAAGAACAATTAGAAAAAATAAGGAAACTTTTAATAGTCTAATTTTGAGCTCATTGACATGCTCAATCAGCGTTGCCTTACGTTCATTTATAATTTCAATATCGGTTTTTAGCTGGCTCATGGAATAATTTATTTTATAAAACAATATTTAAGATGCACAAAATAGCTGAAACTTACCCTATTTTCAAGAAAATCGTTTTTACCCCTAGGCAAGAATTGTTTTATTCTGTATAAAAATAGTTAAACATTAGTTTACAGTCTATTTTAAAAGCAAGGTTATGCCTACCCTAATTCCGGTAATTATCCCTATTGATGAACATCCGCCAGCCGAGGCGGTAAATGATATGTATAATGGCTTATTTGCTAGATCCTGCCAAAATAGTACCAGTTTATTTCAGTCAACTCTTAACTGCGCTTTGTCACTTGCCAGACCCGATCATGTAATAACTATTGTACCTTTTGAATATACTGGAATTATGAATGAGCAATTGCTCAATGTGCATACTACTTTAAAAAATAACGTTATAGTAACTCCCTCATATAACAAACCTTCTATGGCCATAACCATAGCAGCTTTTCATGCTTTATCTAAATTTACTGACCCGGTATTGTGGATTATGCCGGTGCATCAGACTTCATATTATTCAGGTGTTCTTAAACATGCAATAATGTATTCAGTAAGAGCAGCTTTTCAAGGAAATTTTATTTTATTTGGCCTAAAACCCTTTAAGCCAGATGTTGATTATGCTTATATTGTTGGCGGCAAACATTTTGAAGATTTTGATCGTATTCAACATTTGAGAATGTTTATTCCCCATCCTTCAGATAAAACCGTAGAATCTATTTGGCAACAACCTTATTGTTTAGCAAGTAGCGGTGTTTTATTAGCTTCAGCTACTAACTGGCTGAATTATATTCATAATGACAATAAAGAAATGGCTTTAGAAGCTTATAAAAATAGTCGCGATAGTTTTTATGGCTCAGTTGTAGCGCAAAATATTTTCCGTAATCTACCGGCACAATCTTTAACCAAACATTTAGGTTTACTTGCTCAGCAAAATTCACATCCTTTAGCTAGTTATACTTTACCCATTGATACTTCTAAACAAAATGGTTGGTATCAATTATGGCAACAAAGTCAGAACGAAGCTAGAGGCGAACCATTAGAAAAATTTTTAAATAATCTTTGTAAGGTATAGTAGATTGCTGATCTACTAAATTTAATAATTATTGATTAGAGGTAAATTATTTCTTGATCTACTATACCTATCCCGGATTTATTCCGGAATCTATAAAAAAATATATAATTTAAAACTTTAAAATACGTGTTAAATTTATGCCCTTAAGTCTTGTTATTATTGGAGTTATTATAACCATAGTTATGGGTTTTGGTTTTGGTAGTTTTGCAACAATGGCTGTATATCGATTACCTAGAAATATGCCATGGATTGGTGATAAGCCAAGATGTTTTATGTGTAAAACTCCGCTTAATATTATTGATTATTTTTCAGTATTTTCATATTTTATCCATAAAGGTAAATGTCGTTATTGCCATAAAGAATATGAAGCAAGCCTGGGTTATTTTATAACAGAACTGGCTATAACTATTTTGCTAGTACTAGCATTTTTACAATTTTATTTCTCCGAAATGTTTATCTTAGCAACTGGGGTTATTGTAACTTCGGTAATACTTGCAGTTATTGATGCAGAACATAAAAAAATCCCGGCTAAAGTTTTGATTTCTCTTCTTATTATAGCATGTATTTACCGAACCTATATTGACCAAAATATTTATGGGGTAATTTATGGTGGAATTATTGGCGCTATAATTGCTTTAGCTATTCGTTATGCTTATTTTTATATGTCTGGACAAAAAGAAATTGGTCTTGATTTTACCAAATGGCAACATACTGATCGCTTTGTTGGCCCAGGATTTGACTATGCCAAATTATTTGCCATCTGTGCTATTTTTCTAAGGCCAGAAAAATTGTTACTTTTTATGGCCTTAAATTCTTGTATTATTATATTATGGCTAATGATCCATAAAAAATCATTACGTTTGGGAGTGATCTTAGCTACGACCCTTACTGTCTTTTACATTTGTGGCTGAGGCAGCTTCTAAGCCTGTTTCAGGAAAAGGATCTTCTGAGCACACAAATTCAAATTCACCGATAGTACAGATGTCTGATTTAAAATTATTTTCTATCTCAGAGTCAAATTCTTCTGAAGATTCATGCTCTTCTTCTGAGAACGATGTTTCTGGCTTACGTTTTGCCATCGTCGTTGGGAATTCAGCACTCGCTGCATCAGTGGTAGTCTTTGCTAATCTTTTACTTTTACGAATATAAGATTTACTAGAAAATTCTTCTATTATCTCATTAATAAAATTAGGTAAGATTTCTTTAAAGATACTTAAATTATCAAAGGTTAAATGTTTATCAAGAGATTCTTTCTTAGACTTAGGTTCAACTTGAAAGACATTCATTATAACATTTCTAAATAATTCTATTTTAGGTGTTTTTGATTTCTTAATAGTTTCAAAATTATCTTGAGTTATAAAATCAAAATTCAACAATTCTAGCAAATAATTTAAACATTCTGGATCGTTTAATTGTAATTTTTTTTGTACTAAACAATTTTTTAAAGCCTCAGTAAATTTATTTTTCAAATACTCATCATCTCGACCATCCGTATCTAGAGCCATTGATGGACCAGATTTTTCTTCTTGCCAACTATGATTAGTTCTTGGATTTTTAGTTTTAGTTTTAGTTTTAGTTTCGTCCTCGCTTTCACTTGAAGACACCATAGGTATTACAGATATTTTTGATTTTTTTGCAGGTGTTGCATTTTTTAGATTGCCTTGATTACCATCATGCTGATTAGTTTTAGCAGCCTCTGGCTTTGTATCTCGGGAGTTATTTTCTGTGACTTGACTATCAACATCAGTAAAGATTAATTTTAACAAATACTCAATAGATAGATTCTCTTTAGTAAATTCATTACTATATTTTTTAATAGAACTATCAAATATTTTATTAGCCTTTGAAAAAATTAATAAAAAATAATCTCTAAATCTAATATCATAGGATTGGGTATCTTCCTTATCTTCTAACGAAATAGTTAAGGAATCTGTGCTATTATTGCTCAAGAGACAGGATTTACAATCATCGGGAAGTCCAGCAACAACATAATCATAAAGTTCTAGCGATAAATTTGAGTTAGAATTAAATACTAATCTATTATCAGTCATAGTATATAAATTATTACTATCAGAAAAATATTTAGCTAATTCTTCAAAACAAGTTTTTAAATTCGTCGCTGCAGTTTTTTCTTGAGCTGTTTTAGTTATAAATTTTTTTATTAACCTAACAACATCTTCTCTTAAATCTTGATTTGAGCATTTTTTAGTTTTAGCAGAAAGATATTTTTTAAATAAAACTTCTGGTTTATTACCATTTTCATCTTGTTTATCTCTATTTGGAGCACTTGACGGATCAGGATCTTCTTCCTGTTTTACAAATCTAGTATCACTTCCTCTACGAACACTAGTTGTACTTTCAGCTTTTTCTTCTGATAAATCCCAAAGTCCTAGACTAATTGATGATTTATTATCATCATCATCCAATTCATCTATTTCAGATGACGATCCTGCAGCAGCAGAGCTTTTATCAATATCTGAATTTACATCTTGTTCATTAGCTTCTAAAGCGGCTATTTCTTTATCAACATTACCAAAGATCTCTCGCAAAAATCTTTTAGCATTTGGTTCTAGATGTTTTCTATCCTTATATTCCATAATAAACATAGTAAACATCTTACATATTTTATTATATTCTAATAAAATAGAACTTATTTTATTAATTTGATCTTTATCACCTAATATTCCTCCATCTATCCAAAGAATTACATCCTTTTTTATCTGATTAGGATTAATAGCGTTATAAGGTAGCCTAAATTTTTTGCAATCTTTGGGAAAACGGTTTATAACAAAATTAAAACGACGTCTTAGATTTGAGCTTGAAGCATTTTGTATTCCACTACCATCAGGAGCCACAGTAAAATCGGGATCATCTATAGGAAAGAATTTACTTAATTTTTTAAATCCGTCGTTAAAATCATCCTCAGCAAGAATATTTTCAGAAATAAAATCTTTTATTATCTGAATAATACGTGCCCTCAAATCATCTTTTACTTCTAAATTTATTTCTGATAGCTGTTCGTCTAAATAAATAAAGTAATTCCCTAGAAAAGAAGTTTTATTTTCAACAAATAACTCCCAATTACACTTTAAAAAACAATAAAATATTTTAGATAGGCTTTTATAACACTTAAAAACATCTTCTTTTAGATTATCCTTATCGATAGATCTATTATTTTCTTTCCATTTGCCAGTATTCTTGTCAACCATTTGTCCTAAAGCTGAACATCTTATAATAGGGTTATAAATACTTGTTTTAGCAGAAGGGCTTGTTCCAAATTCTATACCATCTTCTGTAATTTTAGCTTCATCAATATTAAATCCTGTACTTAAATTTTGTCTTAAATTTTCACTATTAGTTCTAGAATTATTAATTTTTTCGCTAAGATGTTTTTTAAACGAAATAAGAATTCTAAATATTATTTGAGGATTAATTTGTTTTAGAGCATCTAGTTCAGGATTATCTTCGGTTTTATCTGGAATATCTTTAGGATTATCAGTTGCTAAACATTTCTTTACTCTCTCTATAAAAATTTTTAATTTTTCATCATTATTTTTTACTAAGTTATACTTAAATTTATCAGGTTTAGAAGTAGATTTTTCTTTTATAACATTAATAAATCTAGATAATATTCTTTTAAAGATATCTAGATTTCTTTCAGTTATATATTCAGGATTAAATTCAGTCTTATCCACAAAAACTTCAGATATAACATAATTCCATAATGTTATTTTTCTGCTGTTTATTTTATTTTCTCTATTTTTTGTGCCTTTTAATTTACCTAGATCAATTTTAGTAGTTATCCCACTAAAATCTAATTCTCTTATTAAAGAAACTATATATTCATCTTCATGGGTTTTATTTAATTTTATATCTACATATTTCGCAAAAGCCTGAATAAATTTTTGTTCTAAATTCTGATCATTTTCTTCAGTTTTTTCTTTTTTCTTCGATGATGCAGTCGCTCCTGACTGTGCAACACTAGATATTTTTTCATCAAAATCCGTCAATATTTTCTTACACAAACTATCTATTTCTGTACTAATATCTTTTTGATTTGTATCTAAAAAAAGTTCTTTATATTCTTCTTGATATTTTTTTATACATTTAACAAGCTTTTTGCATAGATCCGCGTAGATCAATAAAAGCTCATCTAGCTTTTTAACTTCTTCAGGATTATCTTCTTCTTTTAATTCTTTAATATTTTTCCAAGGAGTAACTTCGTCTTTTACTTTTTTACCTTTTATCTTAATATTTACAAGAAATTTTTTAAAACCTACATCGGTAAGATTTCCAACAACACTATTAAAAAATGTCTGCCTTCTATCTCTTGAAGATCCAGTAAATTTTAAACCTATATCCATCCTAATAATATTATTATCATTAGAAGAAATATGGCCTAATAGATCTACAAATAAATATTTATTTCTATTTTTTTTTCCTTCTTTAACGACAAACTCTCTATTCTTTATTATTTGAATTATCATTCTTTTTATCTGAGAAACAATATCCTCTCTTAAGCTATATACACATTCAGGAAGCTCTGCATTACTATTATTAGATAGTTCTATTGTTAATTTAGAGTACTCCTTTGTTAAATGAGTACTAAAATTTTCTAAAAAAATTCTTATATCTTGGATAAACAGATCCCTATTTTGTTTCAAAAAAGACACAAATATTTTAGATAGGATTTGATAACAACGAAAAACATTTTCTCTGAGCTTATTATCATTATCCGTTACTGCTCCTTTAGTTTTCCATTCCCCTGAACTATCTAATAAGCAAATATCCAATTCTTGATTTCTTATAGTATTGTTATAATGCCCTTTTTTAGACACAGCAGCACTTATAAAATCTATACCTCCTGATTTAATCTTTGCATCATCAATAGAATAGTGCTGCTGCAAATAACTCCTTAATTCCGCATTTATACTTTTAGATTCCTTAATATTATAAATATTTTTTTTAAATAAAAGAATTAATTTTAATAGTAATTCATGATCTATATCTGCTAGACCCTCTAGTTCACAGACATGTTCTTTTTTATCCGCATCCAAGCTTTCCTTTACTTCATTGATAAATTTTTCAAGTCTACTTTGTTCTCTCTTTGCATAGTAATATCTAAGACTACCTTCTTCATTATTCGTTTGTTTTTCACTTATTTTTTGAAGAAATCTCTCTAATATTTTCTTAAAAAGACCTAAATTATTCTCAGTTAAATATATAGATGTATTTTCTTGATAGTCATGAAAAACAGCACTTAGAATAGTGCTCCATAATTCCTTTCTACTTTCATTTTGTTTTATACTAGTAGATAAACTATTTACAGTAACATGTTTAAAATCTACATCTGCTATCCAAGCACTTATAGAATTTTTTTTCTTTGGATTACCTAATAAAAGATTTTCTGCATATTTTTTAAAAGCCTTAATAAATCTTTGTTCTAAAGCATTATCACCTCCTTCATTATCAAGAGCAGCATCCTGACCATCTGTAGGCAAAGCCATTGATGCATCACAATTACCTTGTTCTATATCCTCTTCTTCTGAATCACTTGAGTAAAGCACTCCTGGTCTTCTTTTATTTACTCTTTTTTTATTACTTTCATCGCTTGATTCATCGTCTGAGTAAACCACTCCTTGTCTTCTTTTTTTTACTAATTTTTTCTTGCTTTTAGCGCTTGATTCATGGCTTGATTCATCGCTTGATTCATCGCTTGATTCATCGCTTGATTTTATTGTTCTTCTTCTTTTTTCTTGACTCATACTACCAACGCTTAATTTATTAAGTTTAAGAATGTAGATTAATAAATTAAGATTACAGAACTTTTTCTTAATGTCAAATATAACTAAATTAACATTTTAACTAAGCTTAATAAGAGCGCTTTTCGAGTTTGAGTAGCCCTGTGTAGAGCATTTCCGTTTTGAATTGACCGTAAGTCGTCATCCAAAATTTTTTATTACAAAATGTTTTATTATAAATTATAAAAAATATTTGGGATCCATTTATCAGTTATACTGACTTTAGCTTATATAGTATTTCATAATTGAAATAACCTACATTCTGGATCCTAAATAAAACATAAAAGTTGTTATAAGGGTATGTTTTTTCAGGATATGTAGCATTATAAAAATGATTGATTATATGTGTATTTTATGTAAATCATTTTCTAATCTACTATATTTTACAGTCAATTATTAGCAAATAAGCGATTTACTATTAATCTACTATACTTTTTTACGCGGCAGGACCACCAACAGCTGCCCCAGCTCCATTACAATCTACAGAAGCCAAGCCAGTTGGAACTTCCGCTTCATCTTTGTGCTGCTTATCGGTAGAGGGGAGAAATTTTTCAAGACATAACAAAATTTTTTGAGCAAAATCATCTTTGGCTCTTTGCAATTCATATTCAACATTACCTTGCTTTGGGATAATTTCTATTTCTTTATCAATTATAGGTTTAAGTTCTTGAGTTATATTTTTAAAATTCTCAAATATAGATTCTAAATCTTTTGAGTTTTCTATATTTTTAAATATCCTTATTTTACTTTGATGATCAACACTAAGCAGTTGTAAATCAAGTCTATTACAAGCTCGAAAAACAGCATTCCAAATAGTAAAATTTTCTCTATTCTTAAATTTTGCTTGATTATCTATAATATTTTCTGCAGTAAAATCACATTCTTGTGATCTTTTAACTAAGAGATTTTTATATTGTTCTACATTTACAATATTTCCGAATTCAGCAGATTTTACTAAATAATTATAAAAAGCATTACCTATAGAGAGTTCTTCTTCATCTTCATCAAAGGTAGTAAGTTGAGAAAATGGGTCAGCAGGTTGAACCCCAAAACCATCTGAATCAACCGAGCCAACTGATGTCGCACTTGAACGGCCACTTGCCTCCACAATTACGTTTTATTCCATCAAATTCTGGAACTGCACCAAGCTCAGAATCATCATCATCATCCGCACTATGTTTCCTATCCTGACGTCCTAAACTCATAACTTTCTCCTATTAATTCTAAATTATAGACTCAATCCCAATATCCAAAACTACTTGCAATAAATAAGCCGCCGCTAATTTATCATCATTTTCATGGCGGGTTTTGCGGTTAGCGCCTAATTCTTGCATCATTCTGGTAACTGCAGCTGTTGACATACGTTCATCAATAAATAAAACCGGCAAAGTAGTTTTATCGGATAATTTGGCCGCAAAAGATCTAATTTTAGCGCAAGCTTCAGTTTCGGTATTTTCTAAAGTTAAAGGTAGACCTATAACTATCCCACAAGCGGCTTGTTCTTTAGCAAGTTTAGCTAAATATCCAATGTCTTTACGATTATTTATTCGTTCATAGCATGAATGAGGAAGCGCCATCAATTGCATAGGATCAGAAAAAGCCAACCCTATTCTTTTTTCACCTATATCTAAAGCCATAATCCGTTGATCTTCTGGCAAATTGGCTTTAAATTCTTGAATTTTATTTAACATCTACTTGCTTTTCCTGGGCTTTTATCTTAAAAACCTTGCATTAAATATATATTATTATGATATTATACGATTTTAAGGAAAGATACAATGTCTCTTAAAGCAGAAGAAGTAATAAAAATTGCTAAACTATCACGAATTAAACTTCAAGAAGAAGAAATTGGCTTTTTTCAAGAAGAATTATCAAAAATTCTTAATTGGATAGATATGCTAAAAGAAGTTGATACTAAAGATGTACCACAGATGATTTCGGTCATTGATCAACCTTTAGAATTACATGAGGATATAGTTTCTGACGGCAATAATGTAGCTGCAGTATTAAAAAATGCCCCAAACGCCGATTATGGCTGTTTTATCGTACCTAAAGTTGTGGAGTAAATTGTGGATAAATTAATTAACATATCATTACTTGATGCTATTTCTGGCCTAAAAACAAAAAAATTCTCAAGCCTAGAATTAATCACCGCTCATTTAAATGAAATAAAAAAACAGCAACATCTAAATGCTTTTACTTTTATTAATGAAGAGAATGCTACTCAATCTGCCAAAAATATTGATAAAAAAATAGCAGCTGGAACAGCAGGACTTTTAGCTGGAACTCCTATTGCGGTTAAAGATTTATTCTGTACAAAAGGCGTTACTTCAACTGCTTGCTCAAATATATTAGCTGATTTTAAACCGGAATATGAATCAACAGTTACTAGCAAATTATTTGCTGAAGATGCTATAATGATTGGCAAAACTAATATGGATGAATTTGCTATGGGTTCAGCAAATTTAACTAGTAAATATGGGCCGGTACTTAATCCACATAAACGTAATAATGATAATAGCGATTTAGTTCCAGGCGGTTCATCTGGGGGCTCGGCTGCGGCAATTAGTGCTAATTTATGTTTAGGCGCACTGGGCACAGATACTGGTGGCTCTATCAGACAACCCGCAGCTTTTTGTGGTAATGTTGGTATCAAACCTAGTTATGGCAGATGCTCAAGATTTGGTATTATTGCTTTTGCAAGTTCACTCGATCAAGCTGGAATATTTGCTAAAAATGTTGCAGACGCAGCATATTTATTAAAAATTATTTGTGGCTATGATAGTAAAGATTCAACTTCAGCAAAAATTGCTGTACCTGATTTTTCTCAAAATTTAAATGGGGATTTAAGGGGTAAAAAAATTGGCATTCCTAAAGAATATATTGCCGAAGGTATGCCTAAAGAAATTGAAAATTTATGGCATAAAGGGGCTGAGTACTTAAAAGCAGCTGGCGCTGAAATCGTAGATATTAGCCTACCGCATACTAAATATGCCCTACCCGTTTATTATATTTTGGCTCCTGCTGAAGCTTCTTCAAATTTAGCTAGATATGATGGTGTTAGATATGGACTTAGAGTTGCACCTAAAGGCTGTACTTTGGATGAAATGTACGAATTAACTAGAGCGACCGGTTTTGGCGATGAGGTTAAAAGAAGAATCATGGTTGGAACTTATGTATTATCTTCAGGTTATTATGATGCTTATTATAAAAAAGCTCAATGCGTAAGAACCTTAATTGCTAATGATTTTAAAGAAGCCTATAAAAAAGTTGATGCGATTTTAACACCAACTACTCCATCTCCGGCTTTTGCCCTTAATGAAAAGATGGATTCACTTACTATGTATTTAAACGATGTATTTACGGTACCGGCAAGTTTAGCTGGCCTTCCTGGAATATCAGTGCCAATTGGGGTTTCATCTAATGGTTTACCTTTGGGCTTACAGATACTAGGGTCAAATTTTGATGAAAATACAGTTCTAAATGTAGCCATGGCAATTGAAAAAGCGGCTAATTATAACTTAACTCCTAAAGGTTTAATATGATTATAAAAGGTAACAAAGGTGATTGGGAAATTGTAATCGGACTTGAAGTTCACGCCCAAATATCTTCAAAAGCAAAATTATTTTCGCGTTCGGCAACTACTTTTGGTGCTGAACCCAATAATAATGTTTCAATGGTCGATGCTGCCATGCCTGGTATGCTACCAACTTTGAATAAGGTCTGTATTGAGCAAGGAATCAAAACTGGTCTTGGTCTTAACGCTAAGGTGAATTTATATTCAGTATTTGACCGGAAAAATTATTTCTACGCCGACCTTCCACAAGGTTATCAAATATCGCAATTTAACAGTCCTTTAATTGGGGAAGGTATTATAACTTTAGATATGCCAGATGGTACAACTAAAGAAGTAAGAGTAGAAAGAATTCATATTGAGCAAGATGCTGGTAAATCAATGCATGATCAGTCACCAACTAGCTCATTTATTGACCTGAACAGAGCTGGAATTGGCCTTATGGAAATAGTCTCAAAGCCGGACATGCGATCCCCCCAAGAGGCTGCAGAATATTTAAAAAAACTCCGTTCTATTTTAAGATATCTAGATACTTGTGATGGCGATATGGAAAAAGGTTCAATGCGCTGTGATGCCAATGTATCTGTAAGGCCTGTTGGAAGTGATGAGCTTAAGACTCGCTGTGAAATTAAAAACTTAAATTCAGTTAAATTTTTACAAACTGCAATTATTTACGAAGCAAATCGCCATATTGAAATTTATGAATCTGGGGGCGAAATAAAGCAAGAAACTCGCCTTTTTGACTCGACTCGAGGTGAAACTCGAACTATGCGCAGCAAAGAAGACGCCCATGATTATCGTTATTTCCCAGATCCTGATCTACTACCTTTAAGATTAGAGCAAGAATTTGTAGATGAGATTAAAAAGAATTTACCCGAGCTTCCTGATCAAAAAAAATCACGTTATGTTAAGGATTTAGGACTAACACCTTATGATGCATCGGTATTAGTTTCTGATAAAGAAAATGCTATTTATTTTGAAGAAGTTGCCAGTAATTCTGACGGTAAGTTAGCGGCTAATTGGATAACCGCTGAATTATTTGGCAGATTAAATAAACTAAATCTGGATATCCAAAATAGCCCGGTTTCCGCACAAAGATTTTCAGGACTTTTGAGCCTAATTAAAGATAATACTATTTCTGGAAAAATTGCCAAAGACGTATTAGATGAAATGTTTGTATCTGACAAGCAAGCTAAAGATATAGTTGCTGAAAAAGGCTTAGTGCAAGTAACTGATACTAAAGAGATCGATGCTATTATCGCTAAAGTGATTGCAGATAATCAAGATAAGGTCACTGAATATAAAAGCGGTAAAGATAAATTATTCGGCTTTTTTGTCGGGCAAGTAATGAAAGAATCAAAAGGCAAAGCTAATCCTGCTATGGTTAATGATTTACTTAAAAAGCAGTTGGATAATTAAAAAATTATGACTGATTCAAGACAACGGCACCTTTTGTGTTTTGGCTTCGGCTACTGTGCCAAATATTTGGCCGAAATTTTGCTAGAGCAAGGCTTCAGAGTTAGTGGTACCCATAGAAATATGATGGATTGCGAAAATGATCGCAATTTAGGAATTACTTCTTATATTTTTGATCAAGATTTACCCATTGAAAATATGTGGGATATAAATACCGTAACTCATATTCTAATTTCAATACCACCGCAAAATAGCCAAGATATTGTTTTAAAAGAACATCTAGCTGACTTAAAAAAAATGCCAAAATTAGAATGGGTGGGCTATTTATCTACCACGGGCGTTTATGGTGACAAACAAGGTGATTGGGTTGATGAAAATAGTGTTTGTAGCCCTACCACAGAACGGACAATTGCAAGACTTAATGCTGAAAAAGAGTGGCTAGGAACTGACTTACCGGTAAATATTTTTAGGCTATCAGGAATTTATGGCCCTAATAATAGCATTATCGAGCAACTTAAAAATGGTACTGCAAAACGGATTAATAAGCCTGGGCAATTTTTCTCACGGATTCATGTTGCTGACATTGCCAATACCCTTATTGCCTCAATGAATAAAAATACTAAAAATGAGATATTTAATATTGCGGATGATTATCCTTGTTCGCAGGAAGAAGTGGTTGCTTATGCAGCACAGTTACTAAACCTCCCGGCCCCTCCACTTGTTGATTTTAAAGATGCAGAACTTTCAGAGATGGCCAAAAGCTTTTACGCCCAAAACCGTCAGGTGAAAAATGATAAGATTAAAAATGAACTGGGCGTAGAGCTGCTTTATCCTAGTTATAAAGAGGGACTTTTTGATTTGGTTAATAAGATTTAATTATGGCGAATTCTCCATAATTAAAATATCTTCTCAAATTCCTGCTTAAAAAGCTTATCTAATTCTGCTAGAGAAATATCAATTCCAAGATCAGCAAAAGAAGTCACGCCAAATTCTTTAATTCCGCACGGAACTATCCCAGAAAAATCAGCTAAATTGGGGAAGACATTAATTGCAATACCGTGATAAGTAACCCATTTTTTTATTCTAATCCCAATTGCTGCTATTTTTTTTTCATTCCCATTTTTATCCAAAACCCAGACCCCTACCCGGTCTTTATAAGTTTTACCCGATAGACCATAATGGGCTATAATATTAATAATTAATTGCTCGAGCTTAGTTACAAATAATCTTACATCTTGCATGTTACGCTTTTTTAAATTTAGCAAAATATAAGCGATTCTTTGCCCGGGGCCATGATAAGTATATTGGCCACCCCGGCCTGTTTGATAAACCGGAAATTTGGTAGCATTTAAAAGATCTTGGGACTCAGAACTAGTGCCGGCAGTATAAATGGGAGGATGTTCAAGCAACCAAATAGCTTCAGATTTATCGCCTTCAATAATGCC
This sequence comes from uncultured Rickettsiales bacterium, assembly GCA_964476705.1. GTDB lineage: Bacteria > Pseudomonadota > Alphaproteobacteria > Rickettsiales > UBA6187 > CAYZBM01. The sequence continues at coordinate 2,567 of CAYZBM010000048.1, read as the reverse complement.
AGCAACCCGCTCACTCATAAAGGTTAAAGCCTCTTCATAAGGAACTAAATTTTTTGTTTGAATCCATTCTAGAGTATTTTGCATGTTTGGCTTGATAAATAGCTGTAAAATTGTTAGATAAGATAGAGTCTAATTATAGTTTATAGTATTAATTAAGCAATTAATTTAGCTAAAATAAGACATGCGGTCGTGGCGGAATTGGTATACGCGCAGCGTTGAGGTCGCTGTGGATTTATCCGTGGAAGTTCAAGTCTTCTCGACCGCACCACCCTACGCTCTTCGAGCTTCGGGTGGCAAGCCGAACGTGCCTTTGGCACGTGAGACTTAAGCCACACGAAAAGCGAGAAGTTATACGAATCCATGAATATGGATAAGTATAAGGCGTGGGAGTGTCGCGCCGAAGCTTAGATGCAAAATTGTAAATTTAAATATGGAACTACTCTAGGTTAAAATAAAAATATAGGTTATAAGAAACTAAAGCGAAGGGGGACTTACTAAAATTATAACAATAAAAACATATTCCAACACAACACACAAAAACATGCAAATAATAAACAACCTCTTAACCCCCACCAAGTTTCTTAAAATAGCTAATTATATCAGTTATCCTGCTGGATTTTTTAGCTTTTTACTAATTATAGCCGGCTTATATTACGCTCTTATTGCCTCACCTGCTGATTACCAACAAGGAGAAGCAGTAAGAATTATGTATCTTCATGTCCCAAGCGCCACTATGGCTTTAGGAATATATTTATTTATGGCCGTCTTTGCTTTAAGCGGTTTAGTTTGGCAAAATCCTTTGTCTTTTGTAATATTAACATCAGCCGCTCCTATTGGGGCAATATTTAATCTTATTTGCCTAATAACTGGAGCTATTTGGGGTAAGCCAATTTGGGGCACTTGGTGGGTTTGGGATGCCAGAATCACTTCGATGTTTTTGCTATTTTTACTGTATATTGGCAATATTGTACTTTATCAGGCCCACGAAGATAAGAATAAAGGCGCAAAATTTGCCGCAATTATTGCCCTTATCGGAGTAGTTAATTTGCCGATTATAAAATTCTCGGTTAATTGGTGGAACACTTTACATCAACCAGCTAGTATTATTAGAAAAGGTGGCATTTCTATAGATCCTACAATGCAAACCCCATTATTTCTGATGTTTTTGGGATTTATCTGTTTATTTATTTTCTTGCTATTTTTAAGTATTAAAACCCAATTATTAGCAAAAAAACTAGAAAGAATAGAAAAATATTAATTTATAGGTTAAATCATTCTTTACAAAATGGGGGTATTTTGCTTATAAGTATGGAGGAATTTTATAAGATAATTCGAAAGTAGATTATTAGGAGTATTAGTTATGGCATATGTGGTTACTGAAGCATGTATTAAATGTAAATATACTGACTGCGTAGAAGTTTGCCCGGTTGATTGTTTTTACGAGGGTGAAAATATGCTAGCCATAAATCCTGATGAATGTATTGATTGTGGTGTTTGCGAGCCAGAATGCCCTATTGAAGCAATTAAACCAGAATCTGAAGATAATATTAAATGGCTAGAAATTAACCGTGAATATTCTGCAAAATGGCCCAATATTACGGTTAAAAAAGACCCTCTTGCTACAGCTGAAGAATTTAAAGATACTCCAGATAAATTTGCCAATGATTTTTCTGAAAAACCTGGTAACGGCGATTAGTAATTTTAAACTAAAAAACCACTAATAAACTTCCCACAAACTATAATAACATCCGATAATTTAGCCTGTATAAGGCCAGAACTTGGTATTGCATCGTGAATGATATTTTGTAGATACATACAATTAGGGAATAAAAATACGTGCATACCTACCCAGATTGCAGAAAAAGAACGAGCGCTATACATTAATATTTTAGAGCAAAACTTCAACCCTAGCCAAGATCCAAGCAGAACCATCAGCGGATCAGTAATAAATCTATTAGCCCAATATTCTACCCCTTGAAACCAATAAGTAACTTTATCAATATTAGTATAACCAGCTTCCATATAAAATTCTAATACTTCCCACATATAAGCAATCAACAAAATAATCACAAAATAATTAAAAACAAAAAGTGGATTTTTTATTATATCTTGTTCACTATTATTTTTATCATCATGCTTTTCAATATTGAGATTAAGTTGAAAATTTTGATATTTACTTAAGAGGAAAAAACATATTATAGAACCTATAGTAACTCCTGAGACAAAATGCTCTATTGACCAGATATCAAAAAGTGAATCAGTTTTATTTCCCCATATATGCATAAATCATCTCTAGATTTTAAGTTAAATATCCTTTTATTTTAGGATAAATATCTTAAAGAAAAGTTAACTATAGCTAAGAAATAACATTTGCTTAGACTTGCGTATCGTTTAAGTAACAAAAGGAAAGCTGTTAAATATCAATTTAGTTGCCCGTGAAAAAATATCTTACGATATTTTTTCAGTTACAATAATGAATAATCTATACTTGGGAGCGGCCCTACGTATAGATTGAGACTGTTCATTAAACTGTGTCATCTAGCATTACTGTACCTCAATTCTACCTG
>CAYZBM010000047.1:0-16152 GCA_964476705.1 uncultured Rickettsiales bacterium | reverse complement strand
ATACTGAGATAATATTTTTGGTCTACTTCAAGATACAATCCATAATATAGGTCATATATTCCTAGATATTTATAGGGTATATATTAATTGATGCTATAAATAAAAAAATATGCTAAAATCGGCATATTGGGATCAATTTTTACAAAAAACCTATTGTAATTTGAGCTTACGATTATTATCTATGATTCTTAAAAACAATAATCTAAAACATGTATTATTAAAATTAAGTTACAGATAAGCAGAATAATATTTAAGGATATAACTATATGATTCTGGATATAACACCAAAATTAGTGCAAAAAAATGAAATTTTAGCTGATAAAACAGTAAGTTTTTTAAAAGGACGTATATTAGTGGCAACTCCACTAGTCAACGATCCTTATTTTGAAAAATCTATCATCTATGTTTTTGAGCATAATAACAAAGGAACAATGGGGGTTTTAATCAATAATATTCTAAGTGATATTACCTGCACTGATTTACTAATTCAGCTAAACATCAAAGATGTAGTCAGAAATTTACCACCGATCCATTTTGGCGGCCCAGTTGAACCAGGCAGAGGATTTATTGTACATACTAGTGATTATATCACTGAAAATACTCACCAAATTGTTGAGAATGTTTCTATAACCTCAACAATTGATATTTTACAAGATATAATAGCCGGCAAAGGACCAAGCAGAAGTATAATTGCACTTGGTTATGTTGGTTGGGAACCAGGTCAATTAGAAGAAGAAATTTTATCTAATGATTGGATATGTATACCGGCCACTGAGGAATTATTATTTGGTGAAAATATCCAAAATAAATGGTTAGACTCAGCAAAATCAATTGGTGTTGATTTAACAAGATATTCGAGCATTGTTGGGCATGCTTAGGGATTAGAAACTCTCTACCCAGCCATTAATTGCTCTAACTTATTCTCTCTACAAATAATAGCTATAATATAAGACATCATCGAAACTGTACGATCGTAACCATTACTTACAATATATTCGAGTAATGATTTAGCATAATTTTCTTTTGATAATTTATTTTCTGAAGTTTTAACCGCAAAAAATAATAAGATAAACATAGCTTCTGCAATACTTGCTGGAATCTCAGCTTTACGACAGATTTCTTCAAAAAAACCTAAATTCGAGTCAGCCACCACTTCGGTAGCATTAAAATACGAAATTTTAGCAAGTTTTGCTATAGCTACTTCAAAAAAATTAACATTACCCTCACATAATTCTTTAAGCACTATAGATTGATTAAGTTGCCCAGAATTATATAATTGGTTAACCAGTAAATTATTGTTTTTAAGATTACTATCGCTATTTGCTAATAAAAATTTTTGCATAACTTCAGAATAATCATTAGTTAAATTATTTTCCTTGGTAGTTTTATCCTGATTATTTTTAAATTTATATTGATTATCAACATTAATATTATACATACTTATAAGCTGTTCTTTTACTTCTTCATCTACTAGTGAAAATAAGGAGTACACTATATTCAGAGGTAAATCACCACGATCAGCAAGTAAAAATAGAATTTTATTATCTTTGGCAAAATTACTAATTATCGCTTTATAAGCAGATTCTGATATATCCGTTCCTTTATTAACTAATATATTAATTACCACTTCTCTATTTTTATCCTTAATTAGAGCATCAACTAACGGAATAGTAACCACATCTCTACGAGATATTGCAACTAAAGCTCTTGAATCGGTTATATTTTTTATGAGTGATATTAAATCTTCATCAGATAGAACTTTTGAATTTTTAAGTATCGGCAGAGCTACATCTATTGCATCTTGAGCTAAGACAAAAACTATATCTCGAGGCACATCAATTTGCCACTGCAAATTCTCTGCCAATATTTTACGTACTTGTAGTTCTGAATCCTTAGAAAGTAACCTGATTATATCACTAGCTAATCTAGCTTCTTTACTATCAAATAAGCCATTAGCATAATAACCAGATATTTTACTGGCTATTGACTCTCTAACCTCTGGCATAGCTGTTTTTTTTAATCTTTCAACATCTTTGAGTAATGACATACAATCTATCCACAATACGGTTTTTTCTTAAATCCCAAAATAGAGCTTGGCATTGTACCACACAAATGTTAACAAAATCTTAAAGCCAGAAAAAAAAGTTATTTTGACGTTGAATTAATTTGAAAGACTGATAAATTGCTAACACTTTCAAAAGTATTTTTAAAAGGTATCATATTGAAAAAGCTATATAAAGACGCGAAGTCAGCCCTAAATGGACTACTTAAAGATAACATGACAATAATGGCTGGTGGATTTGGCCTATGTGGAATTCCCGAGCATTCTATTAATTATTTAAGAGATTCCGGGATAAAAAACCTTACTGTAATTAGTAATAATTGTGGAATTGATGATTTTGGCCTAGGAATATTACTTCAAACTCGGCAAATAAAAAAAATGATTTCATCTTATGTTGGTGAAAATAAGATTTTTGAATCGCAATATATTAATGGCGAGCTAGAACTAGAACTCAATCCCCAAGGAACTTTAGCTGAAAGAATTAGAGCTGGGGGAGCTGGCATACCAGCTTTTTATACTAAAACTGGAGTGGGTACAATAGTTGCAGATGGGAAAGAAACCAGATCTTTTAATGGTGCAGAATATGTAATGGAGCAAGGTTTATTTGCTGATCTTGCTATAATTAAAGCTTGGAAAGCTGATAAAGAGGGTAATTTAATTTATCGAAAAACCGCTCGCAATTTTAATCCTATTATGGCTACAGCCGCTAAAGTTACAGTGGTAGAAGTTGAAGAAATAGTTGAAGTTGGCGAACTAGATCCTGAAAATATTCACACACCTAGTATATATGTTCATAGAATATTTTTAGGACCTAAATTTGAAAAAAGAATTGAACGCCGCACCATAAGAGAGAGTATATAATCATGCCTTGGACCGAAGAAGAAATTTGTAAAATAGCAGCTACAGAATTAAAAGATGGTTTTTATGTTAATTTAGGCATTGGTATGCCAACAATGGTTGCCAATTACATTCCTAAGGGAATTAATGTAACTTTACAAAGCGAAAATGGCATGTTGGGGCTAGGGCCATTTCCTACAAATGACGAGGTAGATGCCGACTTAATTAATGCCGGCAAACAAACTGTAACTATATTAAAAGGCGGTTCATTTTTTAATAGTGCCGAATCTTTTGCGATGATTCGAGGCGGGCATATTGATCTATCAATATTAGGTGCCTTAGAAGTTGCAGAAAATGGTGATTTAGCTAATTGGACAGTACCGGGCAAAATGGTAAAAGGTATGGGTGGAGCTATGGATTTAGTAGCTGGCGTAAAAAGAGTAGTAGTACTTATGGCACATACTACCAAAACCGGCGAATCCAAAATTCTTAAAAAATGCACGCTACCCTTAACTGGCAAAAAAGTTGTAAACCGTATTATTACCGAACTTGCAGTTTTTGATATTAAAGATGATGTTATGTATTTAGTTGATCATGCCCCAGATGTTACTATTGATGAAATTAGGGCTAAGACGACTGCAGAGTTTATATCATAAACTGACAATCATTATTTTATCTTCTATTTTCTTATATAGTCGGTTGGGAAAAAAGTGTTTTTTATAAAAAAAACACTTTTTCACAACCGACTAAATAATCTCAAACACCGCATCAATCTCCACAGCAACTCCACGCGGAAGGCTGGCAACTCCAACGGAAGATCTGGCATGCTTACCATTATCACCAAATACTTCAACCATTAAATCAGATGCACCATTAGCAACTTCAGGATGCGCATCAAAATTATCCACAGCGTTGATAAAAACTCCCAGCTTTAAACATCTGACAGTATCTAACTTACCATTTACTGCATTATTTACTTGTGCAACAAGATTAATTCCACAAATTCTGGCAATTTTTTTACCTTGCTCAATGGTAAGATCAAGACCAATCTTACCGGTATTACCCTCCACACTACCATTTACAATCGGTACTTGCCCAGAAATCATTATCTGCTTACCACTTATTGTATATGGTACATAATTTGCCACAGGCACAGCCGCATTTGGTAAATTAATTCCTAATTTAATTAAACGATCTTTTACTTGCATATTTTTTCCTTATTTTTTCTCATTATTTTTTATAGCATTATATTTAATTCATTTGGAAATCTCGGCCGAAACCAACTCAGCCATTTTTAAATCTGAATCAACAATAGAAAGTTTAGCTGCATTTTGCGCCATTATTTTTAAGCTGTCTTTATTTTTAATAAAATTACTTACATATTTAAATAATATTTCAGGATCAAAATTATCCTCCTCAATTATAAAGGCTGCGTTTTTACTGCCTAAAAATCTAGCATTATATAATTGATGATTATCACTCGCAATTTTATAAGGAACTAAAAGAGCTGCTCTTCCTACCACTGTTAATTCGGCAATAGTTGAGGCCCCTGCTCTACTTATAACTAAATGAGCTTTAGCAAAACGTTCGCCCATATTATCAAAAAATGAAGAAACTTCAGCCTTAACATTAATTCTCAAATAAGTTTTTTTTACCTGCTCAACATCTTCTTTGCGACATTGCTGAACAATATTAACTATTTTTTTATCTTCTAAAGAAAGCATCAACATAGCTTTAGGTATAATTCTACTAAATATTTTAGCTCCCTGTGAACCACCTATAACCAAAATATTAAACTCAAGATCATTTTCGGGAAATGCTATATTACAGAAATTTTTTATTTCCGGTCTTACAGGATTACCTACATAAACTAATTTATCTTTATATTTTTCTTCTATCTTCAAGGTTTCTTCAAAACCCAAGGCCACTTTATTTGCAACCTCAGCCATTATTCTATTTACTTTACCTAAAACTGAATTTTGTTCATGTAAGATAATTTTTATATCTTTAATTTTTGCCATAAGCAAAGTAGGAAAAGAAGTATAGCCGCCAAAAGTTACTACTAGATCTGGATTATACCTAGAAAAGATTTTTTTTAATTGCAACATACTTCGAACTAAATAATATAAACCCCGAATTTTCTTAATTAATCCACCACTTAAAGAAACTACATCGATTATCTCAACATCGCAGTTAAGTGAAACAAAAGATTCTTGCCTTTTATCGGTAATAAAAACAATTTTATAGCCTTGTTCTTGTAAAACTTTAGCTAAAGAAGTTGCTGGAAAAACATGCCCTCCAGTACCACCTGCCGAAATAAAAATACATTTATTGTTTAATACCAAGTCCGCCATAATTATAACCGTTAGTTAACAAAAGATTTTAAAGTTACTGGAGTTTTATTAGTTGATGCTACACCATAACGTTTTCTAGTTAAAGCTAAAACTATCCCCATCATCATACATATCGCAATCATTGAAGAGCCGCCATAACTAATAAAAGGTAAAGTCATTCCTTTTGCCGGAATTAGCTGCAAGGAAACACCCATATTAACCATAGCTTGCAAAGAAAATTGTAAAACTAATCCAGAAACAGCAAAAGCTATAAAATTATCATTTTCGTTATAAGCATGGCGTAATCCACGTAGAGCAATAAAAGCAAATACACAAGCAACTAACATACAAACAATAGCTCCAAATTCCTCACCAACTACCGCAAAAATAAAATCGGTATGAGCATCAGGTAATTTTTGCTTAACTATACCTTCCCATGGACCGCGCCCGGTTATACCTCCACTATAAAAAGCTTCCAAGGATTTTTGCACCTGATAACCTGCATCCCCTACATCTTTTTTGGCAAAAAAAGTATCAATACGAGCTGTAACATGAGGCAAAAAGGTATAAGCACCAAAGACTCCAATAACTGCAAGGCCCGCTAGAATAACAATCCACAATAAAGAAAGACCAGCCAAAAATACTTGCACCGCCCAAACTGAAGATACAACTACTGTCATCCCAAAGTCTGGCTGCAGAATTAATAAAGAAATAAATAAAATATAAATGGTAATTGAATATTTGAAAGATAATAAACTTTTATTCACATTATCAAGAGATAAAACCCAGGCATTTACAACTATAAATAATGGCTTAACAAATTCTGAAGGCTGCAGAGACATTCCTGCAATTGATAACCATCTAGTCGCTCCATTTAATTCTTCACCAACAAATAATAAAAGAATTAAACTTAAAATACCTAAGGAAAAACCCAAAATACAAAATCTTCTGATCCACAAACTCGGCATGAGTGAAATAAAGAACATTATAACCAATCCCATAGCTAAAAAGGCCGCCTGTTTTTTAACAAAATAAAAACTCCCCGACCCTATTCTTTCTGATACTGCAGGGCTAGCTGTTGCCACCATCATTACCCCAAAACCGATTAAAAATCCTAAGGCCAATAATAGTAATTTATCTACGGTCCACCACCAGGAAATAAAAATACTTTTTTTACTACGATCAAAGGCCATATATTATTTATTTTCCATGAGATTATTTACAATTTTAACAAATTCCGCACCCCGATGTTCAAAACTTTTAAATTGATCAAAAGAAGCACAAGCTGGCGACAATAAAACTATTGCATCTTTATGACCAGAATTTAAAGCTGCGTCATAAGCCTCATTTATAGCTATGTTAAGAGTATTGGCTAAGGTATAAGGAACTTTATTGTCTAAAGTTTTACTAAATTCTTCTTGTGCTTTACCTATTATATAAGCATGGGATATGTTTGGAAAATAAGTCGATAAACTTTCTATACCACCTTCTTTAGGTACACCACCAATAATCCAATAAATATGCTGAGAAATAGTTAAAGCTTTTTCGGTAGCGTCAGCATTAGTTGCCTTACTATCATTATAAAAATCAACGCCATTTAAAGTCTTGATATATTGCATACGATGATCAAGCCCAACAAAACTATTTAAGGCCTTAATTATAGTATTACTATCTATATTATGATAACTAACTGCTGCAAAAGCTGCCGCAATATTTTGTGCATTATGAACTCCTTTTAAGCTTGATAAATTCCCAATAGGAACTTCTATATTTTTACCCTTGATATCATCATAAAGAATTCCATCTAAAACGGATACTCCTCCAGATACTCTTTTTTTACTAGATATAGGAATAATATTCCCAATTTTATTGATGCTTTTAAGTTCATTATAAATATCTAAAGAATAATTATCATCAACACCTATTACTGCTAAATCTTTTGCACCTTGATGATTAAAAATTCTTTTCTTAGCTTTAATATAACCGCTCATATCTCCATGCCGGTCAATATGATCTTTGGTAATATTTAAAATAATTGAAACATCTACATGACTCTCAACAGCTAAATCTAATTGGAATGATGATAATTCTAAAACAAAAATACCTTCTGCAGATGGAGCATTTAGTGATAGAGAACCAATTCCTATATTACCTCCAATTTGAACGTCTTTATCCGCAACTTTTAAAATATGATAAATTAAGCTAGTAGTGGTCGATTTACCATTAGTTCCGGTAATGGCATAATAGATATTATCTGGATAAGAAAGATATAAAACTTCATTATCACTAATAATTTTACAATTATGTTGATTTGCTAGCTTAACTACATAATTAGGTTCTGGATGAGTAAGTGGAACTCCTGGACTTAAAACTAAACATTCCAAAGCATCCCAATTCCAAGTACTTGGGTGCACAAGATATAAATCTTTATATGATTTTTTTTTAAGGCTATTTAAAGAATTCCTATTATCGTCATAAGCATAAATAATTGCTTCTGCCGCAATTAAAGATTCAACAGCCGCAATTCCAGATCTAGCTAAACCAAATACTGCTACTTTTTTATTTTTTAAATAATTTGCTACAATCATAATATAACTATCTCAATTTTAATGTGCTTAAACCGATCAGAGCGAAAATAACCGCAATAATCCAAAATCTAATTACCACTGTTGGTTCTGACCAGCCTTTTTTTTCAAAATGATGATGAATAGGCGCCATACCAAAAAATCTTTTCCCGCCAGTTAATTTAAAATAACCTACTTGAATTATTACTGATACTGCTTCAATCACAAATAAACCACCAATTATTGCCAACACTATTTCTTGTTTAATAATAACACTAATAGCACCTAAGGTTCCACCTAAAGCAAGACTGCCGGTATCACCCATAAAAATTTTAGCAGGTGGCGCATTGTACCATAAAAAACCTAACCCAGCTCCTATTATAGCCGAGCAAACTACTGCAAGCTCGCCACTGCCGTTAATAAAATGAATTTGTAGATATTCCGAAAATTTTATATGTCCAATTAGATAAGAAATTAAAGCAAAACAAGCTGTAGCTATCATGATAGGAACAATAGCTAAACCATCTAAACCATCAGTTAAATTTACTGCGTTTGAAGCACCAATCATAACCAACATTGCAAATGGTAAATAAAACAATCCTAAATCAAGAGTTAGATTTTTAAAGAAAGGAAATAATAAATTATTTGCCGTATTAGGATCCGCTATTTTTTGAATCCAAATTGCCGCAACTACAGCTATAACAAACTGGCTAACTAATTTTAGTTTTGCAGATACACCTTTGGTATTTTTCTTGGTAACTTTTAAATAATCATCCATAAAACCAATAAAGCCAAAACCAGAAGTCACAAATAAAACTATCCAAACATAATGATTACTTAAATCGGCCCATAATAATATTGAGATAAAAAATGAAATAAACATCATTAGGCCACCCATAGTTGGCGTACCTTTTTTGCTAATTAAATGACTTTGCGGACCATTTTCTCTAATTGGCTGGCCTTGTTGTTGTTTAGCCTTTAACCAGGTAATAATATTTGAGCCATAAATAAAACAAATCATCAAAGAAGTAGCAATAGCCCCAATACTTCTAAAAGTAATATAACGGAAAATGTTTAAAAAACTATACTCCCCTGCTAATGACAAAAATAATTTATATAACATATTTTATTCACTCCTTTTATCTACCTGATAATTCGTAAAAAACATCCTCTGATATTTTTTAGTTTAAATAATTAATTTTCTTAGTTCTTCCACCACTAAATACATCTTCATTCCATGTGAAGCTTTAAATAAAACAGTATCCCCATCTTTTAAATTATTATAAATAAGGTTCTGTAAATCAGTTATATTATCTACATGATAATATTTTACTGACTTTGGCAAAGATTTTTCTAAATTCTTCATTAAGCTTCCCGCTAAAAATACCATATCTATTTTATTATCTATAATATCTTTAGCCAATTCACTATGTAACTGTGCTGCTTTTTCACCAAGCTCAAACATATCACCAAGCACCGCTATTTTTCTGCCTCGAGCTAGCGCTAAGATTTTTAAACTTGCTTTAATTGATGCTGGACTTGCATTATAACTATCATCAATAAAATCTACTTTTCCATTTTTTAATTCTAGAGTTATTTTTTTACCGCGGCCAGCTACGATTTGATAATCTATCAATGCAGTTAAGGCTTTTTTATATTCTTTAGTACTTAAAGCAAGAGCCGCAAAAACTGCTAAACTATTTAAGGCTTGATGGATTCCAACGCAACCAATTTTATATTCATATATTTGATTTAAGTAACTACATTTTATAGATGTTTTGTCCGCATCTATATCCAAATCAAGAGCCTTAATAGAAGCTGTAGGACTTTTACCAAAACTAATAATATTATCTTTATTTATCTTATATTTATTCTGAGCTTGATCTTTTAGATAAGAAAAATATTCATTATCAGCATTTAAAATTAAATAACCATTTTTATTAAGTCCAGCCAGTATTTCTAGCTTAGCATCTGCTATACCATAAACTGAACTAAAAAATTCTAAATGTACTTCGGAAACATTAGTGATTATAGCTATATCTGGCTTAACAATTAATGATAAAGGCTCGATTTCATGCGCATGATTCATTCCCATCTCAAATATAGCAAATTCAGTATCTTTAGGCATATTACATAGACATAATGGTAATCCTATATGATTATTAAAATTACCTAATGTCGCATAAGTTTTGCCAATTTTTTTAAGCGCAATTTCTAACATTGCCTTAGTGCTAGTTTTACCAACACTACCCGTTATTGCATAATATTTAGCTTGAACTCTATGTCGATGAAATTTAGCTAATTCATGTAAAGCAAGCAATGTATCTTTTACTTTATATAAGGGGACATCTATTTTTATATCTGTATCTTTGGATGAAATAACCGCTACAGCACCATTTTTAATAGCCGATAAAATAAAATCATGACCATCAAAATTTTCACCTTTAATTGCCAGAAAAATCTCACCTTTTTTCAGCGTTCGACTATCTATAGAAATACCAGTTGCTTGCCATATATTTTTAACTTTAAGCGCAAAAATATTTTCTAAATCTTCATTATTCCAAATATTCATATTCTATATTGTTTTTTAAGTTTCTACTTCTCTAGCTCTTTAAGCTCCACCAAAGGCAATAATCGTGTTTTTTCTTATAAGTCAGATATTATATAACTGGTTTATAAGAAAAATCACCTTTTAATAATATATCTTTGCTCTCATACCTCTTTTAAATATATAGTAGATCAAGCAATGATTTATGTAAGTAATTAAAGTGGAAAATCATTGCTTGATCTACTATATTTTTTAAGTTCTTTTAAGGCAATATCTACATCATCAAAAGGAATTTTTTGCTCACCAATAATTTGATATTTTTCATGTCCCTTACCTGCTAGCAAAATTATATCTTTATTTTCTGCATTTTCTATAGCATAAGCAATAGCTTTTTCTCTATCTGCTATTTCTATAGCATCTTTACAACCAGCTATTACTTGCTTTCTAATTTCAGATGCGTCTTCATTTCGTGGATTATCATCTGTTACAATTATTTTATCTGCTAATTTAGCTGCTATTTCACCCATTAAAATTCTTTTTCCTTTATCACGATTTCCTCCACAACCAAAAATCACCCATAATTTATTTTCTTTTAAATTTTTAAGTTCACTTAAGGCTTTAAGTAAACCATCAGGAGTGTGGGCATAATCAACCACAACATTAAGATTCTTATTATTTTTACAAATAACTTTTTCCATTCTACCGGGCACACCTTGAACTTGACTCAAAATATTTATCGCTTTACTCGAATCAATATTACTATTTATTACTAATGATAGAGCACATAATAAGTTACTCGCTTGAAATGATCCTATAAGATCAGTACTAATTTTATATTCAATATTATTATAGAGAAAATCTATTTGCTGTTTATCTATAGTCTGCTTGGTTCCCAAAATTTTTATGTCAGAACCTTTAATTCCAAAAGTAAAAATCTTCTGTTCTCTTTTTTTACATATTTTTATAACTTCGTTTGCATATTCACTATCTGCATTAATAATGGATACTTTATTTCTTGGTAAAACTTCATTAAATAATTTCATTTTAGCAGCGAAATAATCAGCTTCATCTTTGTGATAGTCAATATGATCTCTAGATAAATTAGTAAAAGCTGCAGCATTAATTTTAACCCCATGTAATCGATATTGACTAAGACCATGACTTGAAGCTTCCATAGCTAAATAATCAATATTTTTGGCTACTAATTTTGCAAAAGTTTGGTGTAGTTGCTCAGCATTTGGGGTAGTTAGTCCAAAATTATCTGCAAGTAGGTTTTTATTATCTCCACCAATAATACCAATAGTTCCAATTGAACAAGATTTTTGGCCAAGTAAAGCAATAATTTGCGCGTAAAAATTTACAACTGAAGTTTTACCATTAGTACCGGTCACAGCAACTATATTTTTAGGTTGCCCAGAATAAAATTTGGCAGCTAGCAAGCTATAGTCAAGACGAATATTTTGACTTTTAATAAAAATATTATCAGGATAATTATTTTGCAAAATTTTTAAATCTTCTGCATCAGTTATAATAACCTTAGCACCAGATAAAATAGCATTTGGAATATATTCTTTACCATCAATGTTAACGCCAGCAATAGCTATAAACATATAGTCTTTTTTAACTAGCCTTGAATCACAGGTAACTCCTAGAATATTTACGCTTTTATACTCTTCTTGATTCTTAAGTTCAGAAATATTTTCTAATAATTCATAAAGATGCATGTTTTTTCCCAGCTTCATTATCATACCAAAATTCACGTCTTATTTTATCATCATTGGGATCTACTGGAGAAACTTCAAGAATAGGAGCTATTTGCTCTATCACACTTCCGACAATAGGCGCGGCCACCACACCACCTGTAACAAAAGGATCAGCTTTACTCCGCTTTGGATCATCCACCATTGCAAATACCACATATTTAGGATCATTCATAGGAAAAGCTCCTACAAAAGATGAGATTATTGAATTTTTATTACCATATCCTCCATTGGTTGGTTTATCGGCAGAACCGGTTTTTCCACCAACTAGATAACCTTCAACATTAGCATTTTTACCAGTCCCATAGGCCACTACATAACGCATAAGTTTTCTAAGTTTATCGGAAGTTTCTTTTCTAACCACCTGCTTATAACGCCTCATATCGGTTTTTAATAAGGTCGCCGGATAAAATTTCCCGCCATTAACCAAGGCGGCAACGGCTTGCACTACATGGACTGGAGTTACGGCTATACCATGACCATAAGAAATAGTCATCATGCTTATTTTACTCCATTCTTTCGGATAAAGAGTCCGCGATTTTTCTGGCAGCTCAATTTCAGTTGCTTTTAACATACCCATTTTTTCTAAAAATTCTTTTTGGCCTTTTTCACCAACCTCCTCAACAATATGCACCGAACCAATATTTGAAGATTCAATAAAAATCTCCGGCACTGATAATCTTCCTTTAAAAGGATGGTAATCTTTAATTTTAAATTTAGCTATACGAATTGGTTCTGATACATCATAAGTATTATCCATATTAATTTTATTAGCATCAAAAGCTAGCGCCATGTTTAAAGCTTTAAAAGTAGAGCCCATCTCATAGACTCCTAAAGTCATCCGATTAAACTTGGAAGAGTCCGAGGCTTTTCCTGGATTATGTGGATCAAAATCTGGCAAACTAACCATAGCAACAATTTGGCCGCTATTTACATCCATAACTATACCACCTGCAGCCTCGGCTTTATATTTCTCTTTAGCTGCAAGTAGGGCTTGATATAAAACATCTTGTACTCTTACATCAATAGATAAATTTAATT
Source organism: uncultured Rickettsiales bacterium (assembly GCA_964476705.1). Lineage (GTDB taxonomy): Bacteria > Pseudomonadota > Alphaproteobacteria > Rickettsiales > UBA6187 > CAYZBM01. The sequence continues at coordinate 3,007 of CAYZBM010000047.1, read as the reverse complement.
GATCTTTATCCTTACCCACTAAATTATCTTTATTAATTAAGAAATCATCAAAATATTTTTCAACTCCAGCAATTCCATGCCAATCAACATTAGTAAAACCTAAAATATGTGAAACTAAATTACCATGGGGATAAATTCTACTTTCATCATCCTTAAAATAAAGACCTGGTATTCCAGCCTGATTAACTTTTTCTTGCTCTAATGGAGTTAAATTTCGTTTAATCCAGACAAATCTTTTACTTGAAGTTAATGCCAATTTTAATTTTTCTTTATCTAGGCTGGGGAAAATAGCTTTTAAACTTTTTATTACCTCATCAATATCTAAAAGCATTTTAGGATCGGCATATAAAGATGCAGTAGTTAAATTAACCGCAAGTAATGTACCATTGGCATCTACTATACTTTTGCGGGAATAACTATTTATAACTTGTGATTCTTCGCTATCGGCCTTAGTTACAGATTGATGAGACAAAGCAACATTTAATAATCTGAATAAAATAATTACAAAACCAACTGTCAATAAAGCCATAATAACAGTTAGCCGCTGCTGTAAATTCTTACTTGGTAAGTGTTGTTTTTTTTTGCCAAGAATATAATTATTCATATCTTTTTATGCTAGCAAGTATAGGCTTTGGAACAGGAACGATAGTAGCATAAGAGTAATTTTTAGCACTAATATCCTTTACCTGGTGGGTATCTATCTGACTTACAACTATATGATCAAGATTTAAATATTTGCTCGCTAACTCTTTTAATCTTTCGGGACGATTTAAATAAGTCCATTCAGCTTTAAGTACATAAATAGCTTCTTTATCACTAGCTATTTGTTGATTAACTTCCATCAGATCATGTACTAAACTTTTTACCTGATGTTTTATTTGGAAAACCCCATAGGCACAAATTCCGATAATAATAACCGATAATACCGCCAAAGATCTATTCATACATACCTTGCATTAATAAAATTTAAGTTAAATTAACCTACTCTCTCAGCCACTCTCATTTTTGCAGATCTCGCTCTAACATTTTCATTTATTTCTTTCTCACTTGGTAATATTACTTTTTTGTTCACTAAAGAAAAAATCTGAGCCTTTGGCTTATTTTCATTAGCAACTATAAAATGCCGAGAAAAAGACTCTGACACTCCTGATTTATCGCGAAAAAATTTTTTAACTATTCCATCTTCAAGAGAATGAAAAGTTACAACTACCACTCTACCTCCTAAATTAATCAAATTTTCAGAAGCCTCAAGCGCCCTTAATAACTCACCAAGTTCATCATTAATATAAATTCTTAGAGCTTGAAAAGTTCTAGTTGCTGGATCAATTTTTTGTCCACCTGCAGATACTACAGATCTAACGATATCAGCTAATTGTTTAGTAGTGGTAATTCTATTTTTACCTCTAGCCGTAACTATAGCTTTAGCTACTTGCCGAGATTTTTTCTCACCACCAAATTCATAAATAACATCTGCAAGTTCAGCTTCTTTCATCGAATTAACAACATCTTCAGCGGTCATACCAACTGAAGACATCCGCATATCTAAAGGACCATCTTGCTTGAAAGAAAAACCTCGCTCTGCATTATCTAACTGCATGGACGAAACTCCGATATCCAGTACCAAACCATCAATTTTATCAACTTCTTTATCTTTAAGTAATTGCCTAATATTTCCAAAACAACCAAAGACAAATTCTATTCTTCCTGGAAATTTCTCCGCCAAATCAGCAACTATTTTTTTTACATTAGGATCGCGGTCAATTGCGTAAATTTTACAATTAGCTTTTTCTAAGATTGCTTTGCTATAACCACCAGCACCAAAAGTAGCGTCAACATAAACCCCACCATCTTTGGGATTTAAATAAGAGAGCATTTCATTTAACATTACCGGATTATGAATCATTTCAGCCATATTTATTCACCTTGGCCTTTTAATTGTTGTAAGCCATTATTTAATAAATGTAAGGTTCCTCTTTTTTCTTTAGCTATAATCTTAGCTTGACTCAAATAACTTGAAAATTTATCACTATTCCATAATTCAAAAGTAGCACCTTTACCGACAAAAGTTACTTGATTTTTGATATTATATTGCTCAAGCAAATATTCTGGTAACATTATCCGCCCTTCACCATCAAAGGCTAATTGTATACTGCCGCCTAATATAGCAGTTGCAAAAGCATCCCTATTTTCTGAATAAGGATCCATTTGGTCTATACTTGCACTTAAAAATTCCATCCGTTCCAAACTACAAGCCTCGATACAGTCATTTATAAAAGAGCCATAGACAATAATTCCTTGGAATTTTTGTCCAGACAAAACTAACCTAAAAGCTGCAGGAACTGAAACTCTACCCTTTTTATCAATCTTGTTATGATAAGTAGATAAAAATAACATTATAAATAAAAGTTTACACTTCCCCCTCTTTAAATCCGATATATTTTTATAAAGATAGTTGAAATATCTTTATGGGATAATATGGGATTTTTTGGTATTAAATGCCAAGGCTAAAATAAATTAGTATAAACGTCAATGATTTATTAGCAGTAGTTACTTCAAAGGGTCAAATTTATCTAAGAGAGTGTCTCACATTAGATATCTAAAGGGGATTTAGGAAGTTTATCTATTCTAATTCATTGAGCTGTAAGCTATTACCGCAGCACAAGCCGCAACCGCAAAAACTCTCAACATTTCCGTACAAGGAGTGGTAGCTTTAGGACGAATAGGATTATTTTGCCAAGCAGCATTATTAGTCTTAGGTTTAACAATATTAAATCTACAAGCTTCTTCTGGAAAAATATGTAAGAACATTCCAACTATTTGCGTTGTAAATTCATTACGATAATCATGTGAAAGTTCTATAGCCTTTTTAAAATTATTCTTTGCTAGACTTTTATCTATTTTAACACCATACAGACCTTTAGCATAAATCTCACCTAACATTATCAATGATGGTATAGTAAATTAGATTGAATAACTCATTTCTACCTCCATATTTTTTCAATCTAAA
>CAYZBM010000046.1:0-16786 GCA_964476705.1 uncultured Rickettsiales bacterium | reverse complement strand
TGCAGCAAAATATTCATTAGCTAAAGCATCAAATTCTGGATTGTTTGCTTCTTTTATAACGTCTATCAATTTTAATATGTCATATTGAATATCCTTAATATCTTCAATATCTTCATTTGATTCTTTGGCTATTAATATTATTTTAAAAAGATCTGTAACGGCCTTAATATACTTTAGGTATATTTCTTCTTTTTCGGTTTTGAATTCTTTTAAGTTAGCAAAATCGTGATTTTGATTTATATCCAATATTGTAGTTTTTAGTTTTTCGTAAATATCTTTATAAGTTTTACAATCCTCATTCTCAGTTAGTACATTTTCGTATTTGGTTTTATATTTTTCTAGAGCCATAGGAATATTTTTGTTTTTTATTGCAATTAATTGGGGGATGTGTATTTGTTAATTATTTAATATATAGTTTTAAGCAAATTTTTATAAAATGCAATAAATTTTTACATGTTTTGTTAGTGTTGTCTGTAGTTATGCAATAAATATATATGAATAGTTTTATAAAAGTTCCTGGCTTATTTAATGGTTAAATGGTATAGAACTTGTATGCGGTTATTTAGCTGCCAGGGGAGTTTACAGAGGAATTTATTTAACTTGAATTTAGTTAAGGTGATTTATGTTATTTGATCCAGTCCTACTTGCGCGTATCCAATTTGCTTTTACCATTAGTTTTCATATTATTTTCCCAGCTTTTAGTATTGGTCTTGCTAGTTTTTTAGCGGTGGTTGAGTATTTGTGGCTTAAAACTGGCAAGCAAAAATATCGTAATATTTATAAATTATGGGTAAAAATATTTGCAGTAGCTTTTGGTATGGGAGTGGTATCTGGTGTGGTGATGTCATACCAATTTGGAACTAATTGGTCTATTTTCTCCGATAGAGTATCTAATGTTTTGGGCCCACTGCTTGGTTATGAGGTTTTGACCGCGTTCTTTTTAGAATCTTCTTTTTTAGGTATAATGTTATTTGGTTTTGATCGAGTTAGTAAAAGAATGCATTTTATAGCTACTTGTATAGTGGCTATTGGCACTTTAATTTCAGCATTTTGGATTTTAGCTGCCAATAGCTGGATGCAAACTCCCCAAGGTTTTGAGATAGCTTTAGATGGGAGGTTAATGCCGCTCAATTGGCTGGAGATAATTTTTAATCCATCTTTTCCATATCGTTTTATACATATGGTTATTGCTGCTTATTTAACTACAGCTTTTGTAGTAGGTGGAGTAGGGGCATTTTATTTATGGAAAAAACGTTATTTAGAAGAAGCTAAAATTATGCTGGGTATGGCAAGCTTAATGGCAATTTTAGTAACGCCAGTACAAATATTTATTGGTGATTTACATGGTTTAAATACTTTAGAATATCAGCCTGCTAAAATTGCGGCTATGGAAGGTATTTGGGAAACTGAAAAAGGTGCTGGCCTTAGATTATTTGCCTTACCAAATGAAGAAAAGGAAGCTAATGATTATGAAGTTAAAATACCTAATTTAGCGAGTATAATTTTAAAACATGATAGTAATGGTGAAATTAAAGGCTTAAAGGAATGGGCCCCTGACGATAGGCCGCCAGTTTTTATAGTTTTCTGGTCTTTTAGAGTTATGGTAGCTTTAGGTATTCTTATGCTTATTACCGGAATTCTTAGCACTTTTTATTATTTTAGGAAAAAATTATTTACCAGTAAGCTGATTCTTGGTCTGTGGATGGTCATGATGCCGTCTGGTTTTATCGCATTACTTGCTGGTTGGTTTGTAACTGAGATAGGGCGGCAACCTTATACAGCTTACGGCATAATTAGAACTAGTATGTCAGTTTCACCAGCTATTATCGGACCGCAAGTAGCCTGGTCGCTTATGGCTTTTGTAATAATTTATACTTTAGTTTTTGGAGCTGGTAGCTACTATATTTTAAAATTAATAAAAAAAGGTATAATTACAGCTGATGATCCTGACCAATATTATAAACATGGAGTTGAGGCGGCTATTATAGAAGGCGTAAATTCAAAAGGAGAGCGTAATGTTTGATTTTTCTAATTTTATCGACTTACCTTTAATTTGGGGTTTACTTATAGCGGCTGCAGTTTTTATGTATGTGTTGCTTGATGGTTTTGATCTAGGTATAGGTATATTATTTCCTTTTGCGCCATCGGATAAATGTCGTGACAGAATGATGAATTCTATTGCTCCTTTTTGGGATGGTAACGAAACTTGGTTGGTGCTTGGAGGGGGAGGGTTGTTTGCAGCTTTTCCGCTAGCATATTCTATTTTACTGCCGGCTTTTTATATTCCAATTATTATGATGCTTTTAGGACTAATCATGCGGGGAGTAGCATTTGAATTTAGATTTAAATCTGAAGAAAATAGCAAGAGATTATGGGATTATGTTTTTCATTTTGGTTCTTTAACCGCAGCTTTTTGCCAAGGAATAATTTTAGGTGCTTTTGTTCAAGGTGTTGAAGTTCAAGGTCGAAATTTTGTAGGTGGCCCTTTTTCTTGGGCTACTGGTTTTAGTATAATGACAGGAATAGCAGTAGTTTTTGGCTATACACTGCTTGGCTCTACTTGGCTAATTATGAAAACTGAAGATATAACTTTAAAATGGTCAAGAAAAGTTGCCGCTTATGTTTTGGCTTTTGTTGGATTTTTTATGGCCTTTGTGAGTATGTTTATGCCATTTATGAATGAGCGGATAACTCTGCTTTGGTTTAGTATACCAAATCTTTATTATTTAGCGATTATTCCAGTTTTTACTTTTGTTTTATTTATTTTGCTCTGGCGCGATCTACATAATAAAAAAAGAGAATATAGACCTTTTATATTTAGTGTATTAATATTTTTAATGGGTTATTTAGGTTTAGGAATTAGTTTATTTCCTTGGCTGGTTCCTTATAAATATACTATTTGGGATGCAGCGACCGCAGGCCCTGGATTATCATTAATGTTAGTTGGTGTTATTCCGGCGTTACCATTAATTTTGGGTTATACAGCTTATTGTTATTATGTATTTCGTGGGAAAGCTAGCCATGAACATATGTATTAAATTGGTTCTTTTTGGTAATTTTGTCGTTAAAGGCTAGTCAATCTGTCCTCACGTATGAAGGATACGCTGCGGTATCTTGACTGGCCTTTGCCTAAAAATTCCTCAAAAATAACCAATTTTCTTATATTATCTGATATGGTTCTTTTTGGTAATTTTATGATTAAAAAAGTAAATAATTTTTTTAGTAAATATCCGCAACTTAAAGAATGGGCTTGGTTTATAATTCTTTGGTTTACTGGTTTATTGACGGCTCTTACACTTTCATATCCAATTAAGTTATTAATTAAGATTATGGGGTAAAAGAGTCTGTAAAAACTAATCAGCAAAAGATCTTCCATCTATTTCCATCTTGCCAATAAAATAGCATAGTATTGCACATGGAATACATAATATTTGTGTTGGTGAATTTTCAGGTAACTTCATTAGACCAAAGTCGTTTAAGGATTTAGTTACTACGTATGCTTTATCAATATTTTTCCTAGTGCATAATTCTAAAAGACCTTTAATATCTCTTGGCTTAGTTTTTTGTGCTATATATTTAACCTCGAAAGGAATTATTTTACCTTCGGTTTCCGCTATAAAATCAACTTCTAAATCTTTATTATTTCGTGAATAACTAAAATGAATATTATTGTTATTACGTAATGTTAATAAATGTTTAAGTAAAGTTGACTCAGCTGCGATACTTAAGGATAATGGATTATCGATAAATTCTTTACCTTTAAGTAGTATAGCCGGTGGAATTGCCGCATCGGATAAATATATTTTGGCTTTTCCGCGTAATATTTCTTTGCCGTAGCCAAATGGTTGTAAACGATAAATTAGATGAGTAGATTCTAATAATTCTATAAAATTCTGTGCTGTAGGACGTTTTACTTCGAGATTGGTACATAATGTTGGTATATCTAAAATTCCTCCATCATGCATACATAAATAGAGGAATGTATGCTCTAGGTCTAAAATCCTTCGTACACCAAAAAGAGCAGTCATGTCGCGTTTTAAGATCTTATCAACTATATCTTCTCTAAGCATTTTCTGAGCTTGGCTTATTGAATTTACTAGAGCTGTTTGAGGAAAGCCACCGCGTAATATATATTCATGAAAATGTGCGATATAAGATGAGGCTAGATCTGCCATTTTTAGAAATTTAGCATTTGGCCAAGAAAATAATTCACTTAAATTTTTTATTTCAGGGAAAATAGGTAAGTCTAATTTTTTAATTTGAATATATTCATAAAAGGATAAAGTTGTTAAACGTATAGTATGCCATCTACCAACACCAGATTCTTGATGTAATTGAACAAGTGGCATAGTTGAGCCAGTAAATATAATTTTTCTGGATTTAAAAAAATCCACTTGATGTTTTACCCAAGTTCCCCATTCGTAAATAAATTGCGCTTCATCAAGAAATAAATATTCTGGGCCATCTGCTTTTGGTTCGCGTAATTTCCATGCTTCTATAACGGCATCTATTCCAGCTAATTTTAACAAAGGATGATCAAAAGTTGCATAAAGTATATTACTTGCTGGTACATTAAGTTCAATCAATTCTTTTATTGCTTGCAGCATAAGCGTAGTTTTGCCAACTTGTCTAGCACCTGATATCATTACAGCTCGCGCGGCTGGAGGGTCTAAAATCCAGTTTTTTAATTCTTTATAAGCATTTCTTTTCCATAAGGCGAGCTCGGATGAGCTCTCTCCTTGCCACCAGGGGTTAAACTGCGCTAAAACGCTTACTAGTTCTTCTTGAGCTATTTTCATAAGACTATTATAACTAAATATGCCATTTAATGCAAGTATACTTTAACTATTTGCTATATTTAGTGTTATTTTTTAGTTTTGAGGGATGTTTTTTATCTATTAATATAACTCTAGAAATCAAAAAATGATTATTTTAACACTCATAATATAGTCTAATGATCGCTAAAATAATCATTTTTGTGGAATTAATTAAATTGATGCTGGTAAATGCATATACTGATAATATAACGCGGCTTCTTAAAAATATTGCTACTATAGAAATATAGATTATCCTAAAAATGAACTAAATCATAAAATTTCTAATAATGAGTATCTAATGAAAATATTGTCTTTGATAGCAATCTTATTATTTAGTGTATCTAATGCTTTTGGCTTAGAAATAGCGCCAGAGCCTTCAAGCGGATTTGCTAAAAAAACAGTATTAACAGCTGAAAGTTATATGGTGGTTTCGGCCCATCAATTGGCAAGTGAAGCGGGAAAAAGAATAATTAAGCAAGGTGGTAATGCAATCGATGCAGCTATTGCAACTGAAATGGTTTTGAATTTAGTTGAACCGCAAGCATCTGGCATTGGCGGTGGTGGATTTTTAGTTTATTATGATAAAAAAACTCATCAAACTAAAACCTTTGATGGTCGTGAAACAGCTCCTAGTTTAGCCAGAGCTGATATGTTTTTAAATGCTGATGGTAAACCAGTGCCATATCTAGAAGCCTTAAAGGGCGGTCTTGGGGTTGGTGTTCCTGGACTTTTAAAAATGTTTGCTTTGGCCCATAAAAATGAAGGTAAGCTTGCTTGGAAAGATTTATTTACGCCAGCCATAGAGTTAGCTGAAAATGGTTTTCCCTTATCGCCTAGACTTTATGAAGTAATAAAATCAACTCCGTATATTATTAATTCTAAAGAGGCCAAAGATTTATATTTTACTAAAGATAGCCAAATTAAAGCGGTAGGTACAATTATAAAAAATAAAGAATTTGCCCTGACATTAAGAAAAATAGCCGATAAAGGTGTCGATGCCTTTTATAGAGGTGATATTGCCAATGCTATAGTTGAGATTATCCATAAAAATTCTTTTAAGCCAGGAACTATGGTGGCTAAAGATTTGATTGACTACCGGCCAAAAGAAAATGAGGCCCTTTGTGGTAATTATAGAGATTATAAAATTTGCGGTATGGGCTTGCCTAGTTCTGGCACTATTGCCATTTTAGAAGCTTTAAAAACTATTGAAAATATTGATCTAAAAAATTATCTGGCAAATAGTCTAACACCGGTACATTTTATTATGGAAGCTTTAAGGTTGGCTTTTGCTGATCGGAATAAATATGTAGCTGATTGTGAATTTGCTTCAGTTCCTATAGATGCAATGCTTGATGCTGATTATATAAAAGCACGTCAAAAACTAATCTCTAAAGATAAAGCTTTAACTATTGTGCCAGCAGGTGAGATAAAAGGTCAAAATAGTTGTGGAGTAATTAATATAGTTAATGAACATCCATCAACAACTCACCTAAGTATAGTAGATAAAGAAGGAAATGCAGTTTCAATGACAAATAGTATTGAATATTCTTTTGGTTCTGCCTTAATGGTAAAAGGATTTTTCTTAAATAATCAACTAACAGATTTTTCTTCTGTGCCTCAAATAAATGGAGTTAAAGTAGCAAATAGCTTAGAGCCTGGCAAAAGATCCCGAAGTTCTATGTCTCCACTTTTAGTGTTTGATAAAAATGATAAATTATTTTTAGTTATTGGCTCGCCTGGTGGCTCCAGAATAATTTCTTATGTATTACAAACTTTAATTGCGGTTTTAGACTGGAATATCGAGCTGGATAATGCAATTAACCAGCCGCATTATGCGACAACTGGAGATGAAATTGAACTGGAAAAAAATACTCGTATAACTGAATTATCTGTTTCTTTACAAAATCTTGGTCATAAAGTTATAGTTAATGATTTAACTAGTGGATTACATGGTATTTTAATTCAAAATGGACAATTAATTAGTGGTGTGGATGGACGAAGGGAAGGAGCGGCTGCAGGTGAATAAATTTAAATTAATTACGATATTGGTAGTAATGATTTTATGTAGCAGGCAAGCTATAGCTGGTACTTATAGTCTAGATATTGACTATAAGAAAATTAAGATTGATGGTAAAAAAACTAAAGTTATAGCTATTAATAATACTCTTCCAGGGCCAACTTTAAGGTTTAAAGAAGGTGAAGATGTAACTATTAAAGTTACTAATCATTTAAAAGAAGAAACTTCTATACATTGGCATGGTTTATTAGTTCCAGCTTCGCAAGATGGGGTTGCAGGATTTAGTGGATATCCAGGAATTAAACCTAATTCTACTTTTACCTATCATTTTAAAATAAAACAATCCGGAACTTATTGGTATCATTCACATAGCGGTTTTCAAGAACAGATGGGTAATTATGGTTCTATAATTATAGAGCCAAAAATAAAAGAGCCAGTTAGAACTGATCGAGATTATGTAATTTTGGTTTCTGATTTTACTAATGAAAAGGGAGAAAAAATCTTAAATAATCTTAAAAGTGATTCTAGTTATTATAATTATGGTAAAAGGACAATCACTGATTTTTTTAGCGATATAAAAAACTTTGGCTTTAAAATAGCCTTTAGAAATATACGTGATTGGGGACAAATGCGAATGTCACCAACTGACCTATCGGATGTTAGTGGTTACAAGTTTTTGCTTAATGGTAAAACGCCAATAGAGAATTGGACTGGTATATTTAAAAAAGGTGAAAAAATTCGTCTTAGATTTATTAATGCCTCATCTATGTCTTTTTATGATGTAAGAATATTAGGTCTAAAAATGAAGGTGGTTTCAGCAGATGGTCAAAATGTTGAGCCAGTTATGGTTGATGAATTTAGATTTGCCCCAGCCGAAACTTATGATGTTATAGTTGAGCCTCAAGATGAAAAGGCCTATACAATAGTTTTAGAACCTATAGATCGGACCGGTTTTGCACTAGGCACTTTAACACCAAATAAAAATCTTAAAGGTGAGATGCCGATAAAGCGTAAGAGAGCTTTGCTTACTATGAAAGATATGAATATGGAAACTATGATGACTGATATGCCTAACATGGATATGTCAAATTTTTCAGAAATTAAAAGTGGTTGGGTGGAAACTGGTATTGAAAAAGATAAAAAAACTTTAAATTATTCAGACCTACATTATTTAGGGCAGCAGAAAGATTTAAGAAATCCAGAGCGTGAAATTATAGTGACCTTAGATGGTAATATGGAACGTTATATTTGGACAATGAATGGTAAAGTCTATGATGGGCATGATCCGATTAATTTACATTATGGCGAAAAAGTAAGATTAAAATTTATCAATAGAACTATGATGGCTCATCCAATGCATTTACATGGGATGTTTGTACAATTAGAAAATGGGCAACCATTAGAAAAAATGCCAAATAAGCATACTTTTATAGTTCAACCTGGACAATCATATTCGGTTTTATTAAATGCCGATGCGCCAGGAGAGTGGGCATTCCACTGCCATTTGCTTTATCATATGATGTCGGGAATGATGAATAAGATAGTAGTTGGAGAGCCTTTAAATTAATTCTTTTTGGTAATTTTGTCGTTGAAGGTTACTAAAGCTGTCCTCATCCCGGATTTAATCCGGGACAGGCTCATACTAAAATGTGCTGCGGTAACTAAATTAACTTCGCCTAAAAATTCCTCAAGAATAATCAATTTAAAGTATTTCAGAGGACCATTTTTAGAGAAATGTATATTAGAGAAAAAAAGGTGTATGACAAATAATGAACATTAATTTTAGAACAATTATTTACCTTATTTTATTTATTATTTGGCCTAATTTAGTTTTAGCAGATGAAATTAATATGGGGCATGAACATAATACAGAAATGTTTCACAGCTTTAGATTAGAGTTAGATACAGGTAGTAGTGACAAAGCTAAAACTGTCTCAAGGTGGGATTTGGATGGAGCAATAGGTGGTGATATAAATAAATTATGGCTTAAAAGTGAAGGTGAGTTATTAAATGATGATAAAATATCAACTGCCGAATATTGGGGATTATATAGTAGAAATATTGCTGATTTTTGGGACGGGCAAATAGGTTTTCGTTATGATGCTAAACCACAAGATATAACTTATTTAACTATGGGTTTTAAAGGCTTGGCACCATATTTTTTTGAAACGGAAGCCCATTTATTTGTAAGTAATGATGGAGATGTAAGCGCTAGGCTTAAAGAAGAACAGGATCTTAACCTTACCCAAAAAATTATACTTAAACCTTATCTAGAAATAAATTTCTCATTTAATAATGTAGAAAATCAAGAAATAGGTCGCGGTTTTACAAATGGCGAATTTGGCATCCAAACCCGCTATGAAATTACTAAGAAATTTGCTCCTTATTTTGACTTAAGATATGAAAATAAATTTGGCTCAACTTCTCGTCTTGCTGATAAAAATGGGGAAGATGCTGATAGCTTTGTTGCGAGTTTGGGTTTGATGTTTAAGTTTTAGCCGGCCTAATATAGCTTTATACTCCGCTAATGAGGGTATAGCTATTTAATTTGTAGCTTTTGTAATAAATCAGCAACAATAGAATGATACTATAAAGGAGAGTAGCAAACTATATTGAGGAAAAAATATGTCGGCAGGAACTTTAGGGACTAAAGATAGCGTAATACAGCCACAACTAGCAGCCCCATCGTTTTTCTCTCGATCTAAAGATTATGCGACATCGTTTATTCCCACTCCATCTTCTTTAAGGCAGCGATATGCCAATATACAACAATTTTCTACTGATTTTATTCGTATAGTTAGGCCCTTTATAAGAAGTAATGCTGGAGATATAGCCTATGTAAGTGCAGTAAATATCATGCTGCCTTTTATATCTGGGGCTATAGTTAGTCATTTTGCTACAAAATCTAATAATAATGAAGAAATAAAGTCTGATGAGTATGCGGTATTTAGCTTTAATGCGGAAGCTATAATGGTAGCTTTACTTCCAGTATTAAATGTTGCTTTAAGAGTTTCTGCAAATAGATTGTTGAGCCGGGCTTTAAAAAATGCAATTAAAAAAGAGATAAATAAGGAATATCATGGGAATACTGATTTATTAGATCATGTTAGTAAACCAAAAGAACCTCAACAAATTTCTAGTATAGTTGACAGGCATGTTAATACATTTGCTGATTCGGCAATACCATTTACTATTGGATTATTAGGAAACGGTTTAGATGTTTATTTTATGTATAGTACTATGGATAAGTTAGTTGGTCAAAAGCCTGCTTTAACGTCTTTGGGTTTATCAACTGTTCTAGGTTTTGCAATTATAGTGACAGGAAAAAAGTTAAATAACGTGCTTAAGATTGAGAGGACTTCAGGAGAAAATATTAGTGCTAGATTAAATTACGAGCAAAGTAATCGCGCTCAAATTAGTATGTTAAGAGGGCAGAATTATGAAAAAGAAAAAATTTTAAAAGAAATAACTCTACAAGAAAATGCCCTATACAAAATCCACTTGGTTGATGTTATGAGTTGTATAGTTGGATTAACAGCGTTTATTGCATATCCTGAAATGTTAAGAACTCTTAATACTTCTTTAAAGGAAAAAGGAGTTAGTCAAAAAGAGATTGATGCTTATTCTGGACAGGCTTTGCATGTAATGGCCACAATAAGAGATTCTATAGGACCATTTTCTAGTTGGGGACAAGCATATGAAAGTATGGGGCATATCGCCTATATTCTTAATTCGGCAGATGAGATCAATAAATTTAACTTTAAATCGCCACTTATAAGAAAATATAATTCTGGCAATAATAATATTGAATTTAAGAATTTCTTTTACGCCACTCAAGTTTATAATGACGAAGAGGGCAAGAAAATTGGTTTGAGTGAAAAAGTTTCAAAAATTCTCTCAAGTAAACCTGAAACTTTAACAGATTTAGTCTTAGAGCCAGCTATTTATAAGCTTGCTGGTAAAAAAGGTTGCGGTAAAAGTACCTTACTTAAAGCTTGTTTTGATCAATGGCCTTATGCAGCTGGTGAAATAAATTTTCCTTGTACAGAAAGAGAAGTTTATCTAATGCCGCAAAAAGGTTTTACTCCACATAAATCATCTTTATTAGAAGTTGTGATTTATCCTCGGGCTGTAGAAACTATATCTAAGGATGATCAAGAAAAAATTATTGGCTATATGCAACATTTAGGATTTGAAGCCTCAAAAATTGAGCTATTAAAAAATACTCAATATAAAGAAGATGATTGGTCTACAAATTTATTAAGTATAGGTGAGCAACAATGTATCGCAGTTATAAGAATGTTAATGAATGAAGTAAAGCCTAAAGTTTTGCTTATGGATGAGCCTACGGCTAGCGTTGATCCTGAAAATACAGAAAAAATACAAGCATTAGTAAAAGAGCATATGCAAGGAAAGACAATTATTTATGTCGATCATCATGATTCTGTAGACCATAATATATCAACTTCAGTAGAGGTTCATAGTTTTTATGATAAAGTAATTGAGATTGAGCGTATAGCTGGCAAAGAAGCGCTAAATTTAAGGGTTTTAACGAAAGCAAAATTTTTAGCTAAAAATATTAGCGATTCTGAACAGAGCATTTCTGCTAGCTCTTCTATAGTGGATACACATAGTGACTCTATTAGTATAGCTACTACTAGACAGAGTGATGCGAATAATAATTGGAGTGGAATGGTTACCGCTAGACATAGAGCTGCTGGGGCTGTCAGAATATCTCTAGTATAAAATTATTCTTGCTAACCCTAGGTTTTAGAGACAGAACTATAAAAGAGAGTTGGGGAAGCTGGATCTTTTATGTCCTATCTCTAAAACTTAAGGTTAATTGATCAAAAATAGGCGTTTTTTCCGAAAACTATATATAATACGTAAGTATTTTTTAAAGATATTACGGTTATGTTCAGCTAAAAATCTATCCTTGATGACTAAGATTTTAAGTTCATTTTCAATTTTGCTAATTTGGATTATCAGGTGGTTTAGAGAATCTTCGCTTAGATCTAAATATTGGGATTCTTTATATTTTTTAAAAAGCTCTTTGCCTTCTTTCCTAAAAGAATGTACCAATTTTTCTTGATCTTTTTCATTTAACATTAAGCTAAAAATTTTGGCCGTAGTATTTTTGGCAATTTGGTTATAGCTTTTAGCTAAAGCAGAAGATTTTTGGAAATAAGTCATATAATTTATGTTAGATATAGTTATTATTGTTAATTGAAAAACTATATCTAATATAAATTTTCGAGTAAGGTCAATAAGAAAAATTATTTTTCTAAAATATTTTTTAGTTCTATATGTAAGTATAAATATATTAAATATATTGTATAACAATTAGATATTTAATATATCATAACTATGATCTGATGAATATCTAACTTGACACAAATAAAATACTAAACTAGATATAGTCTCAAATATGGATTATTATTATGATATTAGCTGAAAGAATAAAAACCATAATGAATGTACTTGAGCTGAATGTAGTGCAGGTGGCCAATAAATCTGGTCTGCCGCCAACATCTGTGCAAAGTATCGTAAGGGGACTATCTAAAAATCCGGGAGTTGAATTACTTAAAGGTCTATCTAAGGCCTTTGATCTTTCTATAGATTATATAGTTTCTGATGAAGAAATTAATTTGGAAGTTATTTTAGCCAAAAGAATAGTAAGTAAACCCGATGCAGTTTCTTCACTTGATTTAGAACTTTATAAAGATGCGTTACTGGCTTTGGAGGCGAGAGTTAAGCTTAAAAATCTTAATATTGCTCCTGACATGCGAAAATATTATGTAAATAAAATTTATGAATTTTGTATCAAACGTTCGCTTACTGAAAATGCTATACCTAAAATAGATATTACTTTTATTGATTGGATTTTAGAAAATAATATTTGAGTTGATGATATATAAGGGGAGAAAAATAGTTGAATTTACATTTAAAAAAACACTCAATCTCGAGAGATTATTTTGTTATTTTTGCAGTAATTATATTTACTATAATTAGTTTGTCTTTGGTTTATACTTATGTTGTTTATAGTTCTCGGCAAGAAATTAGAAATCAGGCTTTAGCTACTGAGTCGAATAAAATCAGCCGCGAAATGACTTCTACTTTTGATTATGTTAGTCATTTAATGAAGTTTTTTGGTGAACAAATAATTAAAAATAATCCCAAAAATCTAGAAAAAATAGCTGAGTTATTACGCAGTAATTTAGTTGTAGATCAGAATGTCAGAGAGCGTTTTTCTTGGGCGATGTTTGATTGGGACAATACTGATAAAAAAATGATAGTAAGTACTATGTATGGAGTGCTACCAGAGGCTAAAGATGTTTCTCATCGTTATTATGCTAAAATGGCCGAAAAAGAACCGTGGCAATTACATTTTGATTCAGCAGATATTGGGGTTTCAAGTGGCCAGTGGGTGATACCTGCTGGTATGGGAATAGTTGATAAACAAAATAAATTTATTGGTATGTTATCTATTGGTTTTAGTGTTGAGAAATTTAGTCAAAAAATTGAGCAAGTTTTAGAGAATAAAAATATTAGTTTTTTAATTTTTGATAACAATAATAAAGTTGCTTTACATTCTGCAGATAATAATTCTAAAAAATTTCCAGAGAATCTAAATATCAATGATATTAATAAGATAGTACCAAAAATAGGTGCAGGATTTTTAGCTAAGCCGATTAAAAATGGTGATGTTAGATATTCTTATTTTTTAAAACTGGATAATTATCCTTATACTATTTTGCTTGGTTATAATAAAGCTATTATAGCGCAAGATTTTTGGGATATTTTATCTTCAGGAATAATATTATTGAGTATTTTAGGATTAATAATTCTAACTTTTATTTTAGCTATAAGGCGATTGCTTAGTAAATCGGTTATCCAGTTGTCATCAGTAGTAGATAAAATTGCGTCAGGAGAATCTATTGATAAAATCGATGGTTATAGTAGTTATGAGACAAATAATTTAGTGCAGCAATTACTAAAAATTAATTCGCTTATAAAAACAGATAAAGAAAATAAAGGAAAATTAGAAGAGGCGATAAAAATTATTCGTGATGCTGATTTAGAGAAAGATAAATTTTTAAAAGAAATGTATAAAGTATTGCATACTCCGCTCTTGGTAATAAAAAATGGTACTGATTTTATTAGTAATGTTCCAAAAAATAAATTGACAGCTGAAATTTACCAAGAATATTTTAAGATGATGTCTGAGGCGATAAATCAATTGCTTACTTATACCACCGATGTAATCTATCCAGTTGAAACTGATATTGCCGAGATAATTGAAAAATCAGTAATTATTCAAAAAAAACTAGCGTCCGATAATAATCTTGAGCTTATTGTTAATGTTCAAGAAAATATACCGTTAATTTTGGCAGATAAATTAAGATTACGTCAAGTACTATTAAGTATAATTCACGAGTCAATTGCCTTTACGCCACCAAATGATGGAAAAATTGAAGTAAGTAGTCGTGTTGAATATTTAAGTAATAATATACCGGCTTTTGTAATAATTACCGTAAAAGATAATGGTATGGGCTTAGATGAAAATGAACGTAAAGAATTTATTGCTATGACCCGTAAATATCGGCCAGAATTTAATCACGCTCAAGATGCTTCGACCGTAAACTTAAATATAGTACGTCATCTAGTTAAATTACATCACGGTAGTTTTGAGATTATTACTAATAAAGGAATTGGCACAATGTTTAAAGTAAAGCTACCTTATTTAAAGAAAGATGATCTATTGATTAATAATAATCTAATGCAGTTTGATTTTTATAAAGAAGAAAAAATAGTAAAAGATGAAAAGATAGTTGATTTTACAAAATTCTTAGAAAATAAACGTAATAAGGTAGTTGAGTAAATATTTATATACTTCCTTAACCGCAAACCGCCAATGGTTTTCAAGCCCTTTTTAATACTAATTCTAGGAGTGTTTATAAAAATATAGTCAATCATTTCTTAATCTACTATAATTGCTGAAGAAAAAATAATATCTAAGTTTTTTAATATAAGTATTAAGGATAAATTATGTTAACTAAAAAAAACACAATAATGCTGACATCCTATATACTTATAGGAATAGCTTTATATTTTACTTTAAAATTACATTTGCTTTCA
This sequence comes from uncultured Rickettsiales bacterium, assembly GCA_964476705.1. Taxonomy (GTDB): domain Bacteria; phylum Pseudomonadota; class Alphaproteobacteria; order Rickettsiales; family UBA6187; genus CAYZBM01. Next base: position 1,813 of record CAYZBM010000046.1, on the reverse strand, counting down.
GCCTTATTTTCGGGATTTTTGGTTTTTCAAATAGTACGGCAAGGTGAAATTACATTAAGTAAAATAGGAGTTCTGCCCCGTACAGCTGAAGTTATTCTCCTAATATTGATTGCCGCTATAACTATTGCATTATTTGGCTTAGGAATTGCCGCAGCCGTTCCTTATTTTCGTGGTGATTCAGAACTGGGAGCTTTAATGCGGAGTATGGCAGATGCGGTTGATACTGTATATATACATTTGCCTGCATGGCTGCAAAATTATATACCTAATTCTTTGGAAGAATGGCAAGCTGCCGTCTCTGATTGGTTGCGGAAAAATGCCGCTGATATAAGTGTTATAGGGCGTAATATTGGTATTTTCTTTATACATTTGATAGTAGGAATGTTAATAGGCGGTATTGCTGCAGTTAAGAATGAAGAAGAACAAGACGAAAAGAAAAATAATAAAGGTCCACTTGCACAAGAATTAATCAATAGAATTAACCTGTTTAATATTGCCTTTCGTAAGGTAGTATTTTCACAAATTACTATATCTGCTATAAATACTTTATTTACATCTATTTACTTATTAGTAATCGTAAGGCTTCTAGGATATAAACTGCCATTTACTGCTAGCATGATAGTAGTAACTTTTATCTGTGGTTTATTACCAATTATTGGTAATCTTATATCTAATACGGTGATAGTTCTTGTAGCTCTTACGGTTTCTCCAGTGATATCAGTAAGTTCGCTGCTATTTTTAATAATAATCCACAAACTGGAATATCTAATTAATGCTAAAATAGTAGGTAATAATATATCAGCTAAAGTATGGGAGTTGTTAGTAGTACTGTTAGTAATGGAGGTAGCTTTTGGTATTCCTGGGCTAATAGCAGCCCCAATATATTACGCTTATATTAAAAAAGAACTATTATTGCATAAACTAATTTAATACAAATAATCTATGAAGATAATAACTTATAGTGATTTACATTTAGAATTTGGTGATCATATTGAACCGCCATTAGAGACAGAAGCTGATTTATTGATTTTGTCTGGCGATATTATGACCTTTAGTGATTTTTCTCCCTTAAGTAGATTTTTACGTAAGTGGATTAAGCCGGTATTATATGTTGCTGGTAATCATGAATATTATAATTATGGCGGTTCAATAAATAAAAGTAATATAAAATTTAAGAATTGGTTATTCAATAATCATAAAAACGTTAAATTTCTTTATGATGAAGAAATTAATATAGAAGGCATAAATTTTTTTGGTGGCACGATGTGGACCAATTTTAATAATGCAGATGCTGATGCCATGGAGATAGCCAAAAGACATATGAATGATTATAGGCTGATCATTGCCAATACTGGCAAAATATTAGAGCCGATAGATACAATTTATATGCATAAAAAATTTGTGGAAAAAATTACTAAATGGTTTGAAAAAGACTTGGAAGGTCCGAGGGTGGTTATTACTCATCATGCGCCGATAATTAAACCTAATACCCGGCATGAAGATAGTATTTTAATGCCGGCATTTAACTCTCTTGATATGCCAGATTTAATCAAAAAATATCAGCCTAATATTTGGATATATGGACATACTCACGAATGTGATGACCATATGCTTGGAAATACTAGAATTATTTCTAATCAGCTAGGTTATAGACAAAAATCTGGTGAGTATGAATGTGAAGGTTTTGATATTGAGGGTAAGATTTTTTCGGCGGATAATTCAAAAAGTAATTAGTTGAATAAAATTATGAATATAATAAGTTGCCCGTGAAAAAACATCTTACGATATTTTTTCAGTTACAATAATGAATAAT
>CAYZBM010000045.1:0-16916 GCA_964476705.1 uncultured Rickettsiales bacterium | reverse complement strand
AGGGTATGTTCAAATAACTGTGTCAAATAGTTAATCATATAACGTATAATTGTGTAATGAAGCGTAGCGAAATGAAACAATTATACGTTATATGATTAACTATTTGACACAGTTATTTGAACATACCCTAGCCCCGAAATTCTAAAACTAGATGATGATCTTTTAAGAGTATTATTTTTTACATTTCTTAAAGATCAATTTGCAAAGATCTTAATATAATATGTACTAAATCTAATTTAAGAATGCTCTTTTAACTTAAATTTTTGACTTTAAAAACCTTTATAAATATCTTTGCGATGTTTTATAGCAATTATAATTACTGTATTAATTTTAGCATCAATACGATAAACAATACGGTAATCACCTACCCTTAATCTTCTATGACCTTTAAGGCTATATTGCAAAGGCTTACCAAAACTAATTGGATCGGTCATTAAACGTTTTTCTATAGCTAGCTTAATAATTTTTTGAGAACTAGAAGATAATTTGGGGATATCTTTAAGAACTACTTCTTCTAAATATATTACCTTATATTTTACTTCCATACATCATCATGATTATAGGTTTTCGCATCTTCTTTATCTGAGCTTTCAGCAATTTTTGCTAAATAAAGATCTTCTCTAAGGCCAAGTGCTTCCAAGGCAAGTTCCCGAACTAAACTTGAAACAGACCTTTTTTCTTGACTGGCTAATTTAAAAAGCATCTTAGACGTAACCTCTTCAAAAGTAACATTAATTCTTGGATTTTTAGTAACCATAATATGCACCCTCTATACATGTTCATACATGGTATCACTTATGCATCACCTTGTCAAGATTACAAACTAGTTAAGTTCATATCAACAATTGAGATTATTGTAGATTAATAGTAAATAGCTGATTTTCTCATGATTTTCCTTTTTAATTATAGTAAAAGAAGTTGAAAAACACCCCACTTAAATAGATCCTTCAATAAAACATAAATTTGTTATAAGGATATGTTTTTTCAGGATAACCTGTCCTTAGATTTATTCCGGGATCCTTAAAAAAATTAGGTAAGCGCAAGCTTTAACTGCTATAATAAGAAAATAAAAAATGGCCGCTAATTAAAAATAATTAGCAGCCCTTCTCTTCATACAACTAAATCCTAGAAACGGTAACCTATTCCTGTACCTACAACCCAAGGATTTATATCAACGCTAGCACGAACGGCGCCATCATTAAATTTAACATCACTATTAATCCATATTTTCTTAACATCAAAATTAAAATACCAATTATTTTTAATAGGAACATCAACACCTGCCTGTAATGCTCCACCTAAACTATCTTTATAGTGAACTGAATTAAGGTCCCCAGCATTTGAATTATAAAAATGAGTATAATTTACACCAGCACCTACATAAGGTTTTACGTATTTCACATCAGTAAAATGATATTGCAACATTAATGTAGGTGGCAATAACCAAACATCACCTAAATTAGTACCATGGTTTAATTTAACATTATGTTTAGATGTTGCAGCTATAAGCTCAAGTGCAATATTAGAAGTAAAAAAATAACTAACATCTACTTCAGGAACAACTTTATTATCGACATTAGCCTTACCACCAATAGACACATTGCTGCTCTCACTAGGTGCAACATAAATAGATCTAACTCTTATAAGCCATTTCTCATTATTTTCCGCAGCAAAACCACTATTTGTAAAACCAATAACAGCTAGCAAAGCTGAGCCGCATAACAAACTAATTCTTTTCATATTTTTTCCCATTTATAAGTATTTATTTCCTGGGAACATACGCAGATTAACAATATCTGTAATTGATATAGGTCAAGAAGAGTAGATTAATACTTGATCTATAGTATTTCTTAATTGAAATGAATGTATTTATGGATCCTTCAGTAAAACATAAAATAGTATTGTAAGTATATGTTTTTTCAGGATAACCTATCCTTAGATTTATTCCGGGATGCAGCATCATATTAATGATTTATTTTTTTAAAAAAATAGCAAATCATTACTTGATCTACTATATATAATTAACGGTAAATTTTATGAAAAATATGAAAAATATAATTAAATTATTTTTGTTATTAGCTTTACAATCATGCATGATTGGAGCCGGGGAAAATTCAAAAATCGAAGCTAACAAAAACAGCTATTTTCCTAAAATAACTGGGATTAATCTGGATGGTAAAAAGCAGGAACTTCCGGCTGTTTTTAATAATAAATTTAACCTAGTAGTCGTTGCATTTAAACGTGAACAACAGGAAGAAGTTGACACTTGGATTAAAGCGATAGAACCAATTTTAAAAGAAAATCCAAATTTAAGTTTTTATGAGATTCCTCTAATATATGAAATTTCAGCTCTTGGCAGAATCTGGGTCAATAATGGTATGCGCCTTGGAATTCCTGATGAAATCGCGAGAAAACGCACTATTACAGTCTACACTAATCGAGAAGAATTTTTTAGAATTACCGGAATGAAAGAAGATAAGATTTACGCCTTACTGCTTGATACAAATGGAAAAATTTTATGGAAATCAGAAGGTGTTGCCAAAAATACCAATATAGTTGATATTCTTTCCTATTTATAAATATAGTAGATTAAGAAAGAATTGACAGTAAAATACATATATAATAAATTTAGCAGATCAGCGATCTGCTATCTATAATGCTACATCCCGGAATAAATCTAAGGACAGGTTATCCTGAAAAAACATATCATTATAATACTATTTTATGTTTTACTGAAGGATCCAAAAATACATTCATTTCAATCATGAAATACTATATAATATAAATTTTTCAAAATAACTAAGAAAGTCCAACTACGCGAGAGAATATCAAAATTACTCTCTTTGCATAAATATAGGTTCATTAACTATCGTCTCTTTGGCTATAAGCTTCGGCGGACACTACTTCGCTTTATACTTAAAACATAAATGCTTTCGTATAACTTATGTCTAACTTATACGCGCCTATGGCGCGTCCGGCGTAAGCTCGCGCGGTGCTCCAAGAGCGAAGTGTGGCGGAGGGAGTGGGATTCGAACCCACGGTAGAGTTACCCCTACACTTTCTTAGCAGGAAAGTGCCTTCAGCCTCTCGGCCACCCCTCCAATCCAGATTAAATATTATCTTATAAACTTAAAGATAATATTTTTATAGTCGCTAGGTTCTATTACGCTATGAGAGTTTTTGCAATAAAAACTTTAATAATTTTCAGAATTATCAGAATTAAATGAATTTTCTTCGTTTTCTAATGTATTCGACTCAGCAATCGAAGGCTGAGTAGGACTAGAAAAATTGCCATCTCCTTCCATTATACGAGTATAATGATCCGCATACTGAAAATAATTTTCCGCACTAACTCTATCGCCCATAGCCAAAGCATCCTTAGCTTTATCAAGATATTTAAAGCGCATAAGCTTAGCTTTTTCATATTTCTGGGCCGAACTTCCAGAACTACCTGAATGATTAGAATAACCTGAATAGCTTGAACTTGTACTTCTTTTACCTTTGTAATTACTACTTCTTTTATCTTGAAAACGTCTTTGCTGCATAGATACTCTTTTTTTATTGATTTTATAGTTATTTTATAGCTGTTAAAATTAGATTATTTAAAAGAATCAATTTTAGGCAGTTCCATTTGTAAATTTTAAACAACGATTAACTCCAGCCAAGTCATGCTCAAAACCTAATAGTTTAAAGCCATGTTCAGCCATTATATCGGAAACATCATTATGCTGACCAATCCCACACTCTAGAAAAAATATTCCCTCTGGCTTTAAATTACGCCCAATAATCGGAGCTAATTGCCTATAACAAGCCAAACCATCATCGCCACCATCTAAGGCTTTAATAGGCTCATACTTAACTACACTAGGGTCTAAACAGGATATATCAGCTATACTAATATAAGGTGGATTACTAATAATTATATCATATTCCCCGTCCACCATACTTACCCAATCGGTTATATCGAATTTTACCCGTTTAGCAAGCCCTAAATTGCTAGCATTTAAAATAGCTGTATTAATAGCTTTTTGCTGGATATCTACTCCAAAACCAAAGCTATCTTCAGTATTAGCCAATATACTTAATAACAGACAGCCACTACCTGTACCTAAATCAAGGATATTTACTCTTTTGCGCACATTGTTTTTTATATATTTAATTACCGATTCTACCAAAATCTCACTATCTGGTCTGGGTATTAAAGTTGAATCATTGACAATAAAATCTTGAGAATAAAACTCTTTTTTTCCTATAATATAGGCTACAGGCTCATAATTGTAACGCCTTACTAATAATGATTTATATTTTTCTATATTAGCTTTATCTATAACTTTTAAAGCATCCCGCAAAAGATCTTCAGGACTACAATTCAAACTGTAACATAATAAAACATTTGCATCGAGAACAAAACTATCTATTCCTCTATTTTTAAGCAGAGTTTTGCCTAGAACTAATATTTGCGCAATTGTTAATGATTCTTCCATTATATTATTTGTAATAATAAATTCATATATAGTATTTCTTAATTGAAATGAATGTATATACACAAAACCATTTGCGAAAAACTATGAGGCATTCGCAAGTAAAGTAGCCTGATAATCCGCAATCAACGCCTCTATAGTTTCATCCAAATCACCTTCTAAAACTATCTCTTCTATTTTATATAAGGTTAGATTAATGCGATGGTCAGAAACTCTTCCTTGAGGGAAATTATACGTTCTGATCCTTTCTGAACGATCTCCTGAACCTACTTGCCCTTTTCTTTGCATAGCTCTTTCTTTTTCAATTCTTTCTCTCTCGGCTTCATATAATCTTGAACGCAAAATCTTCATGGCCTTCGCCCGATTTTTATGCTGGGATTTTTCATCTTGCTGAGAAACCACAACTCCAGTTGGAATATGAGTAATTCTAACCGCACTATCTGTAGTATTTACCGATTGTCCCCCAGGCCCTGAAGATCTAAATATATCTATCCGCAGATCTTTCTCTTCAATATGAATATCTACCTCTTCAGCCTCAGGCAATACCGCAACTGTAGCCGCTGATGTATGAACCCTACCACTTGATTCTGTTGCTGGAACCCTTTGGACTCGATGCACTCCAGATTCAAATTTTAACCGAGCAAACACTCCTTTTCCTGAAATGCTCCCCGCCGCTTCTTTATAACCACCGGTACCTGTTTCATAAGCATATAGAATTTCAAACTTCCAACCTTTTCTATCAGCATAACGCTGATACATTCTAAATAAAGCACAAGCAAACAAAGCCGCTTCTTCACCACCAGTTCCAGCCCTAACCTCAATAATAGCATTTTTTTCATCATCCCGATCTTTAGGTAAAAGAGCGAGTTGAATTTCTTTTTCTAGATCAGTTATTTTTCTGGATAAGGTTATTAATTCATCCTGAGCAATATTTTTCATTTCTGGATCACTTAACAGCTCATTTAGATCTGTTGATTCTTGTAGAGCTTTAAAATATTCTCCTGTTTTTTCAACCAGAATATTTCGATCAGCATATTCTTTCGATAAAGCTACAAATTCATCTTTACCAAGAGCCATTGGATCTGCAATTTTTTTCTCTATTTCTTTATGTCTTGCCAGTATTTTCTCTAATCTTTCACCAAGAATAGTATTTTTAATACTCATTATAAATTATCCTTTAATTTAAAAATAACCGTTTGAACCTTAGATATTAGATACTATATCTACAATTTTTACCTCTTGCTCGGTACCTGTCTGCATATTACGAATTTTAACTTTTCCACTTAAAATTTCTTCATCACCAAAGATAATTACTTTATCTGCCGATCTTTGGTCAGCCTTCTTCATACGCTTTTTAACATTTCCTGCAATCATTATTTCTGTATTTATATTATTATTCCTTAAATCATTAGCTATATTATAGCAGGATTTTTCAGCATTTTCGCCTATCGGCAACAATATTACAACGGATTCTTTTCTAAATTCCTTGCTCTTTGCATCCAATAAGCCTACCAATCTTTCTATCCCGCCAGCACAACCAACCGCCGGAGTATCTGGACCTCCCATCAACTTAACTAAACCATTATAACGCCCACCGGCTAATACTGTATTTTGCGCTCCCAGCATATTTGTAGTAAATTCAAATACAGTATGACAATAATAATCAAGGCCTCTAACTAATTTTGAGTTTATTTTATAATTTATACCCAACAAATTTAATCCTTCTTGGACTTTAGCAAAAAAATCTTTAGATTCAGCAGAATAATAATCATCCATAATTGGAGCATTTGCTACTATTTTTTTATCATTTTCATCTTTAGAATCTAAAATTCTCATTGGATTTTTAATTAATCGCAATTTACTATCTTCAGATAATTGTTCTTTATAATCATTAAAATAAGCAATTAAATTATCCCGATAAGACTTCCGTGATTCTTCATCACCCAAAGAATTAATTTCAATATTTATACAATCTGCTATTCCTAATTCTTGGATAATTCTATTCCCTAAAGCAATTAACTCAACATCAACAAATGGCTCTTTAGCTCCAATAACCTCAAAATTAATTTGATGAAATTGCCTTTGTCTACCCATTTGCGGACGTTCATAACGAAATAATGGACCTTTAGTATATAACCTCAAAGGTAATGATTCTTGCATATTAGAATTAATAAAAGAACGAACTATACTCGCGGTAAATTCTGGCCGCAGACAAAGTTCATTATCGCCTCTATCGGAAAAAACATACATTTCTTTACCAACCACATCAGACTCTTCACCTAAAGTTTTTTTAAAAACTCCAGCGAACTCAATAATTGGCACTGCCATTTCTGAAAAACCATATAATTTTCCTACTTTTTCAGCTATATCGGTAACAAAACGATGTTTTATAAATTCTTCAGGATATAAATCTTTTGTTCCACGTACAGAATTCATTTTCTCAGTCATATCAAATCTCAATAATAAAATTATTTAACTATAGTAGATTAAGAAATAATTTATCACAATAATACATATGTTTAATTATTTCTATAATGCTACATCCAGGACTAAATCTAAGGACAGGTTATCCTGAAAAAATATATATTATATTTTATGTTTTATTGAAGGATCACTTCAAACTTAAAATACTATACACATTTTTTCCAAGCTTCAGAAAAATCAGCAAAATGTTTTTTTTCATCCTTATTATTTTCAAGAAATAAAACTACATCTGCAATAGCCTGGTTATAATTCTCCAAACTTAATTCTCCCTTATGCTGCATATATCTTAAATAAACTAAATATGTATTTAGCACATCCGTCTCACAATAGTCACGTATTTCTTGCAATCGGCCTTCATCATAAAGACCACTTACCATCGAACCATCAACTCCAATCTTGCCAGGATAACCCAAAACAGCACAAATTTCGTTTAATTTACAACGAGCGGAAGCCCCAAAATCTGACAAAGCATCGAGTAAATCGCAATGCCAATCTAAAGAATAACGTGAATTGTAACTATTCCACTTATCTCCAGCACTATAAAACCACCCAGCACTTATTCCATGGAGCATAGCACGATATTTTAATACCGGAAGATCAAAAGATCTACCATTATAACTTACTAATCTTGGTTTTGAACGTTCTAAATAACTAAAAAAACCCTCTAGCAACTCTTTTTCTGATGAGTCTATCTTGCCTCCAGAGCGAATATTTCTTAAATTATAGACTTCACCATTTTTTCCGCGATGTATATCAGCTTCTAAATAACTAATAGCTATTATTTTATGAAATGGCTGCCTTGGAAATGAATTATTACCATCAGTAATACTTAAATGATAGTCTTCTAAACTTTTACGTAAAACTTGAGGAGAATCACTATCAATACCTGTTAGATCTTTTGCAGCTCTAATATCGTATATAGTTTCAATGTCGAAGACAAATAATGTTTGATGTTGCATATTATTATCGCTATAATTGTAAAGTATTTTTAAAATTTAGATATCAAAAATAACATTAAAATCTCTATGCACAAGAAAATATTTACAGATTTATTGCATAAATTAAAATTATATGTTTATGTCTTTATTTTAATTAACTTTATTATACTAAAAAACGGCGCAGACGCCGCTTCATTAATTCGTGACGAAGAGATAGAAAATGTTATCCGAGAAATAACAACCCCAATCTTTAAGACCGCAGGATTATCTCCACAAAGCATAAACATATATATAGCCAATGATAAAGATATCAACGCTTATGTTGCAGGAGGCCAAAATATTTTTATTAATACTGGATTATTACAATTATCAGAATCTCCAGATATGTTAGTCGGAGTTATCGCCCACGAAACTGGTCATATAGCCGGAGGACATCTTATTTTAGGACAAAAAGAATTAGGTAATACTTTAACCCAATCTACAATGGGGTTTTTGTTAGGTATAGCAGCTACAGCTACAGGATCTGCTGAAACTGGCAAAGCTATAATTGCAGGTACCTCACATATTGCTGAAAGAGAAATACTTGCTAACAGCAGAGAGCATGAAGAAGAAGCAGATCACGCAGCTTTTACTTATCTAGAAAAAATAAAATATTCCGCAAATGGCATGCTAGAGTTAATGAGAATATTATATAACCAAGAAAATACTTTTTATTCGAATCTTAATCCTTATACTCTAACCCACCCCTTAACTAGCGAAAGAATGACTTACATTAACTCATATGTAAAAACTCATAATAATAATCAGAAATTAGCGCAAAATCTGCTAAATAAATATATTTTAGCAATAACTAAGTTAAAAGCTTTCTTAAATGATCCAAAATCTACCTTAGATAACTACAAAGAATCTGACAATAGCGACAAAGCATTATATGCTAGGAGCATAGCATATTACCGCATACCTGATCTTAACAAGGCTCTTACAAATATAGATATTCTTATCAAGAAAGAACCTACAAATCCTTATTATCTCGAAATGAAAGCACAAATTCTTTTTGAAAATGGTCGCGTGGACGAAGCCATCCTTAATTACGAACAAGTAAAAAAAATACTACCTAATTCTGCTATAATACAAACCGAACTTGCAACAGCTTACCTGGCCACAGAAAAAAAAGAAATGGCTTTAAAAGCTGCAGATAATCTTGAACAAGCTCTAATAAAAGAAAAGGACAATCCAGCTTTATGGCATCAATTAGCTACAGCTTATGGAATAACTAATCAATTTGCTTTATCAGATCTAGCTTTAGCTGAAGAAAATTTTCTTATCGGCAAAGTTGAGCTAGCCGAAGAATTTATTAAAAAAGCGGATAAAAATATTAAACCAGGAAGCATTGCTGAAAATCGAAAGAACGACTTGTTAAATGCAATAAAAAGAAAAAAACAACAAAACAAGATTTTCTAATCAAGAATCTAACTTTTAAACTTGCAAACCAAATACTAGTATGCTTTAAGTCGATTGTGGAATTATAAGGATAAAATTAAATTATGTCTATTGTGAGAAAAATTATGAAATGCACTGCAAAAATTACTGCTGTATTTTTATTGGCAGTATGTGCCACAGCTGCTGGTACTTATTATTATGTTAAAGGTAATGCTTCTTCCCTGATAAAAGACAGTGCAAGTGGAAATATAGATAAACAAATCCAAGAGTTTATTGAAAAAAATCCAGAAGTACTAATTAAATCTTTAACTAATTATCAAAATAATCAGGTTAAAAAACAAGCCGAAGGTGCTGAAAAATATATAAATAGCAATTGGGACAAGATTGCCAAAAATCCTAACGATCCTTTTGCTGGCAATCCAGATGGCGATATTACTATAGTAGAATTCTTTGATTATTCTTGTGGCTATTGCAAGCATGCTCTTCCTGTAATCCAAGAAATATTAAAAAAAGATCCTAAAATTAAGTTTGTATTTAAAGAATTTCCAATCTTAAGTGAAAATTCTGACCTGGCTTCACGGGCAGCCCTTGCTGTATATGAAACTGATAAAACTAAATATTTTGCTTTTCACCAAAATTTACTAACCAAAAGCCCTAGCGGTATAAAAGGTATCTTAGCAGCAGTTTCTGAAATTGGTTTAGACCCAGCCGTTATTGAGAAAAAAATAAATGAAAGTAAAAATAATAAAGATTCCTTAATTCAAAAAACACTAACTGATACTCGCAATTTAGCAGGAGCCGCAGGAATTGGGGGGACTCCAGCTTTTATAGTCCAAGGTCAATTATATCCAGGAGCGCTTGATTTACCAAAGCTTGAAGAGCTGGTAAAAAATGCTCGTGACAAAAATAATAAATAAAATATTTATTATAAAAAATTAAAGTAAGTCTTATTATTATTGGTATTCCAAAAATGTTTTTATGTAGAAAACAGTTTTTTTTGATTAGACTGTTATGGCTAGTAGTAGCTTTATTGCCTACAACCACTCTAAGTGCAGAAGTTCAAGTACCAAGCAGTGTAGAAGCTGGAAGAATAACTAAAGATATAGAAAAAAATTCAAAAAGGCAGTCCCTAGAAGAATCAACTTTAAAACCAGGAAAAAAGGAGAAACCTCAATATAATGTTTCGCCTTTTCCCATTCCTGAAGGCGCAGATAAAGTAACATTAATACTGCACGACCTCATTATCGAAGGTAATACTGTTTTTAATCCGGAAGATTTTCGTTTTATTTACCAGCAATATTTGTACAAACAAATAACACTAAATAAATTATATTTATGGGCCGATGAAATAACCAAATTATATCGCGACAAGGGTTATTTTCTTTCAGTAGCTGTAGTTCCGAACCAAGAAATTAAAAATAATGTAGCTAGAATAAAAATTACGGAAGGTTATATATCCGAAGTAGCAATAAGCGAAAAAAAACTTTCTGCACAAAAATTAATTAAGGCCTATGTCGATAAATTAACCAATATACGACCAATTAAAGTTGCTGATCTAGAAAGCTTTATCTTAAGCATAAATGATTTATATGGCTATAGCTTTAAAAGTGTATTATCACCGATAGAAAATAATAATGATGGCGCGGTAAAATTATCTTTAATCGTAACTAAAGATAAACCTCATTTTAAGATAGGATCAGATAATTATAGTTCAAGATATATAGGGCCTCACGAGGTTAATGCGCTAGCAAGTATAGAATTTATTCCTCTCCAAAGAACTGATTTATCTATTCTTAATAGCGCTTTTGATAACAGATTAACCTACGCTGCTATTAATCATAAATTTTTTATTGCGCCGAATTACTATGTAAATCTTTCTTATAGTTATAGTAAATCCCATCCTGGTTATCTTCTAACAGATCAAAAAATTAATAGCGAATCTAAAAGTTTTGCTACTACAATAGGTTATCAAATAATAAGGCAAAGATTAGAAAATCTAGATGCTACAATTGGTTTTGATGCTCAGAATTCAAATAGTGATATCTTATTTGATCCCCAAACTCGTGATAAAACTAGAACTATTAGCGGTGCTTTAGCATATAATTTTTATGATAAATATAATAACTATAATTATATAAATTTAGAAGTTACTAAAGGAATAGATGTTTTAGGTAGTAGCCACGAAGGCGATCTACATTTATCAAGAGCAACTGGTGATCCAAAATTTATCAAAGCCGAATTAAGCATAGCCAGACTCCAAAGTATAAATAATTATTTCTCATTACTCGCGATGGCAGATGCGCAATTAGCTTCAAACCCTTTATTATCTTCCCAAGAATTTGGTTATGGTGGACAAAATTACGGCCGAGCCTTTGACTCTTCCGATATTACCGGAGATAGCGGAATAAAAACCTCATTCCAATTAAATTATAAAGAAATTGATTATCTATCTTATGCTAAATTATATCCTTATATTTTTTATGATATTGGCTTAGTAACCAATCGAAATACTGGCCAGAAAAAAGAAGAATCAGGTGCTTCTTCTGGGATTGGCAGTAAATTTGAACTAAAAAAGAATATCTCAGGAAATGTAGCCCTGGCCTGGCCTCTAACTAGAGATAGGTCTAGCCCTATATATGGACAAAGTACTAATGCTCCTCGCCTACTCTTACAGATGAGTAGTGATTTTTAGCTTGCCAATTTAGACTCTTTATCCAAAAAACCAGGAGGCTTTAGAGCCCTTTAAAACCTCTAATCTCATCACTTTTCCAGCATTTTTAAGCCATAGCATAAGCTCTTAAGAAATATTTAATAAATTAGTAGTATACTGGTAATTACCAAGTAGATAAATACACATAAAGGTATTAGAGTTTTTCTAAAGGCACCTTTATATTATGACTATTAGAAGCAACGAAAATTTTAGAAAATATATAGCATCTTTTACCTGTGCGATGCTAGTATTTTCTACTTGTTGCCCAATCTATGCCAACCCCCAAAATGGAACTGTTGTATCAGGACAAGCAAGTTTCTCGACCGACCAAAATGATTCCAAAAAATTTAATGTCAATCAAACTACAGATAAAGCAATTATCAATTGGGGATCTTTTGATATTAGACAAGATGAACATACCCAGTTTTATCAACCAAACGCAAATAGTATAGCTCTAAATAGAGTTATAAGTGATAATATGACTACCATTAGCGGTAAGCTTTCAGCAAACGGAAATATTATTATCGTAAATCAAAATGGTATTTTATTTAACAGAAATTCTATAGTCGATGTTAATGGAATAATTGCCAGCACCTCAAATATTAGCAATGACTCTTTTTTAAATAGTAATAATCTCAATTTTAATCTTCCAGGTAATAGTGATTCTTTTATTGTAAATAATGGCCAAATTTATGCTAAAGATTCTGGCCTTGTTGCTCTACTAGCACCAAATGTTGCCAATAATGGCATAATAAGAGCAACATTAGGAAAAGTTAATTTAGCTTCAGGTGATAAATTTGCCGTAGATTTCTTTGGTGATGGTTTAGTAAGTGTAGAAGTTAGCGATGCTGTAAAAGAACAAATTATCTCAAATACTGGTATAATTTCTGCAAATGGTGGTAAAATTTTATTAACTGCCGCAGCTGGGAATAAAATAGTAAATAGTTTAATTAATGTGCAAGGAGCCTTACAAGCACAAACAATTGGAAATAAAAAAGGTAGTATAATTATATCCGCTGCCGGCAGTAATAATTATAATAAAAATGTCACTAATAACTCTAATAAAAAATCAGGGTCTAGTACTGTAATTATTGGCGATGCTAATCCAAATAGTCCTAATATAAATACTCTTCTTGATGCTTCAGGAACAAAATCTGGTGAACAAGGTGGTAGTATTGAAGTCACCGGTGATCAAATTAATATTCTACACGGTAGCGTATTTGATGTTAGTGGTAACTCAGCCCCTAATTATGATAGAAGCAGAACAGATAGCGCTACTTTAACTACTGATAAAAAGGTAAAAAGCGAAGAAGAGTTTTTAAATAGTCAAAATCGTGCTGGGGGATCAATTAAAATTGGTGGTGATTATTTAGGTGGCGGTGATACTCCTACAGCGCAAAATTTATTTGTTGATCATAATGTTTTTGTATATGCAGATGCTTTAGATAGAGGTGATGCAGGTAGAGTAATTTTTTGGAGTGATGAAAATACTTATTTTAATGCTTTTGTTTCAGGTAGAGGTGGCAGTATATTAGGTAATGGGGGATTTTTAGAAACGTCAGGTCATAAAAAATTATATGCAAATGGTTTAGCCGACTTAACCGCAGTAAATGGTAATAAAGGTACCTATTTTTTAGATCCTACTAACATCGCAATATATGGTAATTTTACTCCCAACTATGTATCCACAGATGGCTCAAGCGTTAATCTTATTAATAGTTTATCTTTATGGTTAGATCCTTCCAATTTAAGTACTG
This sequence comes from uncultured Rickettsiales bacterium, assembly GCA_964476705.1. Classification (GTDB taxonomy): domain Bacteria; phylum Pseudomonadota; class Alphaproteobacteria; order Rickettsiales; family UBA6187; genus CAYZBM01. The sequence goes on along the minus strand of CAYZBM010000045.1, from coordinate 3,106 downwards.
TAACATTAGATTATAATACTACTTATTTTGATTATTATAATGGCAGTAATTATGTACCTTTTACTGTTACTGGTACTTCTGGAACTAACAGCTTATCTCTCACTCATTATTCGTATGCTAATATTACGCCAGTGGTTGGTATGAGAATAAGGCTTGGTTCTGCTGGTTCTAATGCGCTGGCATCTGATCCTTTAGGCGATAATGATTATACTATTGCAAGTTTTGATTCTAACACCAATACCATAACTACCGTCGAATCACTAAGAACAGATTATTCTGATAGTAATCTTTATTTAGCTAAAGTCGCTCAATTAGCAGACCAAAGTATAAATAATAATAATGCAACTAATGCAAGTACCTTTAATCAATTTTTATTTGTAGCAGATAGCAGTAGTAATAACTTAAGTTATCTTAAGGGTTATGTGAACGAAGCTGACCCTTTTAATACTGGAACTAGATTAATAGGTGACTATGGACTTTATCAAACATTTTTCGGGGTGGCTTATACAAATAGCAGCTCACCAGTATTAGGTACTTTATGGGGTAGTTATGATCAAGATTATGTAAACTTAAGATTAAATGCCGGCACTAATACCCAATTTGGTAATAATGGAGGTGGCGGCTCTGACTTCGCTGAAGATAACAATATTTATATAAATGGGGCTCAAACTGTTATAGCAGGACTAGATCAATGGTATGCAACTAACCAAACTCGTACTTCATCTATATCATACCAATATTCTATAAGTAACACTCCATATGATCGTTACTGGCGAGGTAATGTTGGGGAAATTATTACTTATAATACAACTATAAATTCTGATAGCACTGATCTTTTAAATCAATATCTCTCAACCAAATGGAATTTACCATTAACTACTCCAGGTTCTGGAGCTATGGCGTCAGATGGTTATTCAGCATTTACTACTAGATATTTAGAAAAATTATCCCAAACTGCGGATATCTCATTACAAGCTAGTAATAATATAACTCTTGATTTAAAAGGCGATACTTTAACTTTAGCTACTGATAAAAATTTTAATTTAACTGCCGGCGGGGATATTACCGCAATAAGTAGTGGACAAATAACTACTTCTAGAGACGTTAGTAATAATGGTAGCGGCGGTAATATGAATTTTAGCGCTGCTGGTATAATAAACTTAAGTTCATTAGGATTAACAGCAACTAATGCTGATATAAATATAACTTCAGGCGGAGATTTAACCTTAGGAAATATGAATTCAGGAACTATTTTTGCTCGTTCTACAGGAAGTTATTCTGATCTTATTATAGCTTATAATAAAGCTATCTATAGCACTAATGCTATACCTCACTCTATTAATTTAGCAGCAGGAAGAAATTTTATTAATAACTCTTCTTATTCTATTAACCCTGTATCCAGCTATTCAGTTTATTCAATCAATCCTTCATATAATACAGGAGCAAGTGATTTATATTCTCATAAATCAAGATATGGTTGTACTTATGATAATGGTTGCGCCCCAGGAGTTGACACTACCTTAGGAAACGTATTTTATTATTCTTATATACCAACTATAACTATAACTCCTAATTCTGTTTCGGCAATAACCTACGGAGATGCAGCCCCAAATGTTTATAATAATGCTTACTCTCTTTCAGGATATCTAACTCTAAGTGATTATTCGGAAATGGGAGTAATATATGGTGCTTACCATTTTACAACTAATTATACTCAAGGAAGTAATGTAGGAAGATACGAGATAAGTCATCTAAGCGGAGAAGCTACGCCAACTACAAATATTGGTTATATTTTTGATTACGCTACTAATAACAATGGAATAACTGTTAATAAAAGAGATCTAACTATTAGAGCTGATAACCAGACTCAAACATATGGTTTTGGTGGTAATAGCTCTGCTTTAGGCACTACTGGCTATACAATTTCATCAGGATCTTTATTTAATACTGATGAAATATCTGGTATAACTTTAAGCACTAATGCTACCTCGTCTAGTAACGGTTATTATAATTACAATTCTACTCCTTGGACTTTAACTCCATCTACAGCAATATTCTCTTCAGGTTTATCAAGTAACTATAATATATCTTATAGCAATGCTTTAGTTGGCTTAACAGTAAATAAAAAATCTTTAACTATCTCTGGAGTTAGTACCGAGGCAACTAGAGTTTATAATGCAACAACTATCGCAACTTTAAGTGATTCGGGCGCAGCCCTTGTTGGCGCTATTACTGCCGATGTTAATAATGGTACTATTAGTTTAGATAAAACTTCAGGATCAGCTAGCTTTGCTGATAAAAATGTAGGTAATAATAAAACTGTAACCTTCTCAGGTTATGTATTATCAGGAGCAGATGCAACCAATTATTCATTATCTCAACCTACTAGCTCTACGGCAAATATAACTACTAAAGCTTTAACTATCTCTGGAGTTAGTACCGACGCAACTAAGGTTTATGATGCAACAACTATCGCAACTTTAAGTGATTCTGGCGCAGCTCTTGTTGGCGCTATTACTGCCGATGTTAATAATGGTACTATTAGTTTAGATAAAACTTCAGGATCAGCTAGCTTTGCTGATAAAAATGTAGGTAATAATAAAACTGTAACCTTCTCAGGTTATGTATTATCAGGAGCAGATGCAACCAATTATTCATTATCTCAACCTACTAGCTCTACGGCAAATATCACCGCCAAAACTTTAACCGTAAATGACATTACCGCAAATAATAAAACTTATGATGGTAATACTACTGCTACTTTAGATATAACTGGAGCTAACTTCACTGGTATAGCTGGTAGCGATAATGTAAATTTAACGGGTACTTATACTGCTAACTTTACCGATAAAGATGTTGCTAGCAATAAAGCAATTACTGTCTCAGGTTTCAGTTTAGATAATAGTAACTATAGTCTAACTCAACCTACTGGTATTACAGCTAATATAACTCCGGTTACTTTAACTATAACTTCAGCTAATAAATCTAAAATATATGGTGATAGTAATCCAACTTTAACTGGTAGCATTGTGGGCTTTGTGACCGGTGAAGATAGTAGTGTATTAACTGACTTACCTAGTTACTCAACAACCGCTAATACTACAAA
>CAYZBM010000044.1:0-16932 GCA_964476705.1 uncultured Rickettsiales bacterium | reverse complement strand
AAGGGCCCATAGTGGACTTTCACCACCTACTTAACATCCATGCCTAGCGCACTTAAAGACAAATGAACCAGTGTTCATTTGTCTAAATTCGTTTATAATACGATGGGCCGCTCCCAAGTATTATAAACACAATACAACTTGTGAAAAAATAATTTTTTCACAAAATAAGGAAGAAATTACCAAAAAGAATCCTTATAAAATTGATTATTTTTGAGGAATTTTTAGGCGAAGGTTAGTAAAGATACCGCAGCGTATTCTTCATACGTGAGGACAGCTTTATTAATCTTCAACGCCAAAATTACCAAAAAGAATCAATTTTACTCGTTAAAATATAAAGGGTAATAATATTCCTCATCATTATCCCTATATCTAGTATTATACTGATTATCTTGTTCAGTATCATATTTAGGATATTTATACTTACTATTTGCATCATTATCTTGTTCTACCTGATGATGCTGCCCATTGGTAGAACCATTTAGCTCTTTTTTAAATTGATCAGCTACAGCACCAGTATTATTTACCGCAGGTTTGACATAATTGTTACTTGACTGGGTATCTACACAAGCAAATAAACCCGGCAATAGGAAAAAAATTAATATTTGTAAAAAATATTTCATATTTCTTTTATTAACAATAAGAAAAGCATTGTTTGATTGTATAATATATATTATCTATCTCTCTTTAAGATGCTACTTGAATATCGCATACTTATACGCAAATTAATATAAAAAAATAAAATTAGCTATTTTTTCGTATATATTATGCAAGATCTAATTATCACCTTCTAATAACATAGATTGTATATAGGAATTATACATGGACTTTGCAAATAATATAAACTTATTACCAAATTACAATGGTTTAATTCATTTCGTCGGTATTGGTGGTATTGGCATGAGTGGTATCGCTGAAATTTTTCACAATTTGGGCTACAAGGTTCAAGGCTCTGACATCAGCGATAACTATGTCACTGAACGACTTAAAAATTTAGGCATCAAAATATTTAACAAACAAGAAGCAAATAATTTAGAGCAAGTTTCAATATTAGTTAAATCATCGGCTATTAAGCCGAATAACCCAGAGTTGATTGAAGCTAACAAAAAAAATATACCCATAATACTACGCGCACAAATGTTAGCCGAACTTATGCGGCTTAAAAATTCTATTGCTATTGCTGGAACCCACGGGAAAACTACTACAACATCTTTAATTGCAACTTTATTTTCTAAAGCCGGATACGATCCTACTATAATTAATGGTGGCATTTTAAATGATCATGGTAGCAATGCTAAATTAGGTCAAGGAAGATGGCTGGTTGCTGAAGCTGATGAGTCAGACGGTACATTTTTAAAATTACCGGCAGTTATTGGCGTTGTGACCAATATTGATCCTGAACATATGGAAAATTATGGAACTTTTGATAACCTAAAAAATGCTTTTAAACAATTTATCTTAAACCTACCTTTTTATGGTTTTGCCGTATTATGTAAAGATCATGATATAGTAAAAGAGTTAGCTAAATCTATAACAGAAAGAACTATTTTTACTTATGGTATAGACGAAAAAAATGTTGATATTCGGGCAGTAAATATCCGCTCTCTTAGTTATGAAAGTATATTTGATATAGAAATATCAACTAATTTATCTAGTAAATATAAACAAATAAAAGATATTAAATTATCAACACCAGGCATTCATAACGTACTTAATTCACTATCAGCCATAGCTATAGCCTTAAGATTAGAATTTGATGAAGAAGCAATTAAAAAAGGTTTATGTAGTTTTAGTGGCGTTAAAAGACGTTTTACTCAAACCGGAATAGCAAATGGCATAACATTTATTGATGACTACGCTCATCATCCTAAAGAAATCTCGGCAACTCTAAAAGCAGCAAGAAATATTCAAGATAATAATGGTGGTAAAGTAATAGCAGTATTACAACCGCATCGTTATACTAGATTACATGATCTTTTTGATGATTTTTGTCAGTGTTTTGGCGATGCTAATAATATAATTGTAACTCCAGTTTATGCAGCCGGTGAAGATCCGATTAATGGAGCTAACCACAATAATTTAGCATCCGGCATAGAAAAATATACTAATCATAATAATGTTAGTATTTGCGAATCAGAAGATTTGCTGGCTGGAATGATAAAAAATATTGCCAATGATGGTGATATGGTAATCTTCCTTGGCGCTGGTAGTATTACTAAATGGGCTTATGATTTGCCAAAAAAAATTGTAAATATGTAAATCTTTTTTTATGAACAATAAGCCTGAAAATAGTAACATTCAAGATTTACTGCCTAAAATTGATGGTGCATATAGGTTTAATGTTCCGTTATCTAAAACCAACTGGTTTAATGTTGGTGGAGAGGCTCAAGTTTTATTCAGGCCAAGTAATATAGAACAACTAGTTTTTTTCTTAAAAAATCGACCACAAAATATTAATATTACTATATTAGGGGTTGGTTCAAATTTATTAGTTAGAGATGGTGGAATTAAAGGTGTAGTAATTAAACTTGGCCGAGAATTTACCCAGATGACCGCTAATGGCAATATTATAGAATCTGGCGCTGCCGCTCTATGTTATAATTTAGCTATGTTTGCAGCCGTACATAATTTAACGGGTTTAGAATTTTTAGTTGGCATTCCAGGAAGCGTGGGTGGCGCATCTTTTATGAATGCTGGCGCTTATGGTAGTGATATATCTTCATCGCTTATTTCTGCAGATATAATTGATGAAAATGGCAATATCCAGACCTTAAGTAATAGCGATATTGGTTATATTTATCGGGGACAAACTTTACCTGAGAATATAATTTTTATTAAATCACGTTTTAAATTAGAGCAAGGTAACCGGAAAGATATTGAAGAAAAAATGGACAATATCAGCAAGGCCCGCGAAGAAACGCAACCAATTAGAAGCAAAACTAGCGGTAGTACTTTTAAAAATCCTGAAGGTAAAAAAGCCTGGCAATTAATTGATGAGGCTGGTTGTCGCGGTCTTAAAATTGGCGGCGCTGAAGTTTCTACTAAACATTGTAATTTTTTTATTAATTCTGACAATGCTACAGCTACAGATATTGAAAATTTAGGTGAAGAAGTTAGAAAAAGAGTAAAGGAAGAATCAGGTATTGAACTTGAATGGGAAATCAAGATCATTGGTGATAAGATATAGAATTATCTATATCTTATCACCAAAAATACTTAGTTTTCATTTCTTTAATTAAAGACCGGGACCCACAAATAATTATAAAATTAAGGTATAATAATGCAAAAAATTACAAAAAAAAAATTTCATCATGTAGCACTACTTATGGGCGGGCTATCAGCAGAAAGAGAAGTATCTTTAACTAGTGGTAAAGAAATAGCTAAAGCCTTAATTAATCTTGGTTATCAAGTAACCCAAATTGATATGGAACGTAATATCGCAAGTGTTTTAGAACAATTAAAACCCGAGGTAGTTTTTAATGCTCTACATGGTACTTATGGTGAAGATGGCGCAATTCAAGGCGTATTAGAGATACTACAAATACCTTATACTCATTCAGGAATTCAAGCATCCTCTATTGCTATGGATAAGGATAAATCAATAAAGTTTTTTAAAGAAAATGGTTTAAATTGCCCTAATGGCGAGACCTTAAGCCGCGAAGAACTAATTAAAAAACTCCCCTCTTTTAAACCACCTTATGTAATTAAACCAGTAAGCGAAGGTTCGAGTGTTGGCGTACATATTGTCTTAAATGAAAGTCAAATACCAAAACCTGAAGATATTTATCACACCAAAAATTTCTTAATTGAAGAATATATTAAAGGTATAGAATTAAGTGTTGCAGTAATCGATGAAAAACCCTTAGGAGTTATAGAACTAGAACCAATTTCTGATTTTTATAGTTACGAAAATAAATATACTACAGGAAAAACCAATCATTATATGCCAGCAAGAATAGCAAAAGAATATTATACGCAAGCAATGGATATAGCCTATAAAGCCCATAATATTTTAGGCTGTAAAAATTTAAGCCGTTCAGATTTACGCTTTGATCCAGAAACTGGTAAATTATATCTGCTGGAGCTTAATACTCACCCTGGTATGACTCCATTATCTTTAGTTCCAGAAATTGCCAAATATTCAGGCATATCTTTCGAGCAATTAGTTCAGTATTTATTAGAGAATGCTCAATGCGGAAAGTAAAGAAAAAGAAAAAAAATTCAAAGCCAGCAGTTAATATACTGAAAATTATTTTCTTTTTTATCAAAGGAATTTATAAAATCTGTTCTAACAAAATAATTTTTATAATTCTAATCCTTACTATAATTTCTGGAATATTTTATGAATCTGGTTATTACAATCTTACCATTAATAAAAGTCAAAGTTTAATTAACGCTTTTTATAAATCAGTCGGCTTAACTTTAAAAGATGTTTATATTGAAGGAGAACACTATACTAAAGATGCAGATATAGTAAAATCTATAAATGTAAAAGTTGGCGATCCCCTGCCTAGTATAGATATCCAAAATATAAAAAATAATCTTGAACGTCTGCCTTGGATTAAATATGCCGAGGTCGAAAGATTATATCCAACGACTTTAAGCATTAGAATGCTCGAAAAAAAACCGATAGCCTTATGGCAATATAAAAACAAAATTAAGTTAATAGATTCAAGTGGAGAAGTAATTGAAGAATCTAATTTAAAACCTTTTATGAATCTTATTTTATTAGTTGGTGAAGATGCCCCATCTTATACCGATAATTTATTATCGGTATTAGATAATCAAAATATAATTAGCGAAAAAATTGCGGCAGCCATTAGAGTCGGCCAAAGACGGTGGGATCTAAAATTAAAAAATGGGACTATAATTAAGCTCCCGGAAGAAAACCCTAAACAAGCCCTAAAAAATTTACTTGAAATGAACAAAACTAAAAATGTTTTAGACTCGGATATGAAAATAATTGATTTAAGAGTCAGCAATAAAATGTTTACGAGTTAACTTGCAGCCAAAACCTCTAAAATAGCTTTAGTAATTGTCGTAAGATCAGAAGGATTTATATTAAAGGCTGGCATAATATAAATAATATTATCAAAAGGTCTCAGCCAAATATTTTTCTTAATAAAGTCTTCGCGTAATTTTAAAATCTTTTGGTAATTCATGTCTTTTAATTCAACAACAGCTATAGCCCCTTTAACTCTAACATCCACAACTTGTTTAAATTCAAGGCAAGGTAATAATTCTTTATATAGCTGACTCTCTATCTGCTCAACTTTTTTTAAAGTCTGCTCTGTAGCAAATAAATCTAAACTTGCATTAGCGGCAGTGCAAGCTAAAGGATTTGCCATATAAGTTGGTCCACACATTAAAGCTTTATTAATATCATCGCCTAAAAAGGCATCATATATATTAAGTTTAGCTAAAGTTGCAGCCATAGGCATTATACCTGCAGTTAAGGCCTTACCTATACACATAATATCAGGAATTATTCCAGCCTCGCCACAGGCAAACATATGTCCGGTCCTGCCAAAACCAGTCATTACTTCATCTGCGATAAATAAAATATCGTGTTTTTTACAAATTCGGTAAATCTCGGCAACCAGATCTGGAGAATGAAATTTCATACCTCCTGCTCCTTGCACTAAGGGTTCTAAAATTACCGCAGCAATATTAATTTTTAAATCACTAATTAAAACTTCAAATTCAGAAAATTCATATTCTTCTGTCGGTAATTTAAATGAATATTGCCTAATCATATAATCATGGAAAGCATTATGCATGCCACTTTCAGGATCACATACCGACATACAGCCCATAGTATCACCATGGTAAGAATTAGTAAAACTTACAAACCTATTTTTACGTTTATGGCCAATATTTTGCCAATATTGCACAGCCATTTTCATAGCCGTTTCAACTGCAGTTGACCCAGAATCGGTAAAAAATACTTTATCCATCTTGGTAATATCAGCTAATCTTTGCGCCAATTTATAAGCCGGTTCATGAGCAAGCCCACCAAACATTATATGAGGCATAATTTCTAGCTGCTTTTGTATTTGCGCCAAAATATAAGGATGGTTATAACCATGAGCCGCACTCCACCAAGAAGATATTCCATCTATTAACTCAACACCATCTTCCAGAATAATTTTTGAACCTAAAGTTTGTTTAACTTTAAGTGGCAATGGGGCTATTTTTTCTTGAGTATAAGGACGCCATACATGTTTGAATCCTAAATCAAACCAATTTGTTTGCTGCTTATTTTGTTCTATATGATCATATGGTTTATTATCAAGCATCAAAATCTATACTGCCAATGGCAATACCCCTAACCGCTTAAATAATTCAGCATCATCATTAGTTGCATTATTAGGAGCAGTTAATAATTTTTCTCCATAAAATATTGAATTAGCCCCAGCAAAAAAACATAATACTTGCATAAGCTCACTCATTGCCTCCCTTCCTGCAGATAACCTAATATAAGATTTAGGCAGCATAATTCGAGCAACAGCAATAATCTTTACAAATTCTAAATCATCAACATCATTATTTTTTTCAAACGGAGTACCTGCTATTTTTACCAAACGATTAATTGGCACTGATTCAGGATGACTATCTCTGTTAGCTAAAGTTTGCAACATTGAAATACGGTCTTGTAAACTTTCGCCCAAACCAATAATTCCACCACAACAAGTTTTAAGTCCCGCTTCTTTAATATTATCTAAAGTATTTAAACGATCTGCAAAAGTTCTAGTAGTTATAATATTACTATAATATTCTTCTGAAGAATCTATATTATGATTGTAATAATCAAGCCCTGCTATTTTAAGCTTTTTTAACTGTTCTTTTTCTGCCATACCTAAGGTTACACAAACTTCTAAGCCTAAATCTTTCACCGCTTTAATTGCATTTTCTATATAAGGCACATCTCGTTCATTTAAGTTCCGCCATGCCGCTCCCATACAAAATCTACTAGCTCCGGCATCTTTTGCCGCTTGCGCCGCATTTTTTATCACTTCTATATCAAGTAAAGCTTCTTTCTTTACTTCAGTTTTATAGTGAGATGATTGTGGACAATATTTACAATCTTCAGGACAAGAACCAGTTTTAATACTAAGAAGCGTACTTAGCTGAATCTGATTATGGCTAAAAAACAACCGATGAATAGTGGCAGCCTTATATAATAAATCATTAAAAGGCAAAGCAAATAAGGCGGATATTTCAGCACTATTCCAGTTATGTTTTATATATTCTTCGTTTTCTTGCATATTTATAAAGTTAATGTTATTTAAATGGAAGTCAAATTATACAAAGTAATGAGGCAAAAGGAAGCAGTTAATGTCAGAATTTAAAGAATTTGCCAATAATTATTTAAAAGACTTAGAAAATAATGGCCTAAAGCGTAAAGTTGAGACCATTAATGGTTATGAAAATAACAATAGAAATGGCAATAACCGAATTATAAAAGATAATAAGGAATATATAGCTTTTAATGACAATGACTATTTTAATCTATCTTGCCATAAAGACGTAATAAAAGCCGCCATAGATTCTACTAAAACCTACGGTATGGGCATAAGATCATCACGATTAATTAGCGGCAATAATGATTTTTACGATAGACTTGAGACTCTACTTGCACAAATAAAAGGGACAGAAACTAGTTTAGTTCTAGGTAGCGGATTTTTAACTAACATGGCGGTAATTACCGCTCTTGCTGAAAAATCCGATTTAATTATCGCCGATAAATTAGTTCATGCTTCAATTATTGATGCAATTAAATTATCGGGAGCAAAATTTTTTCGCTTTAAACATAATGATATTAAATCATGCCAAGAACTCTTAATTAAGCACCGAAAAAATTATCGTCATTGTTTTATTATTAGCGAAACCATCTTTAGTATGGACGGAGATATCGCTCCTATCGATGAATTATTTTTATTAAGTGAAAAATATAAAGCTCTACTAATTACTGATGACGCTCATGGTTTTGGCCTAAAGAATAATTTTACTCATAAAGCCCATATTCAAATTGGGACTTTATCTAAAGCTATTGGCGCCTATGGTGGGTATGTAGCTTGCGATAAAATTATTAGAGACTTTTTAATTAACAAAGCTCGTGGTTTAATTTATTCCACTTCTTTACCAATTCCAATATTAGCCGCTGCAATTAGTGCGCTTGAAATAATCCAAAAAAATCCACATCTTGCTAAAATACCCCTAGATAATGCCAAATATTTTTGTAAATTACTAAAAATTACACCACCACAAAGTCCTATAGTCCCATTAATTTTAGGTGATAATAAATCAGTTATAGGCGCCCAAAAAATTTTAAGTAATAATGGTTTTTTAATTAGCGCGATTAGATATCCTACAGTACCTAAAAATACCGCAAGACTACGTTTTACTTTTAATGCTAGTCATAAAGATTATGAAATTGAGCAACTTTGTAATGTTATATTAAAAAATATATTAGTATGAAAAAAATCTTATTTTTAAATGGCTTTGGCCAAGATTTAAATAGTGTACCTAATTTTATAAAAGATATTGCTTATATTCCCGATTATCTAAAATATAACGATATTGATTTATTATTCAAAGATATTCAAAATTTTGGCACTAGCTATGATCTAGTCATTGGCTGGAGCCTGGGCGCTGCAATAGTTTTAGAAGGACTAGAGCAAAATATTTTTACTACCAAATCTATAATACTCCTAGCACCTTTTGTAACTTTTATTAAAGACAATAAAAATCCTTATGGAATAGAACAAATAGAGTTTGAAGATTTTAGAACTAACTTAAAAAAAGATCCAAAAAAAACCTTAAAAGATTTTAGCGCTTTAATTGCTCTTGCCAAAAGGCCAGAAAAACAAATTCTTAATATTTTAAATAACGCGGAAGAAATCCCAGCAAATAATTTATTATATTGGCTAGATAAATTAGAAAATTTCTCAGGCCTAAATTTAACAGCTAACAACAAAATATCAGTAACAATTATTAATGGTAAAAATGATAGAGTAGTTAATTATAAACAAACGCAATTTTTTACTAAAAAATTTTCCAAGTTAAAGATAATTAGCCTAGAAAATTGCGCCCATGCTCCACATTTACATGATGAAAATTTATTTAAAAAAATAGTAGAAGATGAATTATCTAAGAATAAATAACCAACAAGAAATTGCCCATAAATTTAATAAAGCTGCAGATAATTATAATCTGCATTCAGCTTTACAATATAATATTGCTATGGATCTTCTAACTTATTGCCAAGATGATTTTAATCTTGAATCTACAATCATAGATCTTGGTTCTGGCACTGGTTATCTATTGGATCTAATAAAAACTAAAGATCTAGAATATAAATATTTATACATGCTAGATATAGCTTACAATATGAGTAATATAACTAAGAAAAAAAGCAAAACCAAAGAATTATCTATTAACACAGATATTAATCATCTACCTATAGCTAACAATTCAGCAAATTTAATTCTTTCTTCTATGACTTTACAATGGCTAGAAAATTTAGACGATATTTTCGTTAATATCTATAATATCCTAAAATCAGAAGGAAAGTTTATTGCAACTATAGTAGGTGATGGATCTTTGCATGAATTAAAGCAAAGTTTTGCCCAATATAATCTGGCCAATAAAATTAATAATTTTATGGATCCTAAGCAGCTAGAGATTTATTTAGATAACTTAAATATAAAAAATTATAAAATTTGGCAAAAACAATATTCTATTTCGTATAAAAATACTTATGAAATACTAAAAAATATTAAAGCTATAGGTGCTAACTATAATTATAAAAATAGCAATAATTCTTATCTCTCCAAAAATAAATTATCCCTCATAGAATCTTTTTATCGGAATAATTTTAGCACCCATAAAAATCTCCTCCCCCTTACCTGGAATATAATCTTTATCGAGTTTACAAAAGATTAGATCCACAATTCCAGTTTTATCGAAATGAGGATTAAACACCCAGAAATTCTCAAGCAATCAACTTTATTATCCTATTGAATTTTAATAATATTAAATAAAACAAACCCTATATTTCGACAATACTAGAATTGTAATTGACAAGTGCGGTCAAATATATTATATATACGCACAAATATTGAAGAAAAACTGTAGAAGCATAATAAAAACAATGTACGAAAAAACCTTAACTATAATATTTATTACGAGCATACTAAGCCTTTTAAGCGCTTGCCTGCCAACAATCTCCGAAAATGGTAAACCAAGCAGTCTAGCTCCTACTCCTTTTTTAATGGGCAGCTTACCTCAAGGCGAAGATAATTATAGCCAAGGTTTTAGAGATGGTTGCTACAATGCCTCAGGGCAAAATGGCTTTGGCTTTGTAAGATTATTTGATAAAGCCCCAAGAGCTTCCGGCAAATTATATATGAATAATTTATATCGCCGCGGTTATAGAGATGGCGACAGACAATGCAGTGTTTACGTAAATCGCGATATAATTTTGTAATATAACTAGAGAAAAATATATGACACAAATTAGCAAAATTATCTTAAGCATCCCCCTACTAATAATCTTATGCTCTTGTGCTGGTGGCAATGGCTTATTTAATAAGCCAATTAGCTTAAATACTAATCCACCTAAAGGACCTTACGATTATCAAAAAGGTTGGAAAGATGGTTGCGAATCTGGAATTGCTTCAACCAACACCTTTTTTCAAACTACTTTAGGTACTCATAAATTTACTTTAGATCAAAGTTTAAGAAATGATCGACTTTACAACCAAGCTTGGCGTTATGGCTTTAATCATTGTGGTTATTCAATGAGAGCTTTAGCTAAATACGATTTTTAATATATTTAAAGGACAAAAAATGAAAAAAATTATTTTAATATTAATTATAGCAATAAACATATTCTCTTTAAGTGCCTGCAATAATGTACCCGTATGGAAATATAGTATGTTTAAAAGACCAAGTAATAACAATTATTATCCGCCATTATATCTTAAAGGCTGGCAAGATGGATGCGAATCAGGTGCTCAAGCTTCTTCAAATTATTTTTACCGGGCTAAATATGAGTTTAAACAAGATTGGCGGTTATTAAATAATCCAACCTATATTAATGGCTGGGAAGATTCTTACAATCAATGTCGTAAATATATATTACAAAATAATCTAGGTAATTCTTAAAAATATAACAAACATAGATACATGAAAATAATATTTAAAATAACAATTTTTCTGCAAGTAGCTGCCTTATTACTACTTTGCTCATGCCAAAGTTTAAGTAATATAAAACCTATGGGTATGTATAGAGGTATGGAAGATGGAGCACCGAAAGGAACTCCTGTTTTTAGAAGTGGTTGGAAATCAGGTTGCGAAAGTGGTATGGCCGCAATGGGCTCATTACAATATAAATTAGTTCATGGCTTTGATTACAACCCTGAGATGTTAAATAACAACGAATATCATAATGCCTGGCGTTTAGGTTTTAGATATTGCAGATGGTATACCACCCAGATAGTTAGACCAGAAGAATAACAATAAAATATTTAAATAAGAGAATTTTATGAATAATATTAAAAATAGCAAAAAAAAGAAAAATAAAAATAAAGTTAAACTAGTTTTATTAGCTTTAGTTTTAGCTACAGCTTGCCAAAGCACTAATTTAAAAACCGTAGGCCTGCCAAAAGCTCCAACCAAAGGACCAAAAGAATATATAAATGGTTGGACTAGTGGCTGCCAAACTGGTATGACAGCTTATACTAATAATTATTACAGGGCTAGTTACAAAGTTCAAGTAGATCCAAAAATGATGAGACATCCTTATTATCAAAAAGGTTGGGAAGTTGGCCAAAGTTATTGCTCTTATTATATGTCAACCTATTTAGCCAATAAAGAATTCTTCTCTAATGATTTACGGAGTGAAAATACCTGGTTTAAATTAAAAGGTGATGGCATGTTTAGCTACAAAAACATCACAAAATTTAATGCCAGCACCGAAGACGACATACCTTTATTTAGTGGTAGAAAAGAAAGTCTACTTGAAGGTAATGGTACTTTTTTTAATTAAAAAAAGAGAGGCTTATAGCCCCTCTTTCCTTTAATAATCTAAATTATCGTAAGATATTTTCTCACTTACAACACTAAGATTTATTAGTTGAAATACCAAGCAGAGGATAAGCCGGGCACCATCTTATTATGCCAGTAAGCAACGGTACAATACCTACAGCGCCCCACCAGCTTTGCATAAAAATTCCCACAGCTATTATTGCAATACCAGCAACAATACGAAGATATCTATCAGTTTTTCCTACATTACATTTCATAAAATTCTCCTTAATTGTTACTATTTTAATTTTGAGATTTAAATTGTTCATAAGCTAAAATGGCATCGGCGGCATACATTACAGAAGGACCGCCACCCATGTAAATTGCCATACCTAAAGTTTCTTCTATTTCTTCTTTTGTTGCGCCTAGAGCTACAAGAGCTTGAACATGAAATCCTATACAACCATCGCAACGGGTTGATACTCCTATAGCAAGAGCAATAAGCTCCTTGGTTTTTTTATCTAAAACACCTTCTTTTGTAGCAGCTTGCGCTAGAGATGAAAATCCCTGCATTGTATCTGGAATATCTTTACGCAAGGTTTTTAGGTTAGAAGAAATACGTTTGGTAATCTCAATATAATCTTTGGTCATAATTTTTACCTTTTAATTATTATTTATGCTTCACTAAATTCCACAATACTCATAATTTATTATTAATATAATTACTAAATTAGGACTTGATTACTTTAGCAGTATCTAATATAATAGTCAATATGAAAGACAAAACAAAAAACGATAATATTGAGATAATGAAGCAGAACGCTGCTAAAGCTGAAGCTATGTTAAAATTGCTTGCCAATAGTAAAAGGTTAATGATTTTATGTAATATAGTAAAAGAAGAAAAATCAGTTGGAAAATTGGCTGAATTAGTGGACTTATCACAATCAGCAATTTCTCAACATTTAGCAAAAATGAGGACACAAGGATTAGTAGAAGCCAATAAACGTGGTAAAGTTGTATATTACCGAATATGCAACCCTGGAGCAGAGGCGATTTTATCAACTTTATATCTGATTTACTGTAAATAATATATTAGTAATGACTAAAATATAACGGAGAAAAATATGCCTATTAAAACAGTAGATTCTGCAACTCTAGAACGCTGGATCGACAACGATGAAGCAGTAATTATCGACGTACGAGAACCAGCAGAGCATGCCGCAAAAAGTATTAAAAATGCAATACTCGTACCACTTAAAATACTTTCAGAACAAACCCTACCTAATATAAAAGGCAAAAAACTGGTAGTGCATTGCCATTCAGGTAAACGCAGCATAAGCGCCTGTGAAAAACTATTAGCAGAAAAACCCGAGCTTGAAATATATAATTTGGAGGGCGGCATATCTGAATGGGAAGATCGAGGTCATACCCTAAAAACATCTGGGAAGTTTTTCCTACCACTAGATAGACAGGTACAGCTAACTATTGGCCTGTGCATCCTAATAGGTAGCATCCTTGCTTATTATATAAATCCATTATTTGCGATCCTTACTGGATTTTTTGGTGCAGGCCTAACCTTCGCCGGACTTAGCGGATATTGCGGCCTTGCTATGCTAATGGCAAAAATGCCCTGGAATCAAGGCGGCAAGGCAATAAGTTCATGCTCGGCAAAATATAGTAGATTAAAAAATGATTGACTGTAAAATACATATATAATCAATCATTTTTATAATGCTACATATCCTGAAAAAACATATCATTATAATACTATTTTATGTTTTATTCGGGATCCAAAAATACATTCATTTCAATTAAGAAATACTATAATATAAATCCTTGAAGTATATACGATACAGCAGATTTAGTCCCTTCTATATCACCTTCTTAACAAACTCTGATTTTAATCCCATCGCACCAATACCTGGGATTTTACAATCAATATTATGATCACTATCTACCAGGCGAATATTTTTAACTTTTGTTCCAGATTTAAGTCCAGATGACGATCCTTTTACTTTGAGGTCTTTTATTACCATTACAGTATCTCCATCTTTTAACTCAACGCCGTTAGAGTCCAAAACTATAAAAATACTATTTTCATCAGTTTGAGCATTATCCTGTCCAGATATTGACCATTCGTGACCACAATCCGGGCAGGTATAAAGACCTTCATATTGATAGACATTAGAAGAATTACATTTGTTACATTCTAGTATAGCATTCATAATATACAGCTCCTTAATTCAAAACATCCTTATATAGATTTAAGCCTTCTACAACTTTTTAATATTATACGCAACTTTTCTGTATAATATTAATATAAAGGCCTGCAAAATAAAGATAATAACCTCTCTTAAAAATCAAACTCCATATATTCCTGCCCTTCCTTATTTGTACTAGAAACATCAGGTTTACCTATATACTCACCAGCACCATCATAGCCAAATTTAAGCATACATTCATCATAATAGCTTTTATACAGTGAACCGTAATTACAATATTTTTTAGCATCATATTCGGCACCACTTAAACAATCTTTGTGACTTGATATATATTTCTCATACTGCTGATCATTTAGCTCATTTTCTCCAGAAAAACCTAATTTTGTCATACAAGATTGGTAATAATTTTCAACTACCGAGGCATAGGAACATTGTCTTTCTGTTTGATAAGCGGCCGTTGGCGAACAAGTATCATAGGCTTTACTATAACTAGCTATACCACCATCGCTTTGAGCAATAACGCTAGTAATCAAAATCAGACTACTAAATATTATACTATATAAAAATACTTTAAGTAAATATTTCATCAAGTTCCCCCTTGATAGTAGATTTTACAACCTAACTTTCCGGCATTAATATACAATAGATTTACTAAAGTATAAATAGGGATTATTCAGTAAATATATGGAGATAGTTTAAATAACAATGTGCCACATCTTTTGTAAAATAACCCGCCTATGGCACGTCAGGCTTGGACCGCCCGAAGCTAGAAGAACTTAGGGTGGCGGGAGTGACGGGAATCGAACCCGCGACCTCTGCCGTGACAGGGCAGCGCTCTAACCAGCTGAGCTACACCCCCTTAAAATAGAGGGAATCGAATCTATAAAGTAATCTTAATCTTAAATCAAGCAGAAGTTTTGCTTTTTTAGTGTTTATATTACTTAAATTAGACCTTATCTTAAACAAAATATGTAAAAATAAGATTTTTAGTCTAAACTAGGGTTATAATATTTTACAATATAGACTATTATCCGTTATATTAGCTCATACATTCAAAACCAATAAATAGCTTTAAAACATGGTATATTTGATCAAAATTATAATATCGGCTTTAATAATAACGTTAGCCTCGGAAATATCTAAAAAATCAGGCTTTTTATCGGCATTAATTATCAGCTTACCAATTACGTCAATTATCGCTATCGGCTTTTATTATCAGCAATCAGGAAATTTAAAAGAGGTTGCAACCTATACAACTTCAATATTATATTTAGTTATTCCCTCTTTAGTGTTCTTTGTTGCCCTACCCTTACTCCTTAATCATAATTTAAATTTCTATTTAAGCCTGTTTATTAGCTGTTTTATAACCGGACTTACCTATCTATTTTTTGCTAAATTTATTTTGAAATTAATTTAAAATATATAAGTATTTATTTATGAGCAACGAAACTAAAAACAAACTAAAAAAAGCGGTTTTTATTGTAGCTGCTGCTAATTTTTTATATTTTTTTATTGAGTTTAGCATGGCTTTAAAAATAGATTCGGTTTCATTATTTGCCGATAGTGTTGATTTTCTAGAAGATGCCGCAGTTAATTTTTTGTTATTATTTGCTATAGGTTGGTCAGCTAAAAAGAGAGCTCAAGTAGGAATGATCATGGCCGGATTATTATTATGGCCGGTACTTGCAACCATTTGGAGTATAGGGCATAAATTTTTTCATTTGTCTATAGTGCCACACGCAACTGGAATGTATCTTACCGGTTTTGGCGCTTTAATAATAAATGTTTTTTGCGCTTTTCTTTTATCGAGTTTACGTGATAGCCATGGCAGCTTAAGTAAAGCCGCTTTTTTTTCAGCACGTAATGATGCTATAGCCAATATAGCCATAATTTTCACCGGATTTATTACCATCTATACTCATTCAGCTTGGCCTGATTTACTAGTAGGAATTGGTATTGGAATAATAAATTTAGGAGCCGCAAAAGAAGTTTATCAAGCGGCTAAAAAAGAACGTAAAGAGCTAGCTTTAGATAAATTAGAGTGCTAAAAAATATAGTTCTTTAATGCAAATAAACACAAGAAAAACAGAGCAACCTATGATAAAATCTGATAGCAGATCAAGAAAATAGGATTTTAGATAAATATATATTACTGACATTTATAGATTCTTCCTCTAGCCTCATATAATCAGTTAATAGGTAACTAGTTTAAGTTTTTTAAAAAAAATCTTGCAAAGGTTTATGTATGGCGTTATACAAGCCTTCTTCATTTGTAGATTTCTGAAATAATAGATTTCAGCTTTCTATTTCCCTAGTTTTTTAGGGCGGTTAGCTCAGTTGGTAGAGCTACTGGTTTACACCCAGTAGGTCGGGAGTTCGAGTCTCTCACCGCCCACCACTTTTCAATACTCCATATATACAAAGTTGCCCGTGAAAAAACATCTTACGATGTTTTTTCACGGGCAACGAAGTAACAAATATATAATACTCGTTTCTAAAAGTAGGTCCCGGTCTTTTCCTATCTCTCGAAACATTAAAATGTTTCTTGAGAAGAGAAAAACCGGGATGACGGAGAGTGGGGAAATGCAGAAGAGAAGCAAAAGTTTAAAAAGTGTGGGGTACTATACTGTTAATTATATGTTCGCTAATGATTAAAGGGCATAAAATACCTTCCATAAAA